>DAORNH010000007.1:0-842 GCA_035440865.1 Hyphomicrobiaceae bacterium | reverse complement strand
CCTCTGACCTTCGGCTCCGGAGGCCGACGCTCTATCCAGCTGAGCTATGGGCGCCTCGCGCACCTCATAGCCGATCTCCACCCCCACAGCAAACAGCACTTTTCCAGCACGGCGATCCCGATGCCTCGCGGCGACCACGCTCGGATCGTTCCAGGCAATGGATGCCGCGCTCTGTGGGCAACTGATGTCCAGCCAGGCCATCGCCCGGATGCCGGGCGAGAGGCTGCACATGCTCCAAGGGCGCGGGCGTCCTCCGGGACATCACTTTCGGGCGCGACGCCAGGGGGCGCATCACCGCCGTCATCTCGGCGGGGCGGCCCGCTGACAGCTGCTGACCGCGACCAACGCCGGCAACGCAGCCTCGACGCAGACGTTCACGTACGACGCCGGTCACGTCCCGCCATTAGCCATCGGGGCGCGGCCCCGAACCCCGCCAATGGCTTTGGCCTTTGGAAACCAATTTTGGGTCCAGGGACAAGTCCCTGGCGGCGTGCTCGAGGGGCGGCGCCGCTAGACCTGGCCGCTGCCGTCGACGTGATCGTTCGCGATGACCCATGACGCGGCAGGCAACACGCTCACCAAGTCGGGCGGGCTGCCATCCATCGCGCTCGCCTGGGACGCGGAGAACAAGCTCGCCGTCGCAAATGTCGGCGCGGACCTCGTCACCGTGTTCCTCGGCGGAGGCGTCGAGATCGACGGCGCCGGCACGTGGACCAAGTACCTCCATGAAGAGCAGGTACACCTCCGGGAGTGCAGCGGCTCGCTGTGCCAGTGCTCGCTGACGGAACTTGAGCGACTGCGGCCAATTCTGGTCTGCGTGGATGATTGCAACGAAGCGTCTG
>DAORNH010000006.1:43005-43372 GCA_035440865.1 Hyphomicrobiaceae bacterium | reverse complement strand
TGGTCCTGCGATATGGCGGGCCATCCGGGCTCCCTGGCCGCTGACGTCGTCGACGCAACCGAGTAGCTCATGGCCGAGGTCCTGGCGAGCTGCTTCGTGCCGCGGCCGTCGTGCCAATTCGGCCGCCGCGTTAGCGAAATATTTGCACCCCTCACGCCAAATGATCGCGATGGCCGTGTCGGGCCGCGTTCGATTTTGTGCGGGTAGGCGTACATGTGGTCTGTTGCGTCGAGGCGCGTGGGCTCTCTTGGCCGCGGTATCGTTGCCGGTCTTGCTGCCGCTGCCGTCGTCGCCAGCGGCGCGACGTCGTCGGCACCGCCTGCCCATGCTCAGGGGTTCCTGGACAAGCTCTTCGGAGGGTTTTCGG
>DAORNH010000006.1:41625-42995 GCA_035440865.1 Hyphomicrobiaceae bacterium | reverse complement strand
CCGCCCCTCCGCCGGCCAACTATCGACCGCCTGCTGCTCCCTCGGCGCCAAACCCTTGGTTGCCGCGCCGCGAGGACGATGACGATCGCAGATCTTCGAGATCCGGCGCCTATCGGACGGTCTGCGTGCGTCTCTGTGATGGCTTCTACTGGCCGCTCAGCTACGCGACCTCGCGGAGCAACTTCTGGAAGGACGCCAGCCGCTGTCGCGCGAGCTGCGGCGAGGACGCGCAGCTATTCTATCTGCCGAATACGGCCGAGCCTGCCGAGATGGTCGATCTCACCGGGCGCGCCTACACGAAGCTCCCGACTGCCTTCAAGTACCGCAAGACGCTCGTCGAAAACTGCAAGTGCAAGCCGGAGCCATGGGCCGCATCTGAGGCAGCCCGCCACAAGGCCTACGCCGATGCCGCCGAAGCGGAGGAAAGCCGCAAGCGAATTGCTACCGGCCATCCGGGCGATGCGTCGGGCGATCCCGACACACCAGCTCCCACGGCAGCCGCGTCGACCGTCGATCCAAAGCCGGCCGATCCACCGACGTCACCCTGGGGAGTGCCCACGACCACGCCTGCACCCGCGGCCAAGCGACCTCCGCGACCGCGGGACATCGCGGCGGCCCCACGCCGCACCTCACCGGTCGCGACACCTGGATCGCCGCCTGGCGCGCCAACGTGGCCCGGCTCGAGCATGGGCCTTGGCTCAAAGGGCATGCTATGGCCCGGTGACAGCCGGTAGCCGCGGCCTCCATCAGGTCCACCCGTAGGCGACCTTCGGCAACGGCACGCCAGCCATCCGATCCGTGACGCGTGCGATCGGGCGCCCACCACGCGCCCAATAGAAGCTTAGCGCCGGCAGGTTGTCGGCGAGCGCCCAGACGATGAGGCCGCTCAGCCGCCGCTGATCGAGTGCAGAGCGCGTCGCCTCGAAGAGATGCTCGCCGAGGCCGAGACCCTGGTAGACCGGAGCCAGATAGAGCTCGTAGATCTCCCCCCGGTAGGCCGATCGCCCCCGCCCGCGCGCGGCTCCGAAGCTCGCATACCCGGCAATCACGCCCAAGACCTCGAGCACCAGGATGCCCTCGCTCGCGCCAAGCGCGAGCCGCCAGGCATCCTCATTGCGCCGTCGGATCAGCGTCTCGAGATGGACGGCCGGGATGATCGCCCGGTACGTGAGCTCCCACGTCTCGCGAAACAGCACCGCCAGCGCTGCGGCATCGGCCGGCACGCCCTTGCGAATGCGGAATTTGTGGTCCGATCCGAGCATGGCGCAATGTTAGCGTGGAAGGCCGCGCGAGCACAACGCTCGTTCGGTGGAGGATCGTGCGGTTGTGGCTGTTTCCGGCCAGTCGGACCAGTGTCCGGCCATACATCA
>DAORNH010000006.1:41254-41615 GCA_035440865.1 Hyphomicrobiaceae bacterium | reverse complement strand
GCGAGCATGCTTGCGTCGCGTCATCCGATCCCTTACAGCAGCGGTTGCGATGCTGGCCAAGTTGCGCCGCGTCACCACACATCCACACATGCAAGGATTGCCGTCATGTCGAAGCGCTCGCTGCGGAACGTCGAGAAGCTGAAGAAGAAGCAGCGGCGCACGGCCGCGCGCCCGGCGCAATCGCGCAGCCAGGGCAACACGTCCGGCGCCCGCACGCGCCTCAAGAAGTCCGCCGGCATCGCTCGCGCGCGCAAGGCCAAGGCCGCCGCGACGGCGACCTGATCGTCGGCCGCTCTGCGACGGGCGGCGCCTGCCATGGCCGTTGTCGTACCCGAGGGCGTTGGGGCCGAACCGCAGCCGT
>DAORNH010000006.1:35124-41138 GCA_035440865.1 Hyphomicrobiaceae bacterium | reverse complement strand
GTCGGCGGTGCCGGCCAGCCTGCCGGGCATCGTGTTCGACGAGCCGTTCGCGGAGCGCCGTGTCGGTCGGGCCAACATCGTCTGGGTGACCGGGCCGGAGCTTGTCGAGGAGGTGTTGATCGGTGGCGCCGAGCGCTTCCACAAGACTTCGGTCGAGAAGCGTGTGCTGTCGCCGGCCCTCGGCAAGGGACTTCTCACCTCGGACGGGCCCGCCTGGCGCTGGCAGCGGCGCACGGCGGCACCCTTGTTCCGGCCGCAGGATCTGACCGCGCTCGTCCCCGCGATGGCGGCCGAAGGCGAGCGCATCGTCGCGGCCTGGGCGGCAAAGCCGGGCGAGCGGACGATCGCCGTCGAGCACGCCATGGGCGACCTCACCTTCAGGATCATCGCCTCGACGATGTTCTCAGGCGACGGCCTCGAGGTCGGTGACCTGATCCAGAACGCCGGCCGGCGCTATCTGGGACCGGTGACGTGGGAGATCGCAGCCGGCCAACTCCGTCTGCCGGATGGCATCTGGCATCCTGGCCGCGGACGCATGCGCCGCGCGGCACGCGACCTTCGCTCGATTGTCGCCATGGTCATCTCACGACGGCGCGCCGAAGGCGGCGAGCGCCGCGATCTCCTCGGCCGCCTGATGTCGGCCCGGGACCCCGAAACGGGCGAACCGATGAGCGAGGAGCAGCTCATCGACAACATGGTCACGTTCTACATGGCCGGCCACGAGACGACGGCCGTGGCGCTGACCTGGACGCTCTATCTCCTCGCGCGTGCCCCAGCCTGGCAGGAGCTCATCCGGGCCGAGGCCGCACAAGTCGCGGGTCGCGCGCCTATCGAGGCGTCTCACATCGACCGACTGGTGGTCACGCGCCGCGTCTTGAAGGAGGCCATGCGCATCTATCCACCCGTCGCCATGATGGCGCGCACCATCGACGAGCCGACCACGCTCGGCAGTCACCGTCTCCATGCTCCGACGCTTGTGCTCATCCCGATCTTTGCGATTCACCGCCACAACCGGCTCTGGGAAGACCCCAAGCGCTTCGATCCCGATCGCTTCCTGCCTGCCGCCGAGGCCCGGCACGCGCGCACGCAGTGGATGCCGTTCGGCTACGGCCCGCGCGTGTGTATCGGCGCGACCTTTGCCATGCTCGAGGCGACAGCGCTGCTCGCGACGCTCGTTCGCGGCGCGCGCTTCGGTTGGGACGGCCGCCACACGCCCGAGCCCGTGAGCCGCGTGACACTGCGGCCGAAGGGCGGCATGCCGCTGCAGGTAACGCCAATCTCCTGACGAGGCGTCAGGTCAGTTGCTTCTCGATGATCAGATCGCGCGAATCCGAGATGTTCGTGTGGATGCCGAGCTTCCGCGGACCGATGCCGAGTGCCAGGCCGAGCAGCTGCGTGAAGTAGAGCATCTTCACGTTCGTCTTCTTGCCGAAGCGCTTCTCGGCGCGCACCTGGTGCATCTCGAGGCCCGAGTGGCAGGTCGGGCATTCGGTGGCGATGACATCGGCGCCGGAAGCCTCGGCCGCCTGCAGGATGTTGAGGACGAGCTTCGTCGACGTATCGCTGTCGGACAGCGTGTGGGCGCCGCCGCAGCAGGCCGTCTTCAGCGGGAATGAGACGTTCGTCGCGCCGGCCGCGGCGAGGAGATCGTCCATGAAGTGCGGCGCGTGCGTCGATTCCGAGCCCGGCCCCTTGTCCTTCTCGGGAAAGATGTGGCGCGGGCGGACATACATGCAGCCGTAGTAGTTGGCGATTCTGAGTCCGGCGAGCCGCCCCTTGGTGCGCGCCTTGATGCCCTCCTCGCCGATGGTCGCCTTCAGCCAGTCGAGCGCGTGGATCGTCTCGGCCTCACCGGCCTTGTAGGTCGGATGTCCCGCCTTGCTCGACAGGCGCTCGGTCACATCGCGCGAGGCCTGATCGTGCGCGAGATCGTGCTCGGCCTTCTTCAGGTTGTGATAGCAGCCGTTGCAGGGCGCCATGACGACGTCCTGCTGGTTCTCGTGCACGGCCTGCGAGAGGACGCGCGCGGAGAGATAGGTCTGGATCTTCGGGTCGACGTTCTTCACCTCCATCGCCCCGCAGCAGTTCCAGTCCTTCACATCCTTCAAGCCGAGCCCGAGCTCCTTGGCGATCGCGCGCGTGGAGACATCGTAGCCGTTGCCCGTGCCCTCGAGCGCGCAGCCCGGATAGTAGGCGACCGAGCGGTATTTCTTAGCTTTTTCGGTTACGTCGACCATGTCACCGCTTCTCCTGATCCAGGCTTTTCTCGACCAGCGCGCGCGTCTCGGCGGACGGCACGACGGGTACGATCTCGAAGGTGGCATGCTCGCGCCAATGCATCGCCCACTCCATGAGCAGGCGTGCGTCGTCGCATTCCATCACCTGGAAGCAGCGATCGAAATTCGGCTCGATCCAGCTGGCGACATACTTGAGGCCGTCGGGGAGGCCGCGGCCCTGATCGCGCAGATGCCGGTAGACCGGTTTCGGATCTGCATCCTTGAAGCGCTCGATGACCATGAACAGCATGGAGCTATTCCGCCGCCATCATGTGACCGGCCTTTCCTGCATGCGCCGGTGGCGCCGCCTTGCGCGATCCCGCGATCACCGCTCTGCGCTCGTCTTCCTTCTCGTGGATGTAGTCCTCGATCGCCGCACGCGCCTTCGACCAGTTGCGCGTCCGCGGCTTGAAGAGCTGCGCGAGCATCATCTTGATGCCCCACACGAACGGCAGCCGCTTGGCGATCCCGGTGCCGATCGCGACGAGCCAGTCCTGCATCAAGGGCTGCTTCGTCTTATGAAGGAATTTGTGGAGGACCTCGGTGTCCTCGATCTTGCCGCGCTCGACGACCTGACGCGAGAACTCCTCGTCGAAGATGTGCGACGGTGAGGGTGGCGTGTAGCCCTTCATGTGCAGCCAGTGCGCGGTCGCCTTCATGACGCCTTCGGGCTCGACGTCGCGTGGGCAGATGTTCGTGCACTTGTGGCAGGAGACACACTGCCAGATGATATCCTTGTCGCGCAGAAGCTCGCTCTCGTAGCCCATGCGGATTAGATAGATCCAGTAGCGCGGGTTAAAGCGCGGTTCGATCGCATTGATCGTGCAGGCATTCGTGCATGAGCCGCACTGCCAGCAACGATGGATCTTGTCGCCGCCGGGCATGGCCGCGATCTCGTCCTCGAGGTTTTCGTTGTAGTCGGTGACGACGCGCGATGTGATGAACGTCGACCAGTGACCGGAGACGTCGACACCATCGATCACGAGCTTGTCGTGAGTCTTGAGGTTCTCCGGCCGGATCAGGCTCTTCTCGTGAATGGGCATCAGCAGCCTCCTGGAGCGCGGCGCGTGAGGAGCGTGTGGCAGGGCGGGGCAAGGCGCATCGTCATCGCGTGGATCCTTCTATCCGCCGGCCGAGGGCCGCCTGCGGGCATCGAGGCCCAGGATGCGGCGCGTATGCTCGAGCGGATCGCCTTCGGCCGAGAAGTCGGCCTTGAGCCAGGCGCCGCCCTGCGAATTGATGTAACCGCCGTAGATGTGCGCCTCGACGAGGTCGACGAACCAGAGCATGTCGCGGAAGATGCCCTGCTCGGAGAGGAAATGCGACAGCTCCTCGCGCAGCACGAGGAACGCGTCGTGCGTGTCGGGCGCGTCAATGACGATCTGGTCGGTCGCATCGCCGGCGATGGGATCATGCCAGATCTCGCGCAGTACGCCCGTATTCGCCTTGGCGTCCCACACCCAGCGCGTCATCAAGGGATAGTGCTCGGGCCAGACGTTGTGCAGGAGCTCGGCCGCGAAGTCGCGATGGAAGCGCGCGTGCGCGCCATCAGTGGCTGTCGCCCTTTCGCGCAGCGCGCCTTCGAAGGCCGCAATGCGTGCGTCTCCGGTGCCTGGCTGATGCGCGTCCTGCAGCAGCTCCGCCATGGCCGCGCGCGTCCCGGACCAGGCGTCGGTCGCGACGAGCGCCGAAATGCGTCGCCGCACCGTCGGCATGAAGCGAATGAGATCGTCGAAGGCTCCGCGCTCGATCGCCGCCGCGCGCCCCTCCCCGAGCCGCTCCTGGAAGAGCTCTGACTTGAGCTTCACGGCGGCAACGAAACTCTCGATGCCGCCGAGCTCCTCCGCCGCCTTGATGAGCCCCTCAAGCGAGCCGCGCAGCTTCGGACCGGAGAGGTGAAGCACCGGTCGAAGCAGGCCCGTATCGGGCGACGTCAAGGCGGCAGAGATCATTTGTCCCTCCGCGACTGAGGGCCTTCCACCCAGGCGGGCAGTGCCAGCAGGGTGGCCGCGGGAGTCAGCTGCGCCGCCTCGCAGCGGCCATCGATTTTGGTGAGCCGCTCGATGCGCGGCTCGCCGGCGAGGACCTCGGAGCGCCGCGTCGGGTCGATCTCCTCGGCGCCGAGCTCGAGGTCGATGAGTGTGTAGATGTGCAATCCGACCTCGCCGGCGCCCTGCAGCTCGGTGCTGAAGGTAATGGGCAGTGACGCTCTGAGGCGAACGGCCGCGAGTTCGAATGACGTCGGGCCACCTGCGGCAGCGGAGCCCTTGAGCTCGAGCTTCCAGGTGTCCGGCCCAGCTGCCCTGCAAATGGCCATCTCGAGTTCGGCAGGAGACGGCTCTGGCCATGCCGCGCAGGCTCCCGGCGCGGCCTCGGCGCCGTAGAGGCGCAGATATTCTGCCGGGCTCAAACACACATCATAGCTTTTTGCGCGCTGCGCCGTTGCCGGAAGGACGGTCATCGCCGTCGCCGCAAGCAGAACGACCACAGCCTTCCGAAATAATCTGTTCACGCAACAGTCTCCATGGCTCGTGCGCCGCCCCGTGCGGCCGCAAGAGCTGACAATGCCGCAGCATTTGCTTGCGCGATACTGTCATCGATCGTCTCCGGGCCGATGGCGGCACCGGCAACGAATACGCCTGGCCGGGACGTCGCACCCATCACGCCATAGGTGTCCTTGCGCGCGATGTAGCCGTGCTTGTGCAGGTCGACGCCGAACACGGCCGACAGCGTCATGTTGTCGACGTTCGGGTCCATGCCGATCGCATGCACGACCATGTCGAAAGGGATGGTGATCGGACGCTTCACCAGCGTGTCCTCGCCCTTGACGATCAGCTGCTTCCCGTCGCTCGTCACCTCGGCGATGCGGGCCTTGATGTACTTGACCTTGAACTCTTCCTGGCTCCGCCAATAGTAGTCGGTCTCGTAGTGTCCGAAGGTGCGGATATCCATATAGTAGACGTAGACATGGCAATCGGGCAGCTCCTCGCGGATCTCCATCGCCATGTTGGCCGACACGGTGCAGCAGATCTTGGAGCACCAGTCGCGGCCGATCTGGCGATCGCGGCTGCCGACGCAGAGGAGAATTGCGACGCGCTTCGGCTTGCGGCCGTCGGAGGGGCAGCGCACGCCCTTCCCCGAACTGATCATCTGCTCGACCTGGGTCGTGGTGACCACGTCGGGGAACGTGCCGAAGCCCCACTCGGGCTTGTTCACACTGTCGAAGTGCGTGAAGCCCGTGGTCAGGATAGCGGCACCGAACTCGCCGGTCGCGCCATCCGACATGGTGGCGACGAAGTTTCCAGCCGTGCCTGTGAACGACTTCACCGTCGTGCCCTTCAGCACCTGCACGTACTGGCTCGCCGCCTCGACACGCGAGACCATGCCGCCGATCGCATCCTTGGCCCAGAGCCCCGACGGCACGAGCTTCGCGTAGCCCGATTGGATCGGAGCGCCACCAAGTGCTGCAGACTTCTCGACCAGCGCGCACATCTGCCCGACTGACGACAGTGCATGGGCCGCCGCGAGCCCGGCCGGACCGCCGCCGACGATGAGGATCGGCTTCACCATGGTTTCCATCCCCTTATATGCATGAATGCGAATATAACCAAAAGCGCGGCCCGCGCTACTGGGTTGTTCGTCTGATTGATCGAGAGGCCAGTCTGTCGCACGTGGAGCGCCGGCTCAGTTGCCGGCCTTGCGCTCTCTGTGCCTGTCGCGCGCCGCCAAGATGCGGCC
>DAORNH010000006.1:25971-35100 GCA_035440865.1 Hyphomicrobiaceae bacterium | reverse complement strand
CGGCTGCCGGAGCGGATCGCCACGTCCTCGGGGCTCGCCGCCATCGAGCGGTTTGCCTCCTTGGTGAGCTTGACGGCCGTAGGATCGAGGCGCGTGAGCCGCTCGACAGAGGCCGCCTCGAGACGCTCGAGCGCGCTGCCGCCATCGGCGATCTCGGAGACGAGACCGTGCGCGAGCAATTCCTCGGCCGCGAAAGTCTCGTCCGAGAGCAGATAGCGGAGCGCGATCCGGCGCGAGACGAGATGCGTCAGCACGGCGGTGTTCACGGCTGCGGGAAAACCGCCCCGCATCTCGAGGGCGCCGAACCGCGCCCCGCGCTCGGCGAGCACGAAATCGCAGGCCATGGCGAGCGTGAAGCCCCCCGCTACGGCATGACCGCTGACGACGGCGATCGACGGCTTGGTCATGGCGCGGAGCCCGCCGATGATGTCGCCCCATGTCTCGTCGTAGGCGAGCAGCTCCTCGAGCGGGGCGTCGCGGCGGGCATCGCCGAGGTCGCGGCCCGAGCAGAATGTGCCGCCTGCGCCCCTGAGAACGAGGCAGTGGCATGCAGTATCCGCCTCGGCCTCGCGGATGCCCTCGCGCAGCGCCAGGAGTGTCGTCTGATCGAGCGCGTTGCGGCGGGTCGGCCGGGTGATCACCAGGGCGGTCGCAGCAGCCGATTTTTCGACGACGATCATAACGCTCTACCCACGGCTCACATCCTCAGCACGATCTTGCCGGCCGCGACCTTGCCATCGTTGAGTTCAGCGAAGGCTTTGACGCCCTCAGCGAGCGGCCGCTCCTCAGTCCAGTCGATCGGCCCGAACTGACCGCTGGAGAGGCCGGCGAGCGTCTCGCGGAAGTCCACCATGGTATAGCAATAGCTGCCGATGAAGCTCACCTCCTGCAGCGTGAGCTTCCGCACATCGACGCCGCCCTCGCCCGAGGCGAGCCCGATGTGGATGATCACGCCGCCGGGCTTCACGATACGGCAGGCCTCCTCGCGGCTCGACTTGCCGCCGAAGGCATCGATCACGAGATGCATGCTGTTGGCACCGGGCGCGCCACTGCCGCGCGGGTCGTAGGGCTGGAAGCGCCCCGCCTTCTTCATCGCGATACGGCGAATCTCGCTCGTCTCGGCGATGGTGATGCCCCGCCCGCCCCGGCATTCGAGGATCTGAGCCGTTCCAAGCCCGATGGCGCCGCCGCCGATCACCGCGATGCGCGCGGCGGCGAGCGGTCGCGGCAAGGCGCGTTCGGCGAGGCCTACGGCGTGATAGCCGACGGCCATCGGCTCGGCGAGGGCTGCAACTTCGGTTGCAAGCCCATCCGGCACGAGCACGAGATTGCGCTCCGGCACGCGGACAAGCTCGGCGAGCGCGCCGGGGCGCGGCGGCATCGAGAGGATCTGGCGCGTGCCGCAGACGTGCGGGCGGCCATCGAGACATTCGTCGCACGAGCCGCACGGCACCAGCGGATTGATGGCGACGCGCCGGCCCTTGAACGCGCCGTTCGTCGCGATGCCGGCAGCCTCGTGCCCGAGGATCAGCTGCGGCGGGCGTCGTGCATCGTGGCCGTGATAAGCGTGCATGTCGGAGCCGCAGATGCCGCAGGCGCCCACTCGCACGATGACATCGTCGTTCGCCTGCGGATCGGGCTCATCGCGATAGACCATCTGCTCGGGGCCTGTGTAGACCAGCGCTTTCATCCGTACCCCTCCCGTTCAGCCGTTCTTCCGCCAGTCACTCTGCGCGCGAAACACCATCTGTGCCCCGAGGATCACAATGGCGAGCCGGGCCAGATGATGGAGCGCCACATAGGCGACGTCCAGGCCCAGCACGTAAGTGAGGAGATTGAGCTCCGTCTGTCCGCCGGGCGCGAAGGCGAGGAGCACCGAGACCTGGTCGAAGCCGGTGAGGCGGGCGACGAGGATCACCACGCCCGCCGTCAGGACGAGGAGTGCGCCGTGTTCGCGAGACCCCACACCATCGTGCTGCGGAACTCGGCCCAGGTGAGCCCACGGAATTGGCAGCCGAGCAGCACGCCGACGCTTACCTGCGCGATGGTCAGCACCTCGACCGGCATCCTGGCCGACGTGAGCCCGAGCGCATGCGCGAGGCCACTCAGGATCATCGGCCCGACGATCGGCGCGCCGGCAAGCCCGATCCTGCGCGCGACGACGACGCCTGCGAAGCCGAGCGCCAGCAGCACGCCCGCATCCACGAACCCGATCTCGTGGAGCCGCGCGCGCCCCGCAAAGGCCGAACTCGCGGCGAGGCCATCGTGAAACTTGAGCCACAAGGGCAGCGTGAACACGATCAGCAGGATGCGGCTTGCCTGCACGAGGATGACGGCGCGCTGGTTGGCGCCGGCTTCCTCCGCCATCGTGGTCATGTCGGTGAGGCCGCCGGGAATGGCGGAGAAGAACGCCGTCGGCCGATCGAAGCCCGCAAAGCGCTCGTAAAACCAGCGGCTGAACAGGATGATCACCAGCATGAACGGCACGAGCATGAGCAAGCTGCCGACCATGCCCCCCGCTCGCCCGAGTAGCGCGGGAGTAAAGGCCGAGCCGACGGCGACACCGAGCACGGCGCGCATCGGATCGGAGAGCGGCTTCGGCCGCTTGATCGGCGCGCCCAGCACCGAGGCGACGAGGCAGGCGGTCAGTGCACCGAGAAACCAGGGGAGCGGAAAGCCCAAGGCAACGAAGATGAGCGCGCCCGCCGCCCCGATCGCGAGCGCCAGTGCGTAGCCGCCGATCTCTGCAAATGCCTGCGACACGCGCCTCACCCCGCCCCGACGAGGGCGACGATGGCGCCCGAGAGCAGCGTCGCGAGCGCGCCGAGTATCATTGCGCGCGGGGCGAGCGCGATGATGTCGTCGCGCCGCTCGGGCACCATCGCCGTCAGTCCGCCGATCATGATGCCGAGCGAGCCCAGGTTGGCAAAGCCGCAGAGGCCGTAGGTCAGGATGAGGCGCGAACGCTCCGAGAGTACGCCCTGCGGCGTCCGGGCGAGATCGAGAAAGGCCAGGAACTCGTTGAGCACGATCTTCTGCCCGATGAGGCTGCCGGCCGCCGCTGCCTCGCCCCACGGGATGCCGATTGCGAAGGCAATCGGCGCGCAGAGGTAGCCGAGGAGGCGCTGCAGCGTGAGTGGTCGTCCTCCGGGCGTGCCGAAGAGGCTCAGGAGTTCGTTCACGAGCGATACCAGTGCCACCATGACGACCAGCATCGCCACCACGGCCGCGAGCAGCTTGAGGCCATCGACCGTGCCCTGTGCGACCGCATCCATGGTCGAGCGCGGCGCATTTTCGAGGCGGATCTCGGCGGACTTCGGGCCGTCCGAGAAGCCATCCGGGACGACGATCGCCGCGAGCATCAGTGCGGCCGGCGCGTTCATCAAGGAGGCGGCGAGCACGTGGCCGGCGGCCCGCGGCAGCACCGGATCGAGGATCAGCGCGTAGAGCGCCATCACCGTGCCGGCAATCGTCGCCATGCCGAGCGTCATGGCCGCGAACAGCGCGCCTCGCCCCATGCTCGCGAGATACGGGCGGACCAGCAGCGGCGCCTCGACCATGCCCAGGAAGATCTTCGCCGCGGCAACTGTCGCGAGCGGCCCGCCGATGCCGAAGGTCCGCTGGAATACGGCCGCAAAGCCGCCCACCACGCGCTGCAGCACGCCCCAATGATAGAGGACGCGCGTCAGCGCGCTCAGCACCAGGATCAAGGGGAGCGCGTTGAGCGCCAGAACGAACGTGTTCTGCGGCGCGGCGACGCTGTAGGGCGGCGGCCCGCCCGCAAGATGGCCGAACACCATCTGCACGCCCGCCTCAGTCGCCCGCTGCAGCGCGCGGACGAGCCGCGTCACCACATCGAAGATTCCGGCAGCCTGAGGCACCTTCAGCAGCACGAGCGCGATGAGGAGCTGCGCGCCGAGCCCCGCGGCCACGAGCATGGCCAGCCGCCGCGGCGGCCATGCCGCGCGATTGGCGCTCGCGAGCCAGGCGAGCAGCGGAATGCCCACGATGCCGATGAGGCTCTGCAGTGCGAGCAAGCGTACCCCCGTGCCGATCTCCACCGCGGCCGAGCGCACACGTTAGCCGGTGAAGGGTCGGCGGACCAGCACCAAGACCATCAGCGATGCCGCTGCCCGGTGACAGTCCATTCTCCGTTCTGGTTCCCCGGCCGGAGTGCGAAGGCGCGAGGAGTCGCGCTCCTTGCCCATCGAACGCGTCAAGTCCCGGCTCTCGCTCGGCTCGGCCGGGGAGCCATGGTAAGGTGAAGCCGACGGCTCAGTAGACGCGCTTGCCGTGGCTGCGGCGGCCGTGAGGGCGTGGCTGGGGCGTTCATCCGTCACGCCGAGACCTACTTGAGCAAGGCCCGAGCTTCACCGAGCTTCGGCCAATTGCAGACGAGCTTGCTGGTCTTCTGCATATGATCGCCGTACTGCAGACCAATGGTGCCACCGGTGAGGCTTGGTCCGAAGAAGCGCTCGAGAACATCGAGCGCCCAGGGGTTCATCTTGGTCGGGACTAGCTCGTGCAAGCCCGTTCCCAGATAGCCGGCAGAAGTCGAGGACAGCATGGACAGTGCTGCCAGCTCAGCATCGGCATCGAGCGCCGATTGGTTCATCGGGGTTTGGAACGACAACGCCAAGTTCTCGGAAAATACGCGAGGCATACCCACGAAACCTGGCGCGAGGACCGGTCGCGATGGCTGCCCCGCCGCGTAGAGCGCTCGCAGGGCCAGCATCAGCTCGCGGATGCATTGTCCGGCAAGTCGCGCCCACTTGCCTCGATAGAGGTGATGCCGGCTGTCGGCAAAGCAATCGGCTTGACGTCCGGAATCACATCGCCAGCTGTAGGCCGAACTCGAGTAGTCGCGAAACGGTGCTGCTCCCGGCAAGCTCGAGTCGACGGTCCAGATTTCCATGGCAAGGTGGGCAATCTTTCGCCCTGTCAACTTGCGGATTGCGCATCCAGCCGGATACCAGTGCGCATCGCGCGCGCGCTCTTCGTCGTCAATCCATCGCGGAACAATCGTAGACCGATACGCCATGTCACACCTCACGGACAAAGGCGACTTAGAAACCTGCCTGAGCGATCCTACCAAGCTCGAACGGACTGAATGCATCGATTCAGTGACACCTCATATACCATGACAAGATGTTGCTTGCAAATCAATTTCATTGAAGTATATTGCCGTGCATCGCGCCTCGTACATCCGTGCCGATCGCAACTGGGGGAATGGCATGGACCGCCGACGCGACAACACTGTCAACAGTAACCGCGAACGTGACGCCACCCCACATTCCGGCGTCACCTCTGGCGAAGGAGTCTTTTATGTCAGCACGAAGCGCCGTCGCACTCCCTGCGGCGGCCGATTTGTCTTCGAGTGGGCGTATTGC
Organism: Hyphomicrobiaceae bacterium; assembly: GCA_035440865.1. GTDB lineage: Bacteria > Pseudomonadota > Alphaproteobacteria > Rhizobiales > Hyphomicrobiaceae > DAORNH01. Next base: position 29,710 of record DAORNH010000006.1, on the reverse strand, counting down.
GCGGAGTGACCTCGAGAAACTGAATAAGGCAAAGGTCGCACTGCTTCACAAACTTGATCCGAAGAAGGACGGCGATTTCCAGCTGGCCTTCGTCATTCTCAACGGAACCGGAATTCCACACAAGGACCTGAGCCTCGAGATGGGCATCAGTCCGGCGACGTTCGGCCGATGGGTGCGTGGCGCGCATCTGCCGCCGACAACGGAGATCCGCGAGGCGTACCTGCGCCTCGCGATCAAGGCCATCACGAAGCTGCTTCCATAAGTCGGCACACGCACGGCCTCACGGTCACATGATCGTGAGGTCAGATTTTTCACTGGACGTGAAATTGAAATTCACTATAGAAATCTGATAATCATATGTATGTACTTGGAGGCACGGGACATGGCGGAGCAGGTCATCGAAGTGGGTTTCCTGACTATCATTGCTTTGTACACGCTCGCTGGTGCGGCTAGGTTCTCGGCTGCCGTGGACGACTTGCTCTATTGCAATCGCGAGCTCATCTGGCTGGTGGTTCGTCGCGCTGCGTCAGCACTCGGCAACTGGTTCGGGAACATCGTCATGCAGGCCACGAACTACGTGGCCGTTCGCATGGTTGCTGGCCTGTTGCTGGCCTGTTGCTGGCCTTGATCGGACTCGCGGTCTTCGCGCTCGGCTACAAGCCCTTCTGATCCCCTTCAAAACGACGCCACCGGCAGCGGCACGCCCGCAGCCGCGAACGCGGCGGCCTGACGGGCGGTGACGGCGTCGAGGGTGAAGCCGTCGATGGTCTCATTGAAGATCTGGTAGTAGTTGAGGCGCGCGTCGAGGTGGAGGAACACGCCGCCGAGGCCGATCGCGGCGCGGTCCATGAAGACGAACTCGCGAGGCACCTTCACCGGCCCCTTTTCCTTCAGCGCCTGATGCACCGTGAAGGCCTCCTTGCGGCCGTACTCCGCCGCCGTCGTGCCTTCCGCAATCGCCCTGACGCGGTCGTCGAGAAGGGGCCCGTAGATGAATCGCGCCCAGATGTTGAGCACGTCAATGAGCTCGTTCGAGAGGCCACGAAAGCCCCACGTCTCGTAAGCATGCACGATGAGAGCGCGATCATTGCGCAGGATGCCGTTGTAGAGGTCGATCACGCCTTGCACGAAACGCGGCGGGAAGGTGCGCATGCAGCCGTAGTCGAGGAGGTTCACGCCACGCGGCCGGCCATCGTCACCCGAAAAGATCGTGTAGTTGCCGAGATGCGGGTCGCCGTGGATGACGCCGTAGTGCGAGAACGGGAACCACCAGGCGCGGAACATGGCGCGGGCGATCTCGTTCCGGTCCTCGACGGGCGACGCCTTGAAGTCGAGGAGGCGTCGCCCCTCGAGCCAGGTCATGGCGAGGAGGCGCTTTGTCGACAGCTCGGGGACGACCTCGGGCACGCGCACGCGCGGGTCATTCTTGAAAATCGCGGCATAGAGCGCGATGTGCCGCGCCTCGAGGGTGTAATCGAGCTCCTCGCGCAGCCGCGCGGCGATCTCCTGCAGGATATCGGCAGTGTCGACCGCGGGGTCCATGCGCGCGTGGATCGCGAACACGACCTTCAGTTGCGTGACATCCGCCTCGACGGCCGACTGCATGTCCGGATACTGGAGCTTGATCGCGAGCGAGCGGCCGTCATGGCTCGTCGCGCGATGCACCTGCCCGAGCGAGGCCGACGCCGCCGGCTCCGCCTCGAAGCGGGCGACTTTCGCCTGCCAGTCCGGTCCGAGCTCGGCCTGCATGCGCCGGCGCACGAAGGCGGGGCCCATGGGCGGGGCCTGTGATTGCAGCTGGGCAAGCTCCCGCGCATACTCGGGCGGCAGCGCCTCGGGAATGGTCGAGAGCAGCTGCGCGGCCTTCATGATCGGACCCTTGAGCCCACCGAGAGCCTTGGCGAGTTCTGCCGCGTTCTTCTGGCGGTCGAGATCCATGCCGAAGAGGCGCGCGCCAGCGACGCGGGCAGCGACCGCACCAACGTTGGTGCCGACGCGCACATAGCGCGCGGCGCGTGCCGAAAACCGATTTGCCTCGTCGTCTGCCAATGCACGGCTCCTTCCGGCAGGTAGGGCATGCACGCATGCCCGCCGCCGCGACCATATATCATTCTGGCGCATGCACGTGGATCGCCCGCGACAATGACGCTACTCTCGGCGGCAGAGGATCTGCAGCCGAACACGGGGGCACGCGTGATAGCGACTGACGCAGCGCCGGACCGATATGCGCTTGCCCGGGCGATAACGTGCCTCGGCATCACGCAGATCATCGCCTGGGGTACGACTTACTACTGCCTGGGCGTCCTCTCGACGCCGATCGGCCGTGAAATGGGCTGGTCGGCGAGTACCGTCTTCACGGGCTTTGCCGTCGCACTCCTTTCAGGCAGCGCTGCCTCGACGACCACCGGCTTTCTCATCGACACCTACGGCGCCCGCGCGGTGATGACCGCCGGCTCAGTCGCCGTCTCCATCGGCCTCTATGCGCTTTCGGGCGTCGTCGATCTGATGACCTACCTCATCACATGGGCCTACCTCGGCATCGCCATGCGGCTCACCCTCTACGATGCCGCCTTCGCCGCGATCGTGCAGGTGGCACCGGATCGTGGCCGGCGTGGCATCTCCTATCTCACACTCTGGGGCGGCTTCGCCTCGAGCGTGTTCTGGCCGATTGGCCATTACCTGAACGGCCTCTACGGCTGGCGGCAGACGCTCGCCATTTTCGCGGTGTTCAATCTCGTCGCCTGCGTGCCGCTCCACTGGTTCGGGATCACGCGGCACGACAAGGGCAGCGACACCGGCCAGGCGAAGCCTGCGGCGGCCGGAGCGGCGAGCGCGGTCGACGGGAGGCCGCTCGAAGGTCGCGCGCGGTCGGTCGGCATCGCACTCTTCGCGCTCGTCATGTCGTTCATTGCCTTCGTATTCTCGGTGACGTCGGTGCAACTCGTACACCTCCTCGAGCAGGCGGGCCTCGCGACCGCCGCCGCGGTATGGCTCGGCTCATTGAAGGGCGTCGCCCAGGTCGGCGGCCGCATCCTCGAACTTACCTACGGCAGCCGCTACCATCCGATGACGATCGCGCGCATCGCCATCGCCTCGCTCGCCGCCTCGGTTGTGCTGCTGATCATGAGCGGCGGAAGCCTCTGGCTCGCCGTTGCCTTCACGGTGCTCACCGGCGCCGCCCAAGGCGTGCTGACGATCGTCCGTGGCGCGGTACCGCTCGCGCTCTTCGGGGCAAGCGGCTACGCGTCCGTGCTCGGGCTCATCGCGACGCCGATCCTGGTCGTCAGCGCGGCCTCGCCGATCATCTATCCGTGGATCGTGGCTCGCATCGGCCCGACCGGGGCCGGGCTCCTGCTGCTCGCCTCGAGCGCGATGGCCGTCATCCTGATGGAGCTGATGAGCCGTTGGTATGATCGCCAGGCCTGACGGGCAAATGCGCCATCTGGCATTCCGTTCGCCGCTCAGTGCCGCTGAAGGAAGCGCTCTTTGTAGCGGCCGCCCTCGCGCGCGAAGAGCTCCTTCACGCGCGGGTGTCGCAACGGCTTACCCGAGGTGTCCGGCAGCAGGTTCTGCTCCGACACGTAGGCGACGTACTCGGTCTCGGCGTTCTCGGCGAGCAGGTGATAGAATGGCTGGTCCTTCTTCGGCCGGATGTCGGGCGGGATCGATTGCCACCACTCCTCCGTCGAGGCGAACACGGGATCGACATCGAAAATGATGCCGCGGAACGGATAGATGC
>DAORNH010000006.1:12566-25961 GCA_035440865.1 Hyphomicrobiaceae bacterium | reverse complement strand
GGTGGCGCACCACCGATCCGATCGCGAACTTTGCGTTGCGCGGCTTCTTCATAACTCGTCGTGCCCTGGCCATAACCGAGAGGTATGGCGCCGCCGGTCGCCTGTCAACACGGGCACGGCTCGGATGCTCGCCACTTGGTCAACGGCAGTGTCAGCGCGCTGCCCGATAGCTGTCGAGGATGGCCTTGTAGCCGGCATCGTTTGCACTCGTCTCGGCCTGGATCTCGTTTGCGGCCTTGCGCAGGACCGCAAGCACGGCGGGCGGATACGGCCTGATCTCGACGCCTGGCTTCGCGCGGATCTCGGCGAGGCCCTCGGCTTCGTCCTTGGCGATCTCGGAGAGCGTCAGCGCGAGGAAGTGCCTGCACGTCTCCTCGATCACACGTTGGGTCGCAGGCCCGAGCTTGTCCCAGGCGGTGCGCGAGAACGTCAGGTCCGAGAGCAATGCCGGGGCATGCCAGCCCGGGAAATAGTAGTGCCGCGCGATCGTGTGGAAGCCAATGGTGGCATCGACGCTCGGCAGCGAGAACTCAGTACCGTCGAGTTCCCCCTTGGTGAGCATCGAGTGGACGTTGCCAGCGCCGATCGACTGCGCGAGGGCCCCGACCCGCTGCATGACCGAGTTCCCGCTGCCGTACCAGCGGACCCTGAGACCGCGCAGGTCCTCAGGCCGCTGGATCGCCTTCTTGAACCACCCCCCGCCCTCCTGACCGACGATCGCGCAGGGCACGACGTGGAGGCGGAGAGCGCGGGCATGCCCATTCAAGAGTGGCCGCCCGCCACTCTCTATCCAGCGGACGAAACGCGCCGGGTCGTGCCCGAACGGCACCTGGCCCGAAAAGATCTCGAAAGACTTGTCCCTGCCGATCAAGATCGGCATTGCGCCCCATGCCGCGTCGAGGCGGCCACTATTGAGCGCGCTCAGTATCTCGGAGAACGGTACGACGGAGTTCGGAGGCGCGACCTCGACTTTCGCGCTCGCGCCGGCCGCACTTGCCGAGCGCGAAAGCGCGGCGGCAAAGCGCTCGGGCTGCGTGCCGAGCACCGGCAGGAAGAGAGGTAGAATCGACTGGATCTTGAGCGCGATATCCCGGTCGAGCCGCGCCGCGCCCACCGCTGGACCCGACGGCGCGACAGCAGCAAGCTTGGATTTCCGCTCGGCCTCCGTCCGCTCGCGCTCCATGCGTTCGCGCTCGAGCCGCAGCCGGTCGATCTCCGCCTTGAGCTTGGCCGTCTCACCGCTATCGCCCGATGACGACGCCGGCAGGCCCGCCAGGTAGAGCTTGCGCTCCATCGCCGCGAGTTGCTGCGGGCGCTGCTGGCCACCGGTTGCCGCGCGCACGTCGGCGACGACATCCTTGAGGACGACGCTCAGCTCCTCGGGCTTGGCCAGGTGCTTCAGCAGCGCCACGGTGAACGGGCTGTTGCGGCCGCGACCGTCGGCGGCCACGTCACCCGGTGCCGTCGCGAACATGATGAGCGTGTCGGAGCCGCGGGCATCGACCTTGGCCAGGCCGCGCGAGAGACCGAGACTGCGCGAGCGTGCGCCGATGTTTCTCATGAGCCGCTCGGCGAGCGGGTTGTCACGGCAGGCATCGAGCAGCACTACGTTGACGCGCGCGGCGCGCTCCATTTCGGCGAGGACGAGATCGAGCCGGATGGTCTGCGGCTCGACATCGAGCTCATCGTCCACCTTGGCATCAATAGGCAGCAGCACGTTGCCGCCGCCGATCTGCATGCCGTGCCCGGCATAGAAGAGTAGCGCGACATCGACGCCCTCTGCCCGCACGCGGAAGTCGCGGATGATCCGGCGCATCCCCGCATTGTCGAGATCGCGCCCGACAACGACTTCGAATTTCAGCTGCTTCAGCTTTTCCGCAATGTCGGCGGCATCGTTGGGCGGGTTCGGCAGCCGGCCGGCATGAACATAGGCGCCATTGCCGATCACGAGGGCCACACGTTTCTCGGCCGAAGCCTGAGCGGCGACGGCGATGAGTAGAGCAATGCAGACTGCGAGACGGAATATGAGGCGGGACATGGCATCCCCTGGAATGAATGGGAGCTGACGTACCCGATCAGTTTAGCGGCCAGTCGAAGGTTTTCCTACTCGGATCGTGACGAGAATTCGGTGCGCATGGCTCTCGAGGGGCCAGCCCCTCGAGCACTCCGCCAAGGGCTGGCCCTTGGAACCCCCTTTCGAAGGACAAGGGGCCGAGCCCTCGGTGACTATTCTGCGGCCTGCCTGTACTTCCGCACATAGACGCTGAGCGCGTCGTCGGCGCAGGCTTTGATCGGCGTGAAGTCGCGATGCGCGATGAACTCCGGCCGCTTGAACTGAGTGATGTGGTTCGAGACGGCGCACAGCGTGAGGTACACGATCTTACGCGGGTACGGCGTGATGTTCGGCGGCGAGGCGTGCACAAGGTTGCCGTGGAACATGAGCACCGTGCCGGGCTTCCCCGTCGGCGCGACGATACCGCCCTCCGCGACGAGCTTCGTCACCTGCTCGTTGTCGAGCGTCCAGAGCGGATAGCTCGTCGTCGACAGGTCGTGGCCGGCCGCCAGCGTGCCGCCCTTGTGGCTCTTCGGGATGAACATCAGCGGGCCGTTGTAGGGATAGACCTCGTCGAGGAACACCGAGATATTCATGGCGCGGGCTTCAGGCATGCCGTCGTCGCGCTTCCAGGTGCCGTAGTCCTGGTGCCACTGCCACACTTCGCCGTCGAACGGCGCCTTCGCATTGATCTTGAACTGATGCATGTAGACGCTCTCGCCGAAGAACTGCTCGAGCGGCTCGATCAGGCGCGGATGACGGCCAAGGATGCCGAACGCCTCGTTGTACTTGTGGGCGGCGAAGGCCGTGCGCGGCGCGCCCGACTTCTCGCGCCAGACCTCCTCGCGGTTGGTCATGTAGATGCCTTCGGCCTCTGCGCGCAGCACCGCCATCTCGGCATCCGAGAAGCAATTCTCGATGATGATGTAGCCGTCGCGCTCGAAGTCGGCGAGCTGCTTGGTCGTGAGCTTCATGGGTCGTCTCCTCGTTGTGGTTGCAGTCTCAGGCAGGAATGGATCGCCGCACGACGGCGGCGTCGGCGGATTGCGACAGGGCCTCGAGGCGCCTTCCGGTTGCCTCGCCAGCGCGGGCGGAATGTGCCCGGGCGCGCTCCGCAGCAAGGTGCGGAATGCCGGCGAGTACGGCCTCGAGAATTCCGGCGTGCTCGGCCCAGACGCGGACAACGGCGCCGCCTTCGCCGAGCACCGCCCCCATGGAACGCATGAAATGCGGCCACTGCTCGGCGACCGTCTCTGCGATCGCGCCATTGCCGCTGAGCCTGTAGAGCGTCGAATGGAATGCGACGTCGGCCGCGATCAGCTCGGCCGTCGGGCAGCCGTCGGCGAGCCGCGCGCCGCAGGCGAGGCAGTCCTCGGCCTCGCGCCGCTCCTCGGTCGAAAGCGCCCCGGTAACGACCCGTTCGGCGGCAAGGCGCGCGGCGATGGCATCGAGCGCCTCGCGCACCTGATAGAGATCGCGGATGCGCGCCCCGTCGATCGGCGCGACAGAGAGGCCGCGCTTGCCGGTCTCGACAACGAGCCCGCGCCGGCGCAGCACCTGAAGTGCGTGGCTCACCGGCTGACGCGAGACGCCGAGCAGCGCCGCAACGCTTTCCTGCGTCAGCCGCTCGCCAGGCGCCAGCGTCCCGTCGACGATTGCGGAGAGCAGCCGGTCATAGACCTGGTCGATGAGCTGTGGCGCGGCCTGGACGCTGGTGAGCTGCATTGACGCCTCCCTTGTCGAGCGGATTATTGCATACTGAATTCAGAATTCCAAAGTTGATTTTGATGCGCTTGACAGTGCGCTGTTGTCCCTGGGCTGTTGCGCCTTCGCTTGCGTCATGCCGTTCATGCAGGCTGCCCCGCGCCGCCGTCGCCTAGCCACACTCGTTGCGCTGCGGTAAGAGGCGAGAGAACCTCGGGAGACCACGTGATGTCGGGAGCGGATCGGCAGCTTCACTACACGCACACGCGCCATCCGATGGGCGCCGAGACGATCGAGCTGGCGCCGGGCCTTCTCTGGGCGCGCTTCCCGCTGCCGTTCCGGCTCAATCACATCAATGTGTGGCTGCTCCGAGAGGACGATGGTTGGACGTTGATCGATACGGCGACGACGACGCGCGAGGCGCTCGACCTGTGGGAGGCGCTGCTGTCGGGCCCGCTTTCCGGTGCACCCGTCCGTCGCCTGATTGCCACGCACGGTCACACGGACCACGTCGGCCTCGCCGGTTGGCTCGTCGATCGCGTCGGCGGCGTGCCGTTCGTCGCGACGCTCGCCGAGTGGCATTCGCCGCAGGTCCGCATCATCGACGCCAAGCAGCCAATGCGGCCCGATACGATGCGCTTCCTCGAGAGCCACGGCTGCGATCAGCCGACCGTTGCCGCCTACGCGCAGGACCGCGCCAAGACGCATGCGCTGCTCGGGCCCCTGCCGGCGTCGTTCCTGCGCATCACCGACGGCGAGACGATCCGCTTCGGCGGACGTGCCTGGCGCGTCATGGTGTGCGGCGGCCACGCGAGCGAGCACGCCTCCTTCTATTGCGAGGAAGAGCGCATCCTGATCGCCGGCGACCAGGTGCTCTCGAAGATCTCGCCCATGATCGGCGTCTTCCCGCAGGAGCCGTGGTCGGACCCGCTGACCGAATACCTCGCCTCGCTCGACCGTTTTCGTGTGTTGCCCGAGGACACGCTCGTCCTGCCATCGCACGGCATGCCGTTCCGCGGGCTCCACGTGCGCGTCGACCAGCTCGCAGATCATCACGAGGCTCGACTCGACACGCTCGTCGGGCTGATGGGCCGCCCCGAGGTCGCCATGACGCTCGCGCGAGGTCTCTTTCCGAAGGCCGTCGACGAAGGGCAAGGCCGGCACGCGCTCGCCGAGACGCTTGCCCATATCCATCGGCTCGTGACGACCGGTCGCGCGCGGCGGAACGAGAGCGGCGGCAAGCTGTTGTTCGAGCGCACCGACAGGTGACGGGCCCCGACATTTCGGCAAGACTCCGTGCGCCTATTCGAATACGGAGAGTTTCATGCGACTTGCTCTCGTGACCGCAATGCTATTCGGCGCGGTCATCACCTCGAGCCCTGCTGCGAACGCAGATTGCCCGACAGCCGTTACCGCGTCGCGCGGCTTCAAGCTTGAAGCGCACGATCCGCGCATGGCCGATCACGACATACAGCCGTTCGACAGCGAGACTGTGCGCATCTTCACGTCGAACCCGCGCAACCCGAGCTTCGTGTCGGAGGAGCTGACGACCTGGCGCGGCATCCTGCAGCAGAAGCTGTCGGGCCGGGTCGCTTTCGAGCTCGAGCTCGACGGCGATTTCCGGTCTCTGCATCCGGTCAAGGGCGGCGCGACCTTGGCGACCAGCTATACGGTCAAGGTCGGCGACAAGGTGCGCAAGGCCAAGCTCAAGGTGCGCGTCGACAACGAGCCGACCGAGCTCACGATCGGCGCCTGCACCTATCAAGTGTGGAAGATCATTCGCCACTCCGAGTTCGAGGATGGCGAGCGCAGCGTGTTCCACGACTACTACGCGCCCGATCTGTCGATGTGGCTGCGCCGCGAGGTGGCCGTCGCCCGGCCCGGGCAGGACCTGGTGCTGCTCATCTTCGCCTTTAAGTCGATCACAGGACGTTGATTGTGCCCGATATTCGGGCCGTGGCGCCTGAATTTCGATGTCGCCGAAGGGCTCGCGATCTGAAAGTATTGTGCCTCGAGTGGGTTTGACACCGGCTCGCCGCCGTTGAATAGTCGGTCGATGCCCCGTCTGAGCAAAGTCAACCGGGGTTCGCGGTACATCCGCGGGGCGCCTACTCGCGGCGAGGCTGGCGCCAGTTCTGCGTCAAGGGAGGATACCTGATGAAACGTAGCTTCAAGATCGGTGCCGTGGCGGCAGCGGCCGCCATCGCCTTTACGGGCCTGGCCTCGGCACAAACAAAACCGACCCTCGAGGTCGTCAAGGCTCGCGGCGCCGTTGCTTGCGGCGTCGGTCCGGGCACGCCGGGCTTCTCGAACCCGGATGACAAGGGCAACTGGACCGGCTTCGACGTCGACTTCTGCCGCGCCGTTGCTGCCGCGATCTTCAATGACCCCAAGAAGGTGGCCTTCAAGCCGCTGACCGCCAAGGAGCGCTTCACCGCTCTGCAGTCGGGCGAGGTCGACCTCCTCTCGCGCACGACGACCTGGACGGCCGCCCGTGACAGCGCCATGAACCTCGCGTTCGTCGGCGTCATGTACTATGACGGCCAGGGCTTCATGGTGAACAAGAAGCTCGGCGTGAAATCGGCGAAGGAACTCAATGGTGCGGCCGTCTGCGTTGCGACCGGCACGACGACCGAGCTCAACCTGTCCGATTATTTCCGCTCGATGAACATGACATACAAGCCCGTCGTGTTCGAGAAGTCCGACGAGATCAATGCCGCCTATCAGGCCGGTCGATGCGATGTCTACACGACAGACGCCTCGAGCCTTTACGCGCAGCGCCTGAGGATGCAGAAGCCGGAAGATCATGTGATCCTTCCCGAGATCATTTCCAAGGAGCCGCTTGGCCCGCTCGTCCGCCAGGCTGACTGGCAGTGGTTCACGCTCAACAAGTGGGTCTACTTCGCCCTCCTCAATGCCGAGGAACTCGGCGTGACCAGCGCCAACGTCGACAAGATGCTCGCCGACACGAAAAATCCCGAGATCATGCGCCTTCTCGGCCGTGACAAGGAGACGGACTTCGGCAAGCCGCTCGGCCTGACGCAGGACTGGGTCGTCCGCATTATCAAGGGCGTCGGCAACTACGAGGAGATCTACGAGCGCAACGTCGGTCCAAAGACGCCGCTGAAGATCGCCCGTGGCGTGAACAACCTATGGACCAAGGGCGGCCTCCAATACGCTCCGCCGATTCGCTGACACGTTGAATGAATGTGCCGCCGGTCCAGAAATGGGCCGGCGGCTCTCGTAAAGGCCGCCGTCGCATCGCGTGATGACGCATCAGGTGACGGTTTTGGCCGCTCAATAGCTCACGCAGTCACCGAGACCCGGACAACGGGCACGACTGTTGCGGAGGGACCATGGCAGTGATGGACGACGGCCGACCGCCGGCCGCGCGACGAGGCGCATCCGATGATGGCCTCATGAGCATCTTCTTCCGCCGCGAGACGCGCCAGATCATCTATCAGGTCGCGATCGTCGTCACGCTCGTCGCCTTCTTTTGGATGATCATCTCCAATGCCGCCGCCCGCCGCCAGGGCCGCGCCTGGAATGCCGAATTCCTCAACAGCTCGGCCGGCTTCGACATCAGCCAGACGCTGATCCCCTATTCGGCCGCCTCCTCGAACTGGGATGCCTTCATGGTCGGCATCCTGAACACGATCTTCGTCTCGGCGATTGCCATCGTCCTTGCGACGATCCTCGGTTTCGTCGCCGGCATCGCACGCCTCTCGTCCAACTGGCTCATCGCCAAGGTCGCGGCGATCTATGTCGAGATCACGCGCAATATCCCGCTGCTGCTGCACCTCCTCATCTGGTACTTCGGCGTCATCAAGAATCTGCCGGGCATCTTCAAGCAATCACCGACTGGTGACTTCCTGATGGTCGACGGCAAGCGCGTTCCGGGCAGCGTCGAACTCGGTGGCGGCATTCTCCTGAACAATCGCGGCCTCTTCCTGCCGAAACCAGAGTTCCTGCCGGGGAGCCGGACCGCCCTCTTCGCCCTCGTCTTCGGCATTATCGCCTCCATCCTCGTCGCGATGTGGGCGCGGCGCCGTCAGCTGGCGACCGGCCAGCAGTTTCCTGTGCTCTGGACCTCGCTCGCCCTGATCCTGATCCTGCCGATCGGCACCTTTCTCGTGATGGGCCGCCCGGTGCAGTTCGAGCACCCGACCGTCGGTCGCTTCAACATGTCGGGCGGAATCGAGCTGCTGCCGGAGCTGGCAGCACTCCTCATCGGCCTGGTCTTCTACACGGGCGGCTATATCGCCGAGATCGTGCGTGCCGGCATCCTCGGCGTCTCGAAGGGCCAGAAGGAGGCCGCCCGCGCGATCGGCCTCACCAATGGCCAGGCGCTCCGCCTGGTCGTAATTCCTCAGGCGCTGCGCATCATCATCCCGCCGCTGACCAGCAACTACCTCAACGTCACCAAGAACTCCTCGCTCGGCATTGCCATCGGCTACCCGGATCTTGTCGGCGTCTTCACAGGCACCGTGCTCAACCAGAAGTCCGGCCACGAGATCGAGATCGTGCTGATGACCATGGCCGTCTACCTGACGCTGAGCCTGCTCACGTCGCTCTTCATGAACTGGTTCAACAAGCGCATGGCGCTGGTCGAGAGGTGATCGCCCATGCCCGTTGATACCGCACTTTCAGCCGCTACCCCGGCCCTGCGACCGCCTGCATCCGAGACCGGTTTAGTCGGCTGGATGCGCAAGAACCTGTTCTCGAGCGTCGGCAACTCGATCCTCACGGTCGTCTGCCTCTTCTTCCTCTACCGGCTCGTTGCCGGTGCCCTCGACTGGGCGGTCTTCTCGGCCGTCTTCACCGGCGAGGATGGCTCCGCCTGCCGCGGCGAAGGGAAAGGCGCGTGCTGGCCCTTCGTGAAAGCCAAGTTCTCGCAGTTCATCTATGGCCGCTACCCTGAGGAAATGCGCTGGCGGGTCAGCCTGACCTTCATCCTGGCGCTCGCTGGCATCATCCCCCTGATGATCCCGGCGATCCCGTGGAAGGGCTTCCAAGCGTACTACACGCTGATCGTCTTTCCGATCATCGCCTATTGGCTTCTCACGGGCGTCACAGTCCCCGTCGAGCTTCCGGCGGCAGAGCTCGCCGACATCCGCTCGAAGCAGTCGTGGTGGTATCGCATCTACTCCGATGCCCGGCCCTACATCGGGCTATCGCTGCTTTCGGCCGCCGCTGTTTCCGTTCTTCTCTCGTTCGTCGCGCGGCAGATCCTCATCCCACAGACCATGCGCCTGCTCGGCGGCATCCTGTTCACGATGGCGCTGCCCTATCTGATCGAGATGCTGTTCGTCGCCCTCGACCAGGGCAAGATCCTCGGCCTCGCCGCGACCAACCCGCCGCCCGGTCCCCACAACGCGTTGCCGGTCGTGAAAACCGAGCGCTGGGGCGGCCTCCTCGTCACGCTTGTCGTCGCGAGTGTCGGCATCACCTGCTCGTACCCTGTCGGCATCATCCTGGCCTTGGGGCGGCGCTCGCAGATGCCGATTGCCCGCTGGGCCTCGGTGTTCTTCATCGAGACCGTTCGCGCCGTGCCGCTCATCACCATCCTCTTCATGTCGTCGGTGATGTTGCCCTACTTCCTGCCGCCGGGGATGGAGTTCGACAAGCTGCTGCGCGCGCTCGTCGGCGTCGCCCTGTTCGCCGGCGCCTACATGGCCGAGACCATCCGCGGTGGTCTCCAGGCGATCCCGCGCGGCCAGTTCGAGGCGGCCGACGCGCTCGGCCTCTCCTACCCGAAGAAGATGGGCCTCATCGTCCTGCCGCAGGCGCTGAAGCTCGTCATCCCCGGCATCGTCAACAGCTTCGTCGGCCTTTTCAAGGATACGAGCCTCGTCCTGATCATCGGCCTGTTCGATCTGCTCAATATTGTGCAGTTCAACCTGACCGACGCGAAGTGGTTCGCGCCTCAGACGGCGATGACGGGTTACGTGTTCGCGGCGGCCTTCTTCTGGTTCTTCTGTTTTGCGATCTCGCGCTACTCGCAGTGGCTCGAGAAGCGGCTCAGAACCGATCACAAGTGACGACGGATCGTGGACGGCGAGACCACGGGCGGTGAAAGGCTTCGCTCGCTCGAGGCTGCGGTTAGCCGCGACCTCCACCTGACGCGCCATCCCGAAAAGGCCTGGATGCCGACGCGGAAAGGTCCAGGCGGCGCACACCTCTACGACGTCGTCATCGCCGGCGCCGGTCAGGGCGGGCTCGCCGTCGCCTTCGCGCTCCAGCGCATGCGCATCGACAACATCCTCGTCGTTGACCGTGCCGCCTACGGTCGCGAAGGCATCTGGACGACATACGCCCGCATGCCGACGTTGCGCTCGCCGAAGGAGTTCACGGGCCCCGATCTCGGCGTCGCGAGCCTCACCTATCAGGCTTGGCACGAGGCGCGCTTCGGACGTGAGCACTGGGAGCGGCTCCACCGCATCCCGAAAGAGCATTGGCAGGAGTATCTGCTCTGGTATCGCGCCGTCCTCGCACTGCCGGTCCGGAACGAGACCACCCTCGTCGCGATCACGCCGGATAATGCCTGTCTTCGCCTCGGCCTCGAGACGCCCTGCGGAACCGAAACCGTCGTCACGCGCAAACTTGTGCTGGCAACGGGCCAGGACGGTCTCGGCCGCTGGCTGCTGCCGGATTTCGTCGAGCGGCTGCCGCAGCACCTGCGCGCCACCACCTCCGACGATATCGACTTCGCGGCTCTCGCCGGCAAGACAATCGCGGTGCTCGGCGCCGGCGCCTCCGCCGCCGACAATGCGGCGACTGCGCTCGAAGCAGGCGCCGCCAAGGTCATGATGTTCGTCCGGCGCCCGGCGCTCCAGCGCGTGCAGCCATACCTCTGGCTGACCTTCTCGGGCTTCCTCCATCACATGGCCGACATGGACGACCATTGGCGATGGAAGTTCATGCGCCACATCCTCGAGCTCCGCGAGAGCATGCCGCAGGAGACCTATGACCGCTGCCGCCGCCACGCGGGCTTCTCGATCCATGTGGGCGCCGGTTGGGAGGGCGCCGAGGCCGCCGGCGATCATGTCCAGCTGAGAACGGCAGCCGGGGACGTCACCGCCGACTTCCTCATCGTCGGCGCCGGCATCGACATCGATCCGTCCGCCCGGCCCGAACTCGCCTCCTTCGCCGGCGAGATCGCCACCTGGGCCGACCGTTACGACCCGCGCGAGACGGCGCAGAGCCCGCGCCTCGCCCGATTTCCCTATCACGCGCCCGACGGCTCGTTCCTCGAGCGCTGCCCAGGTGCCGCACCTTTCCTCGCGCGGATCCACGACTTCACGATCGCTACCACCATGAGCTTCGGTCCCTTCGGCTGCTCCATCAACGCCATGACGATCTCCGCGCCGCGCCTCGCCCGGGGCATCACGCAGGGCCTCTTCCGGGAGGACCTCGAACTCCACTGGGCATCCCTGCAATCACATCGCGACACGATTTTCGAGCCAGCGCCGGTCGACCGCGATAAGATCGGCTGAGTGATTTGGAGAGAGGCATGTCGGCGACCATCGAGCCCCTGATCCGCGATCTCGTCGAGTGGTGCGCGAAGGCGCCGCGCACCTATGAGGAGGTCATGGCGACTTGGCGGACATCGTGCCCGCGCCTCACGGTGTGGGAGGACGCCGTCGACCGCGGCCTTCTCGAGCGCCGCGAGGCGGGCAGCGAGATCGTCGTCGCCGTGACCGACGCCGGTCGCTGCTTTCTCGACCCGCAGCGGCTGAAATCGCCGACACGGCCACACGCACCGCCGACCTGGTAAAGGAACGAGCATGAGCCAGACCTTGATCTCCGCTAGCCCGACCGACGATCTCCTCGTCAAGCGTGACAAGGGCGTCCTCGTTCTGACGATGAACCGTCCGCAGCACCGCAATGCACTGACGCCGGCCATGGTCGCAGCCTTGGGCGCCGAACTCGCGGCCGCCGAGCTCGATCCCGACATCGGCGCCGTCTTGCTCACGGGTGCGGGCGGCGCGTTCTGCGCCGGTGGCGACGTGAAGGCCATGGCCGCCGTGCACGCCTCGGGCAAGTCGCCCGACCCCGTGACGCGCATGGAGCTGCAGCGCCAGCAGCAGCGCGTGACATCGCTCCGCCTCTACGAAATGGGCAAGCCGACCATCGCCGCGATTCCCGGTCCAGCGGCCGGTGCGGGTCTGTCGCTGGCACTCGCCTGTGACATGCGGATCGCGGCTGACAGCGCCGTGATGACGACCGCCTTCGCCAAAGTTGGCCTCTCCGGCGACTACGGCGGCACGTATCTCCTGACGCAACTCGTCGGTACGGCCAAGGCGCGCGAGCTTTATCTCCTTGCCGACCGGATCGAGATGTCCGAGGCGTTGCGCCTCGGCATCGTCAATTCCGTCGTGCCGGCAGCGGAACTCGAGGCGAAAGCGATGGCGCTCGCCCGCCGCTTTGCCGACGGCCCACGCGTCGCGCACCGCCTTATCAAGGACAACTTGAACCGCGCGCTCAAGGGGACCTTCGCCGACTGCCTCGACAACGAGAGTGCCAACCTCGCCAAGGCGCGCGAGACGGAGGACCACAAGGAAGCGGCGGCAGCTTTCGCGGCCAAGCGCGCGCCGATCTTCAAGGGGCGCTGACGGAGCCATGCAGGAGACTGACGATAAGAGCGCCGCCGCAATCACCCTCACAGAGGCGATCCTGCGCGCAATTGCGGCGCGCGCCTTCCACGCTGCACCTTCAGACGACATCTTCGATCCGCGCACCGGGCGCTCCTGGGGTCGCGGTGACTGGGATCTCAATCCCGAGATGCTTGCTGATTTCTCTGTCATGCCGCCGCCGCGCCCCGCTGCAGTGCTCGTGCCAATCGTTGCCCGCGACGACGGCTTGACGCTGCTCCTCACACAGCGCACCGAACAGCTTTCGACCCACGCCGGCCAGATCGCCTTCCCGGGCGGCAAGGTCGAAGAAAGCGACGCCTCGCCCGTCGCTGCCGCCCTACGCGAGGCCGAAGAGGAAATCGGCCTTGCCGCCAGCCAGGTCGAGCCGCTCGGCTTCCTCGACAGCTATCGGACTGGCACGGGCTTCCTGATCTCGCCCGTTGTCGCGATTATAAGGCCCGGCTTCACGCTGACGCCCGATGCGAGCGAGGTCGCAGATGTCTTCGAGGTGCCGCTCGGCTTCCTGCTCGATCCGCGCAACCATCAGCGCCATTCGCGCGAATGGCGCGGACGCGAGCGCCACTACTTTGCGATGCCCTACGGCGAGCGCTATATCTGGGGTGCGACCGCCGGCATGATCCGCAATCTGCATGATCGCCTGCGCGAGAGCGCTGCGGAGTAAGGCCGCCGCCCGCGACAAGAGAGACAGCGATCGCGACCATGCCAACGCCTCGAACACTCGCCGGTGCGACCTGGCTCGCGATGCCGTCGACGCGAGCCGTGCTCGACGCGCTCGGCAGGGCCGGGCACGAGGCGCGTATCGTCGGCGGCGCGGTCCGCAACACCTTGATGGGCTTCCCTGTCACCGACATCGATATCGCCAGCACCGCGACGCCAGTCGAGATCGTCGCAGCGGCAACAGCCGCGGGGCTCAAGTCGGTGCCGACCGGCATCGATCACGGCACGATCACGGTAATCGCCGAAGGTGACCCCTTCGAGGTG
>DAORNH010000006.1:8990-12542 GCA_035440865.1 Hyphomicrobiaceae bacterium | reverse complement strand
TGCCCGCGTCGCCTTCTCGCGCGATTGGGCGACCGACGCGGCCCGCCGAGACTTCACGATCAATGCCATCTATTGCGACGGCGACGGCACGATCCATGACCTGGTCGGCGGCGTGGCCGACTGCGCCCGGCGCCGCATCCGCTTCATCGGCGAAGCCCGTGTCCGAATCCGCGAGGACTACCTCCGCATCCTGCGCTTCTTCCGCTTTCACGCGCAGCTCGGTGGCGGCGCCATGGAAGCGGACGGCCTCGCGGCCTCCATAGCGGAGCGCGACGGCTTGCAGCGACTGTCGATGGAGCGGATTGCAGGCGAGTTGCGCAAGCTGCTCGTCGGCCCGAACGTGGTGAGCGCCATCGCGGCCATGATGGATTGCGGCCTCCTGCCGTCGATCCTGCGTGCCGCGCCACGCCCCGCATTGCTTTCCAAGGCTGCTGCCGTCGAGGCCGCGGCGGGCGTGGCCGCGAGCCCCACTCTGCGGCTCTCGGCCCTCGCCGTGGCCGTGGCCGAGGACGTCGACAGGCTCGCCGATCACCTCAAACTTGCCGGCTGCGAGCGCGAGGCGCTGCTGCCGATCCGGTCAGGGATCGACGTGACGCCGACACTCACTGACGCGGAGCGCCGGCGGAGCCTCTATCGGCTGGGCGCCCAGGCCTGGCGCCGGCACGTGTTCGCGGCCTGGATCGCCGATGGCCGCATCGATGAACCGTCCTGGCTCGAACTCTTGGGGCTGCCTGAACGCTGGCCCGTCCCGAAGCTGCCTGTCGATGGCCAGTCTCTGATCGCCGCGGGTCTCAGTCCGGGACCGAGCTTCGGCGCAATCCTGAAGGACCTCGAGACGGCGTGGATCGCCTCCGATTTCACGCTCGACCGCGCGGCGCTCTTGAAGCTCGTGCCGCCCAGGCGATAGGCGAGCCCGCCGCCTAGCTGACGATGCGGCCCCACAGGTCGTACTCGTCGGCGTCCGTGATGGCGACGCGCACCTTATCGCCTGGCTTCAAACCTGTCGCGGCGTCGACGAAGACGCAGCCGTCGATCTCCGGCGCATCCCAGGGCGAGCGGCCGATGGCGCCTTCCTCATCCACCTCGTCGATCAGCACGTCGATCGTGCGGCCGACGCGCTCCTTCATGATGGCCGCGCTGATCTCCTGCTGCGCCGCCATGAAGCGATGCCAGCGCTGCTCCTTCACCTCCTCGGGAACGGCGCCGGGAAGCTCGTTCGCCGCAGCACCCGAGACCGCCTCGTACTTGAAGCAACCGACGCGGGCGAGGCGCGCCTCCTTAAGCCAGTCGAGCAGGAACGTGAAATCCTCCTCGGTCTCGCCCGGGAAACCCACGATGAAGGTCGAGCGGACGGCGAGATCAGGGACTTCGCGACGCCAGCGGGCGAGCCGGCCGAGTGTCTCCTCGCCGGCCGCGGGGCGGCGCATCGCCTTCAGGACCTTCGGCGAGGCATGCTGGAAAGGAATGTCGAGATAGGGGAGGATCTTCCCGGCCGCCATAAGTGGCAGCACGCGATCGACGTGCGGGTACGGGTAGACGTAGTGGAGGCGGACCCATACGCCGAGCGAGCCGAGCGTCTCGGTGAGGTCGAAAAAACGGGCAGCGAGCGGCCGGCCTTTCCACGGGCTCTCGGCATACTTGATGTCGAGGCCATAGGCACTCGTATCTTGGCTGATGACGAGAAGCTCCTTCACGCCTGCCCGCACGAGGCTCTCGGCCTCCGCCATCACGTGGTTTGCCGGGCGGCTCGCGAGCCGCCCCCTGAGGCTCGGGATGATGCAGAACGAGCAGCGGTTGTTGCATCCCTCGGAAATCTTCAGGTAGGCGTAGTGGCGCGGCGTCAGGCGGAGCCCCTCCGGCGGGACGAGGTCGGCATATGGATCATGCACGGGCGGCACCGCATCGTGCACCGCGCCGACGACCGCCTCGTACTGATGCGGTCCCGTCACGGCGAGCACGTCCGGATGTGCCGCGAGAATGCGCTCCTTCTCGACTCCGAGGCAGCCGGTGACAATGACGCGGCCGTTGGCCGCCATGGCTTCGCCGATCGCGTCGAGGCTCTCCTGCTTGGCGCTGTCGAGGAAGCCGCAGGTGTTGACCACGACGACATCCGCACCGGCATAGTCGCGAGCCACCTCGTAGCCCTCGGCGCGAAGCTTGGTGATGATGCGCTCGCTGTCGACGAGCGCTTTCGGGCAGCCGAGCGAAACGAACCCGACCTTCGGCGCAGGCGCCGCCGCCCGGCGTGCCTTCGCAACGGGTTTTGCGCTCGCCGGCTGGCGCGCGGTCTTGACGGCGGCGCGGCGGGGGGAGGGTGGTTTGCTCATGCGCCGCTAATAAGCAGAGGCGCCCCGGTTTGCCAATGTTTGAGTGACCATGGCCTCATGCGACCCTGGCCCCGTACGGTCAGCGCATGGCATGAATGTCGCCGGTGCGGCTTGCCAGCGTCGCGTGCAGCGCGATAGCCTGACTGGACAATAATCATCCTGGAGGAAATGCCGGTGACCAGTCGCAAGACAACTTTCTCGCGTCGTCGCGTGCTCGCAGGCGGTGCCGGGCTCGGGGCGGCCGCAGGGCTCGGCGTCATGCCGTCGCTCGGCCAGGGCGCCTATCCGAACCGCCCCGTCACCTTCGTCTGCCCCTGGGGCGCCGGCGGCGGCACCGATGCGACGGCGCGCATCATGGCGACGCTCCTCGAGAAGGATCTGAAGCAGCCGTTCAACGTCGTCAATCGAACGGGCGGCTCGGGCGTGGTCGGGCATTCCGCGATCGCCACGGCGCCAGCCGACGGCTACACGATCGGCATGGTGACGGTCGAGATCACCATGATGCACCATCAGGGCCTGACCGACCTCAAGCACTCGAGCTATACCCCGCTCGCCCTCGTCAACGAGGACCCGCCGGGCGTGCAGGTCAACGCCTCGAGTCCCTACAAGACGGCAAAGGAGCTTGCGGATGCCATCCGCGCGGCACCCCCGGGCAAGCTCAAGGCCTCCGGCACTGGCCAGGGTGGTATCTGGCATCTTGCCCTCATCGGTTGGCTGATGGCGATGAAGTTGAAGCCAGATCACGTTGCCTGGGTGCCCTCGAACGGCGCCGGCCCCGCGATGCAGGACCTCGCGGCCGGCGGCATCGACATCGTGACCTGCTCGGTGCCCGAAGCGAAGGCCATGATCGACGCCGGCAAGGCACGCTCTCTCGCGGTGATGGCCTCCGAGCGCAACCCGCAGTTCAAGGACGTCCCGACGCTGAAGGAGGCCGCGGGTGTCGACTACTCGGTCGGCGCATGGCGCGGCATCGCGGCGCCCAAGGGACTACCGCCTGAGATCGCCAAGTCGCTCACCGAGGCGATCAAGCGCGCCTGGAACAGCAAGGAGTTCGTCGAGTTCATGAGCGGCCGCGGCTTCGGCCTCAAGTGGGCCGATCCCGCGGGCTTTGCCGACTTCATGGCCAAGGGCGATGCTGCCATGGGCACGGCGATGACGGCAGCCGGCCTCGCCAAGAAGGCCTGAGCATCAGCGCCCCGCCATACAGCGGGGCGCACGTCCTTTT
>DAORNH010000006.1:455-8967 GCA_035440865.1 Hyphomicrobiaceae bacterium | reverse complement strand
CCAACGACACGGTCAACGGTCTCATTCTGATCATCGGCGCGATCGTCATGATCGCGCTGACGCTCTCCTTCCCGCCTTTTCCCGGGCAGAAGTACGGACCATCACTTTTCCCGCGCATTCTCGGTGGCGCGCTCATACTGTGCGGCATACTGCTCATCAATCGCGGTGTACGCGAGGGCCGTCCGGCGATAGCTCTGGCGCCCTGGGCGCATGATCCGTGGCGCGTCGTCTCCTTCATGCTCATCATCGCAGCCGCGCTAATTGCGATCTTTTCCTGGTCGACGGTCGGCTTCGTGCCGGTCACCGTCGTCACTCTTGCAGGGCTCTTTCTCTGGTTCCGCGTCCACCCGGTGACCGCCTTGCTGACAGCGATCCTCGCGACCGTCCTGTTGCAGATCTTCTTCGGCAGGCAGATGCGTATCCCGCTCCCGCTCGGCTGGCTCCTCAATCTGCCGCCGGGCTGGCTCAAATACATCACTTGAGGCGCCCCGATGTGGAACGCGTTCGTCCAGGCCATGGGCCTCGTCATGGACCCCTATGTGCTCGGGGTTTGCCTGGCCTCGGCCATATTCGGCATCTTCGTCGGCGCGATGCCCGGGTTGACGGCGACCATGGCCACCGCGCTGCTGGTTCCCGTCACGTTCTACATGTCGCCTGTGCCCGCCCTCGGCGCCATCGTTACGGCGACCACCATGGCGATCTTCGCGGGCGACATCCCGGCGGCCATGCTGCGCATCCCGGGAACGCCCGCGTCCGCCGCCTATACGGACGAAAGCTATCAGATGTCTCAGAAGGGGCAGCTGAACCTCAACATGGGGGTCAACCTCGTCTTCTCCGCGCTCGGCGGCCTGTTCGGGGTGGCGATCCTGATCGTGTGCGCGCCGTGGCTTGCCGAGCTTGCCATCAACTTCTCGTCGTTCGAGTACTTCTGGCTCGCCGCTCTCGGCCTCACCTGCGCGATCTTCATCGCGACGGATGATCCGCTCAAGGGTTTCGCGGCGCTGTTCATCGGCCTCTCGATCGGGTGCATTGGGCAGGACCCTGCCGCAGGACACCCGCGCTTCACCTTCGGATCGGTGGAACTCTTGCAGGGCGTCAGCTTCATCCCCGCCATGATCGGCATGTTCGCCATATCGGAGCTTCTGCGCGGTGCCGTAACGGTCGATCAGGTCGGCAGAGTGGTGGCCCAGCAGGTCGGGAGCATCTTTTTTGGCGTCGGCACTGTCTTCCGCCGCTACTGGCTCAACTTCATTCGCGGCTCCTTCATCGGCACCGCGATCGGAGCGCTCCCTGGCGCGGGCGCTGATATCGCCGCCTGGATCAGCTACGCGGTCTCGAAGAAGTTTTCCAAGGAGCCCGAAAAGTTCGGCACCGGACATATCGAAGGCATCGTCGACAGCACGTCGGCGAACAATTCAGCCCTAGGCGGCGCCTGGATCCCGGCCCTCGTTTTCGGCATTCCCGGAGATTCGATCACGGCAATCGTCATCGGCGTCCTCTACATGAAGAACATGAACCCGGGGCCGACCGTGTTCCTGCAGAACCCTCAGCTCATCTACGCCGTGTTCATCATCTTCATCCTGGCGAACCTCCTGATGCTGCCGGTCGGCTGGGCCGCCATCAAGAGCGCGAAGCTCATTCTGAGGACGCCGAAAAACATCCTGGTGCCGATCATCCTCATGTTCTGTGTCGTCGGCAGCTTTGCCATGACCAACTCGGTCTATGGCATCATCATCATGCTGATACTCGGCGTGATCGGCTGGCTGCTCGAGGAGAACGGGTTCCCGGTCGCCCCGATCATCCTCGGCCTCGTGCTCGGCGAGATGTTCGAGATGAACTTCATGACCTCGATGATCAAGTCCGACGGCTCGCTGTTCGGATTCGTGTCGCGGCCGATCGCGGCCGTGCTCGGCGCCATGACGATCGCGCTCTGGGCATTCATGCTGATCAGGATGCGACCGAAACGGGCATAGCCGGAACAGTCGCCTTCCAACCCGAAAGACCTACCGGCCATGAGCCTCTACCCGCCGCCCCAGTCGATCGAAGCGCGCGTCTTCACGCGCATGCCGGACAACCTCCGCAAGCGCGTGCCGACCGTCTGGGCCGACTACAACAAGCCCGGACAGGTCGTCGATTGCTTCCTGGAGGGCCCGAGCTTCGACCAGGCCGGCAATCTCTACGTGACCGACATCCCCCACGGCCGCATCTTTCGCATCTCCGCGGCCGGCCAATGGACCCAGGTCACCGAGTACGACGGCTGGCCGAACGGCCTCAAGTTCCACAAGGACGGCCGCGCCTTCATCACCGACTACAAGCGCGGCATCATGGCCCTCGACGTCGCGAGCGGTCGCGTAACGCCTGTGGTCGAGACCATCCGCTCCGAAGGCTTCAAGGGCGTCAACGATCTCCACTTCGCGGCGAACGGCGACCTCTACTTCACCGATCAGGGCCAGACCGGCCTGCACGATCCGACGGGGCGCGTCTATCGCCTCGGCACGGACAACCGCCTCGCTTGCCTCATCGACACGATCCCGAGCCCCAATGGCATCGTGCTCGACCTTCACGAGAAGGTCGTGTTCGTCGGCGTGACGCGCGGCAATGCAGTCTGGCGCTTGCCGCTGATGCCGGATGGCCAGGTGTCGAAATGCGGGCTCTTCATCCAGCTCTCGGGCGGACTCGGCGGCCCGGACGGGCTCGCGCTCGATGCCGAGGGCGGGATCATCGTCACGCACATCGGCATGGGTGTGTGGCGCTTCGACCGCCTCGGTCGACCGACGCACCACATCGAGCCGGTCGGCGGACGCTTTGTCACCAACGTGGCGTTCGGCGGCGTGAATGGGCAGCGCCTGTTCATGACTGAATCAGAAGGCGGCTCGATCCTCACGGCTGATCTGCCCGTGAGGGGCAAGGCGATGTACGGTCCGGACTGAACACAGTCGGGCCAAAAATCGCCGCCATTAACGCGGCTCTAATTTTATCGTGGCAATTTTAGCGATGTGGGACCTGACGCGGCCTCGAGGCTTAGCGCGACAGCAGAAGTCGGACCGTGCTCGAAACGCGGTATCCGAGCTCATTCGCGCCAGCCGACCAATCGCGATGCCGCATCAGGCTTGGGGGTAGAGTGGGGCGTCGGTTTGTCGTGCGTGGCTGGGTGATGGCGGGGGACGCCTACGGGGACGCGCGTGAGCGCGTCCGGCGCAGAGTGCTTGTTCCGGGAGTTGCGGCGGTAATCGTCGCAGGACTACTCGGAGGATGCGCCCAGCGCCGACCACCAGCCGCTCCGGCAGCCGACGCCCACCCGATTCGCGCCGCTACTCCATCGACGGTCGATGATCGTTACGGCGTCTCGCCGAGCCCGCGCTTGGCCGCCTCGCCCTTGGGGCGTGTCCCGCGCGGCGGGGGCATCTACAAGATCGGGCAGCCGTATCAGATCGCCGGCCGCTGGTACACGCCGGCCGACGAGCCCCGCTACGACAGAGTTGGCATCGCCTCCTGGTACGGAAGCGATTTTCATGGCCGCAAAACCGCAAACGGCGAACTCTTCGACATGGGCGCGCTTACCGCCGCGCATCCGACCCTGCCTCTGCCCTCGTACGTCTACGTCACCAATATCCGCAACGGGCGCACGCTGCTCGTTCGCGTCAACGACCGCGGCCCCTATGCCAGCGATCGGCTGATCGATCTCTCGCGGCGGGTCGCGCAGCTCCTCGGCTTCGAGGCGAACGGAACGACGCCGGTGCGCGTACGCTACGCCGGCCCTGCGCCGCTCGACGGGAACGAAGCAAACGAGCATGCCTGGCTCGCACGGCAGCCGTGGGCTTCGAGTGCGAGCCTCACGCCCGGCTCGTCGTGGGGTCGCCCATTCGGGCTTCGCCGCTGAAGGCGCCATCTGCAAGATCGGGTCTCGGAACACACGGAGGACGCCATGACGAACCCGTTCGACTGCGTCGTCTTCGATGTCGGCAATGTCCTCATCCGCTGGGCCCCGCAGAATCTCTATCGCAAGCTCGGCTACTCGGATGAGGCGACGGCCAGCGTGCTCGCCGAAACGAAGCTCCTCGAGGTCAATCATCGAGAGCTCGACGCAGGCGCGCCGTTCGGACCGACACTCGAGCGGCTCGCACGACGGTTCCCACAGCACGCGGCATTCATTTCCGCCTTCGATCGGCGCTGGATGGACATGCTCGGCGGCGCGATCACGCCGAATGTCGCCATTCTCGCAGCGCTGAGGCGCGCCGGGATACCCGTCCACGCGATCACCAATTTCAGCCGCGAGAAGTTTGACGAGACGCGGCGCGTGTTCGCGTTCCTCGACACGTTCGACGAATGCGTCGTCTCGGGCGATCTCGGCCTCGTCAAACCCGAGCCCGAGATCTTCGAGCACCTCGTGCTCAAGCGCGGCCTTGCGCCCGCCCGCGCCGTATTCATCGATGACAGCGCCGCCAATATTGCAACAGCGGTGGGCCTCGGCTTCAAGGCCGTGCACTATGCCGAGGCGACGGTTGACCTCGCTCACGAACTCCAACACCTCGGCATGCCGTCATCGACACTCGGCCGAGCTTGACGGCATCAATCGTGGTCAGGGTGCTGCCGTGTGGCGACCTGCGCGAGCCGCTCGGCCGGCATCGACGCCTCCGTGGTGATGGTCGTCAGTTGTGCCGCCGCGCCAAGATCGAGCACCGCGCTCTCGACACCGTACTGCATTTCGAGCGCAATCCGCCCCGGCTCGTCCAGGCTGCCGATCGTCACCGACACACGATCGCGGTCGAGCGCGCGGTAAGTGAGCGGCGTCCCGCAGTCGCGGCAGAAGTCACGCTCGACGAGCTCGGACGAGCGGAACGTGCCGGGCGTCCCCTTCGTCCAGGTGAACTCGGCCCGCGGCACGCCCGTGAACGGCTGGAAGTAGTTGCCGGACGCCTTCTGGCACATGCGGCAGTGGCAGATCGAGGCATGCGTCGGCGCGGTGTATAGCGCGTAGCGGACCGCGCCGCACTGGCAGCCGCCGGTCATCACGCTGGCAGGACGAGCAGCCATATCCAAATCCTCCCCATGATCAATCCGGTTTCAATCCGCAATCACGCGGACGAGCCGGAAGCCGACGGTCGGAAACCGCTCCTCGCCGAAGTAGAAGCTGCGCCTCGCAACCCTCGCCTCCTCCGAAGTCGACGACCAGCCAGCCCCGCGATGCGGCCTCCGCTCACAGTCGCCGGTCTTGGCCGGTGAGCCATCGCCCGGATAGCCGTCGTAACTGCCCGTCGCGCAATCATCGGTCCATTCGCTGACGTTGCCGATCATGTCGTGGAGACCCCACGCGCTGGCTTCGAAGTGCCCGACCGGCGCCGTGTTCGCAAAGCCGTCCGAGCATCTGACCGTCGTCCAGCTGGGGTTCACTTTCTTGGCCGCGCTGTCCGCGACATTGGCGAACCGGCAGATCTGGCCGTCGCTCGCCCCGAATGGATAGCGCTCGGAGGTGCCGGCGCGCGCCGCATACTCCCATTCGGCCTCGGATGGCAGCTGGTAGACATGGCCGGTCTGCTCGCTGAGCCACTCTGCGTACTTTACGGCATCGGCATGCGAGACGCAGACGACCGGATGGTCCTCATCCTGTTCGTACCCCGGACTGAGCCATGTCATCGTCTGGTCGATCTTCCAATTCTGCCCGTCCCAGATGCTGCAGTTCTGTGCCGGCTGATGACCGGTGCTGTCGACAAATGCGCGGAACTGCCCGCGTGTCACCTCCATCCGTCCGATGGCGAACGGGCGCGCAATCGCAATCTCGCGCGTCGGACCTTCATCCGGACTGCGGTAGGCCTCGCTCGACGGCGATCCGATCATGAAGCGATCGGCCGGCACGACCACCAGCTCCGGGCAATGCGAGCATGCGCTCCCATCGCGCAGATGATCGACGAAGCCGCGGCCGGAACCCGGCTCGATGCCGCGCGCGGGATCGGCATCTGCCGGCAGCGGCGTGGGTGCCGGCGTTCCGCCGGCATCATCGAGCGTGCGCAGGATGGCCTTGGCCTCGTCCTGCAGGTCGGGGCAGAGCGATTGTCCGGTAACGTAGCGTACCGCGCTCGCGTCCTTGGCCGCCGCGCGCGCGGCGAGATAGGTCTTGAGGCGGTCGCAATAGGCAGAGGTGGCTGGGTCCGACGGGCCCGTGGGCGCGGTTCCGGTCTCCTCCTTGGCCTTCTTCTCAGCCTCCTCGCGCGCCTTCAGCTTGGCCGCCTCCTTCGCCTTGCGCTCCTTGTCGCTGGCGCTGCGATCTAGCGAGGCGAGGAGGTCGCCAGCCTTGGCCTTCATGGCCGGGCACGACGCGCCCTTGGCGAGCGCCTCGAGCTCGGCTCTTGCTGCAGCGCCGCGCTTGGCGAGCCGATCGAGCTCGAACGCTTCCGCCTCGCACGTTGCCGAGAGCACTGCGAGGGCGGCGAGACGCGCATCGAGCGCTGCCCGGCACGGACAATTGAAGCCGCAAGTCGCGAGGAACGACTTTATCTCGGCGGTATCCGTCGACGCGGGCACGGTTTTGCAACGTGTCTCGATCAGCGCCTTGGCCTTCGGGTCGCGGGCGGGTGTCGTGGCCGCGACGATCGAAAGCCGCGTCGGCGCCTCACCCGAGAACGACGGCGTCTGGAAGCGGCGCGGCGAAGGGAACAGGCGCGTCACGCGGTCATCGACGTAGCGCGCGACGAATGTCGCGAGCTCGCCGGCCGTCACCGAACCGTCCTTGTTGGCGTCGGCCGCCCCGTAGAGGCCCTCAAGAACGCCATCGGTGAATATGCCATGCCGGCGCTCGCGGTCCCAGTTGGCCTCCTGTTCGGGGCCGGATGCCGCAAGTTCGACGAGGCGCGGCTCGGCGGCCCTGACGGCGGACGGGGAAATTCGCACAGCACTCGTCTCGCCGTCCACCACCACTCGAGCCGGAGAAGCAGGCGTCGAGGATCAGGATGACGCGGCCGTCGGACGCCTTCTCGCGCTGCATCGTGAGCAGGGCCTTGCGCACCACTGACGTCGGCATGCCGAAGCGATCGGCGCGCGCCGGCGAGGT
This sequence comes from Hyphomicrobiaceae bacterium, assembly GCA_035440865.1. Lineage (GTDB taxonomy): Bacteria > Pseudomonadota > Alphaproteobacteria > Rhizobiales > Hyphomicrobiaceae > DAORNH01. The sequence goes on along the minus strand of DAORNH010000006.1, from coordinate 1,922 downwards.
ATCGACCGGCAGCAGCACGGGCTCCGGGTCGCTCGCCTTCGAGCGCTTCGCCGGCATGCCGTGACCGGAATAGTAGAATACGATGTTGCTGTCGCGGCCGAGCTTGGCCTTGAGCCGCTCGAGCTCCGCGCCGCCCTCGCCGTCGGCGCCGAACCAGTCGAGGAAGCCCGCGTAGGTGAGATTTTTCACATGAACGATGCGATCGGGCGGAACCTGCATGACGTCGCGGGCGGCTTTGGCGATCGCCTCGCCGTCACGCTCGGCGTACTCCACCTTCGGCACGGTGCCGGCGTAGTCCTGGTTGGTGATGATGACGACGATGTCGTTCGGCGCGGCGCTGACGGGAGTCGCAAGGCCGAATACGGCAATGAGGGCCAGAAAAACGGCCCGGACGTTGGAAATCATGGGGGCTGCTCCAAAAACGGCAGGCTTGGCCAGCATGTTAGCCGACCGTGAGCCGTCAGTCACGCGAGCCCGCGCGCGCCGGCAGGGTGAAGCGGCCGGCTCGTCACCTCGGACGATGGCTCAGCCGGATTCCTTGGCCGGTGTCGCGTCAATCGACGTCGAGCGAGGCGAGGCTTACGGCGAGTGCCGGCACCAGGTGCGGCTCGAGCCGTGCGCTCCCCGGCCGCTCTTCTTTCGACGCATAACCGTCCGGTCCCGGATCGCGATGGACGTAGGTGACGAGCGTCGTCGGGTCGATCACCCAGTATTCGCGCACGCCTGCGGCGGCATAGCGGGGCGCCTTCACCTCGATATCGTAGGAGAGGCTCGAATCCGAGACCTCGACGACAAGCAGGACCGTCTCCGCGCGTACGTCGGGAACTCTGAGCGACGCCGGGAACAGAATGAGGTCCGGCTCCGGCATGTCGTAGTCGCCGAGCCGCAGCGGCGCCTCCTCGGCGAACTTGAGGTCTGTCGGCAAGCGGCGTGCCCAGAAAAGCACCAGCTCGTTCCTGACGATCTCGTGGCGCGCGCCTTTCGGGGCTATTGCGATCAGCTCCCCGCCGATGAGCTCGAGCCGGTCGCGCTCCGAGACGATGCCCGCCGCGAGCATGCGCTCGACATCACCGACGGTCCAGAGCCGCCGCGGCCGGCCGGCAGGTCCGAGGGACTGGGGTGGTGTGTGGAGGGTCATGCGACGAATCTAGCACGAAGGCGAGCGCGGACGAAACACGCCGACAATCGCCCCTCGCCTCTCACCCCATCAGCCGCTTGAGCTCGCCCTCGATGGCGCGGCCCATCTCGGTGGTGCCGACCTTGCGCATGTTGGGCTGCATGATGTCGCCGGTCCGGTAGCCCTGGGCGAGCGTCGCCGCGATCGCCTTGTCGATCATGTCCGCTTCGCGCGCCATGTTGCACGAGTAGCGCAGCGCCATGCCGAACGAGGCGATCTGGGCGATCGGATTGGCGACGCCCTGGCCAGCGATGTCCGGGGCCGAGCCGTGGATCGGCTCGTAGAGCGCC
>DAORNH010000006.1:0-410 GCA_035440865.1 Hyphomicrobiaceae bacterium | reverse complement strand
CAGCATGCCGAGCGAGCCGGCGAGCATCGCGGCCTCGTCCGAGAGCATGTCTCCGAACAGGTTGTCGCAGACGAGCACATCGAACTGCTTCGGGTTGCGCACGAGCTGCATGGCGCAGGCGTCGGCGAGAATGTGATGCAGCTCGACGTCCTTGGCATAAGCCTGGTGCGTCGTCGTCACTACCTGGTTCCAGAGCACGCCCGTCTTCATGACGTTGCGTTTCTCGGCCGAGTGCACCTTGTTGCGCCGCTTCCTGGCAAGGTCGAATGCGACCCTGGCGATGCGCTCGATCTCGCGCGTCGTGTAGACCGTCGTATCGACGGCGCGCTTCTGCCCGTCCTCGAGCGTCACGATCTCTTTCGGCTCGCCGAAGTAGGTGCCGCCGGTCAGCTCGCGCAGGATCAGGATGT
>DAORNH010000005.1:40729-45447 GCA_035440865.1 Hyphomicrobiaceae bacterium | reverse complement strand
CGTCGTGCCGGACATCGCCGGCTGGCGGCGCGAGCGGCTGCCGCGGCTCCCCGATACGGCCTGGATCGAGACGCCGCCCGATTGGCTGTGCGAGGTGCTTTCACCATCGACCATGCGCATCGACCGGACGGACAAGCTCGCAATCTACGCCGCGTTCAGGGTCCGCCATGCCTGGTACGTCGATCCCGATGCGCGCACTCTTGAGGTCTTCGAGCTTGCCAGCAGCAGATGGCTGATCGCGGCGACCTTCAAAGATGCCGACATGGTTGCGACTCCACCCTTCGTCGAGCAATGCTTTCGCATTGAACGTACTTTGGCCGGACGATCCGGCCTGAACCATGAGCGGCATTGAGTGGCCGCAGGTGCAGGTCTGAACTGGTTCCAAGGGCCAGCCCTTGGCGGGAGCTCGAGGGCGGCGCCCTCGATCTTGAGTTTCGAGGCGGAGGGGGGCATGCGCTCGAACAGGATCATTCATATCGTCGGCTGCCACTGTGAGGGCGAGGTCGGCGACGTCATCGTCGGTGGCGTGCCGACGCCGCCAGGCGCGACGATCTGGGAGCAGTCCCGCTTCATCGCCGGCGACCAGCGCCTTCGCAATCTGGTCCTCAATGAGCCGCGCGGCGGCATCTTCCGCCATATCAATCTGCTGGTACCGCCGAAGTCGCCGGAGGCACATACGGGTTGGATCATCATGGAGCCGATCCACACGCCGCCGATGTCCGGCTCCAACAGCATCTGCGTGACGACGGTGCTGCTCGAGACCGGCATCGTGCCCATGGCCGAGCCCGAGACGCGCGTGATGCTCGAGGCGCCGGGCGGGATCGTCGAGGCGATTGCAACCTGCCGGGACGGCAAGGTCGAACGCGTGCGCATCCGCAATGTGGCGAGCTTTGCCGACAAGCTAGGGGCCCGGATCGAGGTTGCTGGGCTCGGCACACTGACGGTCGACACGGCCTACGGCGGCGACAGCTTCGTGCTCGTCGATGCCAAGTTGCTCGGCTTTGCACTGACGCCCGATGAAGCCCGAGATCTCGCCGAGACCGGCGTGAAGATCACCGCGGCAGCCAACGCGCAACTCGGCTTCACGCATCCGACGAACCCGGGCTGGTCGCACATCTCGTTCTGCCAGATGACGCAACCCGTGGAGCTTGTCGACGGCGTCAAGACCGGGCGGAACACGGTTGCGATCGAGCCCGGCAAGCTCGACCGCTCGCCCTGCGGAACCGGCTGCTCGGCGCGCATGGCCGTGCTGCATGCGCGGGGCGAACTCCGCATCGGTGAGCCGTTCGTCGGCCGCTCGATCCTCGATTCTCGCTTCGACTGCGAAGTCGTCGCCGAGACCTCGGTCGCCGGTCGCAGGGCCATTGTGCCGACGCTGGCCGGACGCGCCTGGATCACGAGCCTCACTCAGCTGCTCGTCGATCCCGCCGATCCCTGGCCCGAGGGCTATCGCCTGTCCGATACCTGGCCCATGACCAGAACGATGACGACGTCGGGCTCGGGCGTGCGGCGTTAACTACAGTGCAGGCGATCCTCATGCGTCGCAGAAAAACTGGATCAGTCCAAAGTGGACTGGTATAGCCTCTTGCTGCAATGCAATATTCCGTCACGCGCATACGCGGCACCGGAGGGGATGAACCATGCCGAAATCGAAGAAATCAGCAACACCCGCGGCAGGGCCGACTGTTGCTGCAGCTGCGAGTTCATCGCTCGGCGCGCCAAAGCTCGTCTCGTCGAAGAAGAGCCTCTACGAGATCGGCGAGATTCCGCCGCTCGGGCATGTACCCGAGAAAATGTACGCCTGGTGTATCCGTGCCGAGCGCCATGGCGAGCCGGACTCGGCCATGCAGGTCGAGGTGGTGCCGACCTGGGAGCTCGACAGCCATGACGTACTCGTTCTGGTGATGGCCGGCGGCGTCAACTACAATGGTGTGTGGGCCGCGCTTGGCACGCCGATCTCGCCGATCAAGGACGTGCACAAGAACCCCTACCACGTTGCGGGCTCGGATGCCTCCGGCGTCGTCTGGGCGGTCGGGTCCAAGGTGAAGCGCTGGAAGGTCGGTGACGAGGTCGTCATCCACTGCAACCAGGACGACGGCGACGACGAGGAGTGCAACGGCGGCGATCCGATGTTCTCGCCGAGCCAGCGCATCTGGGGCTACGAGACGCCCGACGGCTCGTTCTCACAGTTCACGCGCGTGCAGGACCGCCAGCTCATGGAGCGGCCGAAGCACCTCACGTGGGAGGAGAGCGCCTGCTACACGCTGACGCTGGCTACCGCCTACCGCATGCTTTTCGGCCATCGCCCACACATCCTTCGTCCCGGCCACAACGTGCTCGTGTGGGGCGCTTCGGGCGGACTAGGCTCGTTCGCCGTGCAGCTCTGCGCGACGGCCGGCGCCAACGCCATCGGCGTCGTCTCCGAGGACGACAAGCGCGATTTCGTGATGCAGCTCGGCGCCAAGGGCGTCATCAACCGCAAGAAGTTCAATTGCTGGGGCCAGCTGCCGACGGTGAACACACCCGAGTTCAACGCCTGGATGAAGGAGGCGCGCAACTTCGGCAAGGCGATCTGGGACATCACCGGCAAGGGCAACAACGTCGACTTCGTCTTCGAGCATCCGGGCGAGGCGACGATCCCGGTCTCGGTGCTGCTCGTGAAGCGCGGCGGCATGGTGGTGATCTGCGCCGGCACCACCGGCTACAACCTTACCATGGATGCGCGCTATCTGTGGATGCACCAGAAGCGCGTCCAGGGCAGCCACTTCGCGAACCTCCTGCAGGCCGCGCAAGCCAACAAGCTCGTCGTCGAGCGGCGCATTGATCCATGCATGTCTGAGGTGTTCGCCTGGGACCAGATCCCGAAGGCCCACATGCGGATGCTGAAGAACCAGCACAAGCCCGGCAACATGGCCGTGCTCGTCAACGCGCCGACCACCGGCCTCAGGACGTTCGAGGACGTCATGGAGGCGAGCCAGGCGAAGTTCGGCTGATCCAACACCCTTGACGTGACCTTGTCGTCCAGTGCTGCGAGTTCCTGGGGGCGCCGGTCCAGCTGCGCGCCCCCACGTATGTCATATCGGGCCTTGCCCTCCGGCGGGCATCGGGGGCAGATGAGTGCTGCGGTCCTTGACCGCATGCTCGCCATTTGCCCGTGAGGATGCCATGCCGAAATCGACACCGCCGAAGGCCCGCACGCGTTTCGACGGAGCCGCCGAGCTCCACCGGCTGATGAATGCCGGCATGGTGGTCGCGCCCGGTGCCTATGACTGCATTACCGCCCGCCTCATCGAGCAGGCGGGGTTCCCGGCCGTCTACATGACGGGTGCCGGAACATCGGCGTCGTACGGCTATCCTGATTACGGCCTCGTGACCATGAGCGAGATGGTCGAGAACGCCAGGAAGATCGTCGCCACCATCGGCGTGCCGCTGATCTCCGACATCGACACGGGCTACGGAAACGAGCTCAACGTGTTCCGAACGATCGAGGAGTTCGAGCGCGTCGGCGTCGCGGGCGTACACATCGAGGACCAGGGCTTCCCGAAGAAGTGCGGCCACCTCGACGACAAGGAGATCATCCCGCTCGAGGACTACGAGGCGAAGATCCGTGCCGCGGCCGCCGCGCGCCGCTCCAAGGATTTCACGATCATCGCGCGCACCGACAGCCGCGCCTCACTCGGCTTCGAGGAGGCGATCAGGCGCGGCAACGCTGCCCTCGCCGCTGGCGCGGACATGGTGTTCGTGGAGGCGCCCCAGACGCTCGACGAGATCAGGGCCGTGCCGAAGCGCATCAAGGGCCCGTGCCTCTATAACTCCGTGCAGGGCGGCAAGTCGCCCGATGTCGACATGGCGACCTTGCAGGCGGCCGGCTACAAGCTCACCATCGTCCCAGGTCTCGTCATTCGCACGGTCCTCGAATCGGTGGATGATGTGCTCGCCGCCCTCAAAGCCGACGGGCGCGCACCTGCCTCCGTCAAAGGAACGACGGTGAAGCAGTATTTCGCCCGCTTCGGCTCCGCCGAGTGGGATCGCCGCAGAACCGCCTTCAGGCCCGGCAAGAAGGAGGCGGCGGAGTAGGTGGCGCGTCGCGCCGAGGACAGGGGCGTTGAAAGATGATCGAGCGCAAGGAGCGCAAGCCCTACTGGCGGCACACCAAGTGGCAGATGCTGGCGACCGTCATTCCCTTCCTCGCGATCGCCCTGGTGTTGCCGATGTTTGCCGAGCGGCTGAACATGAGCAAGCTGCTCGGTTTCCCGCTCGGCTACTTCCTGGTCGCTCACGGCATCCTCGCCCTCGCCATTGTCGCGATCGCCTCGTTCGTAAATCGACAGGATGCGATCGATCACTGGCACGGCGCGAACGAGGATCTGTAGCCCGATGCCTGTGGCGAGGCGGCAAGCGCTGGTAAATCCCCGGCTCGGCATCTACGCGAGCATTGTCGCCGGCGTGCTCGCGAGCCTCGTGCTGGTGCTCCTGATCGTCGAGGAGCTCGGCGGCGGACAGGCTGGCGTCGGCCTCGGGACGTGGCTCGGGCTCGGCATTCTCGCCCTCTTTGCGGCGATCGCGCTCGCGACCCTCTCCAGCTCGGCCCACGATTACTTCGTCGCGGGACGGCGCGTGCCGGCAGGCTTCAACGGTCTCGTGCTCGGCATGTCGCTGTTCGGCGGCACTGGCGCCGTCGCGTTGACGGGCGCGCTGTTCCTCGGCGGGTTCGATGT
>DAORNH010000005.1:34440-40602 GCA_035440865.1 Hyphomicrobiaceae bacterium | reverse complement strand
TCCAGAGCCCGCTGCTCGGCACCGTGATGGCCTGCCTCCTGGTCGTGCCGCTGATCCTGCTGTTGAGCGCCGAGTTGCGGGTCGGCGCGGAGGCTGCAGCCTTGCTCTTCGGCAGGCCCGTTGCCCACACCGCGACGCTCCTCGCGATCACCATCATGATCGTGGTCGGTGCGAGCGGGCTCAGATCGCAGACCTGGTCTGGCGTTGCCATGGCGATCGCCGCGCTGCTCGCGTTCATCGTGCCGATTGCGATCGTCGCGACGATGGAGACGTTCCTGCCGATCCCGCAGTTGAGTCACGGTCCCGTCCTGCGCGCGCTCGGGAGAACCGAGGCATTGCAGACGCTGCCGCAGATCCAGCTGCCGCCGCTCTCGATGACGCTTCCGGGCCAGGATCTCTCCATTCTGTCGGGCCGCTTCGCCTCGCAGACGACCATGCTCGGCACGCTCGCCTTCGCGCTGCTGTCGCTGATCGTCGCCTTCGGCGTCGCGGGATCGCCTTCATTGCTGCCGCGCTGCGGCGCGGCCCCGAGCGTCTATGATTCGCGCAAGTCGCTCGGCTGGGCCGCCGTGGTGCTCATCATCATGGTGACAACGATGTCGGCGGTGGCCGTGCTGACGCGCGACCTGGTCCTGAAACAGGCGATCGGCAGCAATCCCGCCGCGCTCGCCTCGTGGCTCAGGGACTGGATCGGCCTCGGGCTCGCGCAGGTCGACGCCTCCGGCGAGCGGGTCGACGTGACGAGGCTCGCCTTCCGGCGGGACGGCATCCTCTACCTGCTGCCACATGCGCACGGTCTCCCGCATGTCGTGGTCGCTGTTGCGGTTGCCGGTGCCGTGGCTGCTAGCCTCCTCGCGGCCTGCCAGGCGGCCGTGGCACTCTCCTCGATCCTCGTCGACGACATCATGTTCGGCTCGCGACTGGCTGCCGGCAACGAAACCCGGCGCCTCCTGATGGCCCGGGCGAGCCTCGGCCTTGCGACGCTCGCCGCGCTGGCCGTCGTCGCCAACGTGCAGGTCGATCCGCTCCAGCTCGTGCTCTGGTCACTCTGCCTCTCGGCGGCGACCGCCTTTCCGGTCATGGTGCTGAGCGTGTGGTGGAAGAACCTCACGGGGCGTGGGGCGATGTCGGGTGCGCTCGCCGGATTTTCGGTGACGGCGCTCGCCATGCTGCTCGCCGAGGGCGGGGTACTGGCGCTCGCGAGCCCACTCTCGGCCCTCCTCGGCACGCCCATCACGTTCGCCGTGGCGATCGCCGTCAGCCTGCTCGCACATGGCCCCGGCCGCGCCGAGCTCGAGATCATTCGCGATGTGCGCGTACCCGGGGGTGAAACATTCGTCGATCGCGAAGTCCGCCAGGAGCGGGCACGCGGCCGCAAGACCTGAGCCCAGCAGGGAACGCGGAGCAGGCGGGCCCGAACGAACAAGACGCTGCAACGAAAAACTGGCAATCTCGGCACATGCGGGAAGGAACGACCACATCCGATCGACGCCGCCGCGGCCTCTACCCGCCGATCGAGCCCTATCGGCAGGATCGGCTGGCGGTTGGCGATGGCCATGTCCTCTATTACGAGGAAAGCGGTAACCGTCACGGCAAACCCGTGCTCGTCGTGCACGGAGGGCCGGGCGGCGGCTCGAACCCGACCATGCGCCGCTATCACGATCCCTCGCGCTACCGCATCGTCCTCTTCGACCAGCGCGGCTGCGGCCGGTCGACGCCGAATGCCTGCCTCGAGGCCAACACCACTTGGCACCTCGTCGAGGACATGGAGAAGCTGCGCAAGCATCTCGGCATCGATCGCTGGCAGCTGCTCGGCGGCTCGTGGGGCTCGACGCTCTCGATTGCCTATGCCGAGCGCTATCCGGAGCGCGTGAGCGAGCTCCTGCTGCGAGGCATCTTTCTCCTGCGCCGCGCCGAGATCGATTGGTTCTACCAGGACGGTGCGAACTGGATTTTCCCTGACACGTACCAGCCGTTCCGCGATCTCATTCCGCCGGCCGAGCGCGCTGACATGGTGGCCGCCTACTACAAGCGGCTCACCGGACCCGATCGCCGCACCCAGATCGAGGCGGCGCGCGCCTGGAGCCTGTGGGAAGGCTCGACCCTCTCGCTGCTCGCCGACCCGGAGCGGCTGAAGCTCTTCGGAGTTGAGGCCTACGCGCTCGCCTTCGCGCGCATCGAGAGCCACTACTTCGTCAATCGCGGCTTTCTCGGTCGCGATACGCAACTCCTCGACGAGGCTAAAAAACTCGCCGGCATCCCGGGCCTCATCGTGCACGGGCGCTACGACGTGGTGACGCCATTGAAGAACGCCTGGGAGCTGAAGGCAGTCTGGCCCGCGGCCGAGCTCGAGATCATCCCGGATGCCGGCCACGCCATGACGGAGCCCGGCATCGTCGATGCCATCGTCGCCGGCACGCGCCGCTTCGCCGAACACGTCGAGATCCAGCAATCGGGCCGCTGACGCGGCTCATGTGAGAGGTCGCGTCGTCTGCGGCGGCGGCCCCTTGCCGCCGAGGCGCTCGTGGCGCAGGCTCGGCACGATCCAGAATGTGAGGAGCCCGAGTGCGCTGGCGAGGGCCGCTAGCGCGAAGGATGCGGTGTAGCCGCCCGTCAGCTGGCGCAGATATCCGGATGCGAGCGATCCGAGCCCGGCCCCGAGCCCGAGCGCCATGGAGAGCGCGCCGAAGATCGCGCCGACCGCGCCGCCCGGATAGAGCGTCGGCAGCAGGGAGAGGATGATCGGACCCCTTGCCCCCTGCACCAGCCCGAAAAAGACGACGAACGTGTAGACGAGCGCCAGCGACGGCCAGACCGCGACGCCGATCAGCGCGAGCGTGCCGGCGATCGACATGAGGTAGGTCATTGTCACGGTCGGCAGGCGGCCGATGCGGTCGGCCAGCCAGCCGACGACCAGGATGCCGCACACGGAGAGGCTCCCCGTCACGCCGAATGCGGCGGCCGCGACCAGTGGATCGAAGCGCTGCTCGACGAGAAAGGCGACCGACTGCGGCAGCACCGCGTAGGCGGCAACCGACGTCCAGAAATAGGCGGCAAAGAGCCCCCAGAAGGCGCCTGTCCGGCTCGCTGCGGTAAGCGTCCATCCCCCGGCCGCGCGCTGCGCCTGGTCACGCGCCGCCCGCCACTCGCTCGAGCCGGCCGTCATGCGGCCAAGCGGGAGCGCGAGCGTCAGCGGCAGAATGGCGAGCGTGCCAAGGCCGAGCACATAGAGCGCCGAGCGCCAGCCGAGCCAATCGATCAGCAGCTGCGTCACTGGCGGAAAGATCAGCATCCCGGCCCCGACCGCGGCATAGGGCGCCGACATCACCGAGCCCATGCGCCGGCTGAACCAGCGTGAAAGGAGGCTCGAGGCGGCGACCATGCCGAGCGCTGCCGCACCGAGCCCGCCGCAGAGGCCGATGGCGAGATAGTAGTGCCAGACCTCCGTCGAGAGACCACCGAGCGCATAGCCGAGCCCGAGCGCTGAGAGGCCCAGGCCGTAGGTGACACGGGCGCCAAGCCGATCGATGAGCTGACCGGCAAAGGGCGCCGCGAAGGCGTAGGCCAGCATGTACACCGAGTAGGTCGCCGAGATCTCGGCGCGCGTCGCGTTCAGCCCCGTCTGCACGGGCAGCAGAAACACCGCGAAGGTCTCGGTCAGCCCCCGCCCGATGGTATTCATCAGGAACGTGAGGACGATCACCGCGACCAGGATCCCGCCAGCGTCCGTCGACGATTGCGCGGGCGGCAACTCGGCTGCTCCTCGGCGCGGCTGACCGGGGTCGCTCATCGCGTCCGTCCCGGCGCTACTTGATGACCTGGTCCGGCAGCCAGGTGATGATTTCGGGCCAGATCATGAAGAGGCCGATCGCAATGAAGTCGGCGATCACGAACGGCAGCGCGCCCTTGAATACCGTCGATAGGGGTATGTCGGGCCTTACCGCCGAGACCACGAAACAGTTGAGCCCGATCGGCGGGGTCAGCAGGCACACGCCGCACATCTTGACGACGATGATGCCGAACCAGATCGGATCGTAGCCGAGCTTGATGACCGCCGGATAGAGCACCGGGATCGTCAGCAGCAGCATGCCGATCGCGTCCATGAAGCAGCCGAGGATCAAATAGACGCCGAGGATGCCGAGCATGATCACCCAGCGTGGGAACGGCAGCGCCACCACCCACTCGGAGAAGCGCTCGGGCACGCCGCAGTAGCCGAGAAAGCGCACGAAGATCAGGATGCCCCAGATGATCGCGAAGATCATCACCGTGAGCTTCGCCGTCTCGAGGAGCGCGTCATTGACCTGCGCGAACTTCACCCGGTTGAGCAGGGCCGCGAGGAACACGACGAACGCGCCGAGCGCGCCCGCTTCTGTCGGCGTCGCCCAGCCGTAGTACATCGAGGCGAAGATGATCACGACGACGAACACGACCGGAAAGGTGCCGGGCAGCGACACGAAGCGCTCACGCCAAGTGTAGCCGGTGAGGCGGGTGCCGACGCTCGGGTTCCACCAGCTCCACACGATCACGATGAGACCGTAGCAGGCGGCCGAGATGAAGCCCGGGATGAAACCGGCAACCAGCAGCTTGCCGATCGAGGCCTCGACGATGATGGCGTAGACGACCATCAAGGCGGACGGCGGAATGAGGGCGTCGAGCGTTCCACCCGCTGCGACGACGCCCGCCGCAAGCCGCTTGTCGTACCCTGCCTGGAGCATCTCCGGAATGGCGACACGGGCGAACACGGCGGCGGCGGCCGTCGATGCGCCGGACACGGCGGAGAAGGCCGCGACCGCGATGATGGAGGCGATCGCGAGCCCACCGGGCAGCCAGCCGATCCAGGCCTTCGCCGCCCTGAACAGCGCCTGCGTCATCCCCGCATGGTAGGCGAGATAGCCGATCAGGATGAAGAGCGGTAGCACCGAGAGGGTGTAGCTCACCGATTTCGAGTGCGGGATCGTGCCGAGGATGGCGGCGCTGCGATAGAAGCCGAGCATCGCCGCCATGCCGAGGAAGCCGACGACGGCCGCGGCGAGATAGACCCTGACACCCGCGAAAACGAGGACGAGCAGGGCAAGGCATCCGATGATGCCGATGGCGTCTTTCGAGAACTCGGTCATGACTGCGGGCCTGAGCTGGCGTTGGTCCGGGATGAATTCAGGGTGGCAGGACCGGCAGCAGCAGGCGCGGCAAGGCCAGGATCGTCGCCGAGCGTCGCCTGCAAGGCGGCCTCCGCTTCGCGACGTGCCTGCTCCTCGGAATCGACGACCTCGATGACGGCGACCTGTGCCGCATCCGGTGAGATCAGCAGCCGGATGTAGGCCCACAGCGACACGAGCAGGCGAAGGAAGAGGAGCCCGAGCGAGATCGAAACGACCATTTTCGACGGCCAGAGCTGGAACTGGGCATCGATCGAGCTATCGCCGGAGTTATAGGCGCGCATGGCGTGCTGCCAGCTGAAGACGGTGAGCACGCCGACGATGATAAGCCCGCACGTGACGCCGATGATCTCGAACAGCCAGAGCGCACGGCCTTTGAGCTTGGCGACGATCAGCTCCATGCGGATGTGGCCGCCGAGGCGCTCGGTATAGGAGAGGCCGAGGAACACGAGGAACGCCATCGCGATCTCGACCATGTCGATGTAGCCGAAGATCGGCAGATTGAGGAACTTGCGTGACAGAATCTGCACGACGCCGATCATCATCAGCGCGAAGATGCCGAAGCCCGAGGCGAGGGCGAGTCCCTTCTCGATCCAGTGCAGACCTCGGTCGAACGCGCCGAGCAGCCCGCCACCGGTTGTCGCGGTCGGATCGACCGCTTTCGCATGTGCCATGGGACGTCCCCCGACGCCGTCGCAGTGAAAAAACGATGCCCGAGCGGACAATGTGCCGCTCGGGCCGAAGAGTACGCTAGGCCGGAGCCTCGCGACTCCGGCGCCGGATTGTCAAGTTTTCTTCTTGTACTTGGCTTCCGCGGCGGCGATGGCGGCGAGCAGATCGTCGAGCACCTTCTTGGCGTCGAACTTCGCCTTGTTGTCGGCGACCCACTTGTCCCACACCGGCCGGCCGACCTTGTCCTGGAAGACCTTCAGCTCCTCAGGCGTGTAGACGACCTCCTTCAGGCGTGCGCGGAACAGCGGCAGGTTGACCTTGTCGACGTCCTGGT
>DAORNH010000005.1:21475-34418 GCA_035440865.1 Hyphomicrobiaceae bacterium | reverse complement strand
TAGGCCGGCGCGCGCGCGTCCATCAACAGCTTCTTGTAGGCGTCCGGCAGCTTGGCGAAGGCCTCCTTGCTGAACACGGCCGCGCACTCGGAGGTGCCCGGCGACATGTTGGAGGTGAACCAGTCGGTCACGGTGTGGATCTGGTAGGAGGCGTGGGCGTACGTGTAGGGGAACGAGGCCGCATCCACCGTGCCGCGCTCGATCGCGGTGTAGACCTCGGCTGCTGGAACGGTCGAGAGCACCGCGCCGAGGAGGCGCATCGCGTCGCCGACGCCGCCGCCCGCGCGCACGCGCCGGCCCTTCCAGTCGTCCAGGGTCTTTGGCGGCGTGCCCTTGCCGAGGAACTCGTACTGCGGCAGCAGACCCGAGATGTAGGCCATGGCGCCCCACTGGTCCATGTCCTTCACGAAGGCCGGATGCTCGAGCATCTTCATGCGCACGTCGCGCGAGACGTCCCAGTCGCCGATCGGCAGGAAAGGCAGCGTGAAGACCATCCACGCGGGGTTCTTGCCCGGGTGGTAGAAATTGCAGAAGTCGGCCGACTCGAAGGCGCCGATCTTGATGCCGTCGAGGTTCTCCTTGTCCTTGGAGAGGGCCTCGCCGTAGTGGATCTTGATCGTGAACTTGCCGCCGGTCTTCTCCTTGAGGTAGGCGACGACGGTCTCCATGCCGGCCGTGTAGGCACGCGCCTTGCCCCACACCGAGTGGTTCCAGTTGACGACGGGCCCGTCGACCACCTGCGCTGTCGCCGGAGAGCTCATGGCGAAACCGAGGGCGACGGCAGCCGTCGCCGCACCGCTCAACGCGAGCCGCTTTGCTTCGCGGATCTTCGAACTTTTCATTTCGTCGTGTCCTCCCAAACAGGCTCTTCAGTCTTTCAAGTCGCAGATCATTCGCGTCCAGGATATCCTTATGACGCAGCCGGCGCGGGACTGCAAAATCTGAAGCTGCCCGCGCAAGGCTTCGCAATCTTCGTCAGGCGACCGACGTCGCAGCCTTGGGTGTGAGGTTGGCCGGCGCTTGCTCGGTGGCGATGCGTGTGAGCAGCTCGTTGGCGAGCGCGCGGACCGCTGCGCCGGCGTCGCCCGGATACTTCGCCATGAACGAGCGATCCTGATCGCGGAAGCGCACCGTGTGCTGGAGCGCGTTGACGCGCGGCAACACCGCCGTGAAGCACTTGTTCTCAGGGTTCTGCTGCAGCCAGCGCTGATACTCTTCGTCGGCCTGCGACATCGGATCCTTCATGTTGACGAGGACGCCGAGGTTGGTCGCAAAGCCCATCTCCGGATTGAGCCCCCTGAAGCGGTTGAACACGTCGAGGCCGCACGTCGAGATGTAGTCGGGCTTCGTCGGCGAGACGTGGAAATCGGCTTCGCGGAGCCAGCTCTCGGTCAGCACCGAGAGGCCCGGTGGGCAGTCGATCAGGATGACGTCGAAGACGATGCGGGCGCGGGCGAGGAGCCCGTTGATCGAGGTGCGCAGCCGCGAATGCAGCGATTCCTTGGAGACCTCGCGCTCGAAAAGGGTGAGCTGCATATCGCTCGGCATCAGGTAGACCGTGCGCGCATCGTCGACGTCCGAGACGCCGCTCACCACGTAGTTCGGCCACTCGACCGGCTCGTTGTTGAGCACCGTGGCGATCAGATAGTCCACCATCGTCCGGCCTTCGCCCTGCAGGCGGCGCAGGTTCGACACCGACATCAGCATGGCGGAGACGCTCGCCTGGCTGTCGGAATCGATCACCAGCACGTTCTTGCCGTGAAAGGCGGAGAGCGTTTCAGCCAAGGCGAGCACAATCGTCGACTTGCCGACGCCGCCCTTGGTGTTCATCACCGCAATGGAGTTACGCATCGATCACCGCCCGCCACGCCTCGGCGGCCTCTCCCCAAACCCAGTCATCACGGCTCGCCTCTATTGCGCGCGAGTGTGGCGAACTTTCGATATCACGTCGCATGAGCTGCGATCAGCACCGGCCGGGAGAGACACCGCTTGCACGGCAGCGCCTCTGCTCATCGACCCTCGAAGACGGGCTTGCGCTTCTCCATGAACGCGCGCCGGCCTTCGGTGTAGTCGCGGCTCTCGAAGCAGGCCTGCACCATGCGGTCGAGCTTGGCAAGATCCCTTTGCGATTCAGGCTTTCCGAGCTCGCGTGCGCAGGCCTTGATGGTGGCGATCGTGAGCGGAGCATTGCCGGCGATAGTGGCCGTCAGCCGCTCGACGGCGGCATCGATCTCGCCGTCCGGGACGACCTCGTTGACGAGGCCGATCGAATGCGCCTCACGGGCGGATAACTGTTTCGCCGTATAGAAGAGTTCCATGGTGCGCGAGATGCCGACGATCTCGGAGAGGCGGCGCACGCCCGGCAGCCCGTAACCGAGCCCGAGCTTCGCTGCGGGAATCGCGAACTTGGCACTTTCGTTGGCGATGCGAAGATCGGAGCAGACGGCGAGATTCATGCCGCCGCCGACGCAGTAGCCCTGGATCTTGGCGATGGTCGGCTTCGGGAAGTGATAGAGCTTCTCGTAGGCGCCGGCGCTCGTCGCGTTGTAGAGCTTGACCGCCTCCTCGGAGGCCCGCTCGCTCTCGAACTTCGAGATATCGGCGCCCGACACGAAGGCCTTGCCTCCCGCACCACTGACGACCAGCATGCGCACGCCCGGGTCGGCGGCGAGCTCATCCAGCAGCATGTGCATGCGCTGCCACATCTCGAGCGAGACGGCGTTGTGGCGCGCCGGATTGTTGAAGATGATGTGGGCGACAGCGCCATCGCGGCGCGAGAGGAGCTTCTCCTCGGCGGGGGCTTCGGCCATGGGCACTCCAGATGGATGGTGATTGGGCGAGCCAAGCTGTACTTCGCCCGGCCCTCAAACAATACCGCTCTTCTTCAGCTTGGTGACATCGGCGCTGGTATAGCCGATCTCGCCGAGCACCTCGGCGGTGTGCTGACCGAGCGCCGGCGGCGGCACCTTCACGCTCGCCTTCGAGCGGCTCATGAGGATCGGCTGGCCGAGCACCTCGGTCTTGCCGCGCTCCTGGCTCACCATCGGCTGCGCGAGGCCGAGCGCGCGCACCTGCTCGAGGCCGAACACCTTGTCGATCGTGTTGATCTCGCCCGAGGGGCATCCGGCTTTGTTCAGGCGCTCGATCCATTCGGCCGAGGAGGCCTTGACCGTGTGGGCGGCGATCAGCGCGTTGAGCGCCTTCCGGTTCTTCGAGCGCGACTTGCCGTCGGCATAGTCGGCGTGCTCGAGGGCCGGATCGGCGAGTACCGCCTTGAACTTCTGCCACATCGCCTGCCCCGCGACCGCGATGTTGATATGACCGTCCGATGTCGGGAAGACGCCCGTCGGGATCGAGGTCGGATGATCGTTGCCGGCCTGGCCCGGCACGTCCTGATCCATCAGCCAGCGCGAGGCCTGAAAGTCCAACATGAAGACCTGTGCCTGCAAGAGTGAGGTCTGCACCCACTGACCTTTGCCGCTCCGCTCACGCTCGATGATCGCGAGGAGAATGCCTTGCGCGCAGAAAATGCCGGCGGTGAGGTCGGCGATCGGGATGCCGACGCGCATCGGGCCCTTGCCCGGCTCGCCCGTAATCGACATGAGCCCGCCCATCCCCTGAGCAATCTGGTCGAAGCCCGGCCGCTTGGCGAGCGGCCCCGTCTGGCCGAATCCTGAGATCGAGGCGTAGATGATGCGCGGGTTGAGCTTGGCGATTGCGGCATAGTCGATGCCGAGCCGCGTCTTCACGTCCGGCCGGTAGTTCTCGACGATGATGTCGGCTTTTGCGGCGAGCTTCCTGAAGATTTCGGCGCCTTCCGGCGACTTCAGGTTCAACGTGATCGAGCGCTTGTTGCGATGCAGGTTCTGGAAGTCGCTTCCCGAACGTGGTCCGCCGAGACCGACCTTGTCGCTCTCCGGGTCTTCGATCTTGATGACGTTCGCTCCCCAGTCGGCGAGCTGGCGGACACAGGTCGGCCCTGAGCGCACGCGCGTCAGATCGAGGACCGTGTAGCTCGAGAGCACGTCGCTGGCGGGCTCGAAAGGCATGGGGCAAGCTCCGGAGAAGGGTAGCCTGAACCTTCGACCGCGAGCGACGGCCCTGTCAATGGGCGCACGGCATCCCGGTTGGATTGGCGATCCCGGCAGGGTTCGAACCTGCGACCCTCGGTTTAGGAAACCGATGCTCTATCCAGCTGAGCTACGGGACCACGCTGGCATGCTGGCCGAGTTTATGCGGGCGCAACATCGCGCGGTCAAGATCGCAGGCTGCATTCGCCAGCGGGACTTGGAAGGCTCGCCTCAGCTGAACGCAGGCGCGATCTCCTTCATGAACTTGTCCATCTGGCCGAGCACGAGGTCGTGCGGCTTGCCGCCCACGTTGAAGTAGAGGATCACCTCGGAAATGCCCGCGGCCTCGACGCTCTTGAGCACCTCTGTGATGCGCCGCGCCGGCCCGAGAAGGATGGACCTCTCGGAGAGGCTCTCCTTGCGCATGCCGGCCAGTACCTCGTTGATCTTCTGGAAGTAGGCCATGGTCGGCGGGGTCTTGCCGGGCTCCTGCTTGAAGGCCGGCCGCACCGCGTGCTCGAAATAGCGCATCAGGCTCTCGCGCCCGAAGTCGTCCTCGGCGGGCGTATCGGCGATGTGGATGAAATAGCTGCACATGGCGCGGCCGGGTCTGGTGCCGGCCTTGGCGCACGCCGCGCGATAGGCCGCGACCGCCTCGGCGAGCCCGCCGAAGGTCATCTGAGCCGCAAACGGCGCGAAGATGATGTCGAGGCCGCGCCGCGCCGCGATTTCCATCGAGGAGGGCGAGAAGCAGGCCATGTAGAAGGGAATCGGCTTCTGCAACGGCCGCGGCGTGATCTGCATCTCGGGGATGTCGAAGAAGCGCCCCTTGTGCGACCACGGACCCGGTGAGGTCCAGGCCTTGCGGATCACCTCGACGCTTTCATCGAGGATCTCCAGCGACGACATGTAGTCGGCGCCGAACGGCACGTACTCGCGCCGGTCGTAGCCGCGCCCGACTGCGAAATCGACGCGCCCGCCCGAGATGAGATCGAGCGTGGCCCACTCCTCGGCGACCTTCAGCGGGTGATGCAGCGGCAGCACGGCAACGGCCGGCGCGAGGCGGATACGCTTCGTCACCGGCACGATGCTGGCGAGCAGCATGTGCGGGCACGAGTTGACGCCGAGCGTGTCGAAGTGATGCTCGCCGATCCAGGCGGAGTTCATGCCGATGCGGTCGGCGTGGATCGCCTGCTCGCGGATCTCGAGGATGAATTGCTCGGGCGAGCGGCCGAGGCCTGGGTAATGGTTGTCGGAGAGGGTGAAGTATCCGAATTTCATGAGCAGACCTCCGCGAGCGACCCGGAACATCGTTGCGAGGCCAGTTGACCACAGCCAGGATTTGCCGTCGAACGACTTGAATGCGATCCGGGAGCCGAGCATGCGAACACCACGCGGCCTTCATGTCGAGATCCGTGAGCCGGAGGTAGCGGCTACAACGCCGCGCCGACCGATCGTCTTTCATCACGGCATCGGCACCAATCATCGCATCTGGGATGGCTGGCTGCCGGCGATCGGCCCGGATCGAGGTGTCGCGCGCTTCGACCTTCGCGGCTTCGGCCGGTCCGACGTGCCCGACGTCACGCACAAATGGACCATGCAGGAGCTCGTCGACGACCTGTTCGAGGTCGTCGATCTCGCCGCCGGGGCGACCGGGCGCGCCCACCTGGTCGGGGAATCCCTCGGCGGCACCGTCGTGCTCCTCGCCGCGATCCTCCGCCCGGACCGCATCGCCTCCGTCACGATCAGCAATGCAGCCTTCAAGGGGACCGGCATCCATCGCGTCGCCGGCTGGCGCGAGGAGATCGCCCGCGACGGCATGGCGGGCTGGGCCGCCCGCATGATGGAGCTGCGCTTCCGTGATGGCGTCCTCGCGCCCGAAAAAGCCAAATGGTTCGCTGACGTGCAAGCGGCCTCGCCCGCTCACGTCGTGCTCGGCCTCGGCGAGCTCCTCGCCGTCCAGGACCTTTCGACACAGCTCGCGGCGATCAAGGCGCCGCTTCTCATCCTGATGCCGACGGAGAGCCCGTTCGTGCCCGTCGAGCAGGCGCGCGAGCTTGGCACGCGTGTCCAAGGCGCGTCGCTCGTTCTCTTCCACGGCGTGCGCCATGGCCTCCCCTATTCACACGCCGAGGCCTGCGCCCGGCACTTGGCCGGCTTCCTCCAGCGCATCGATCCGGCGTGAGGCGTGCTTGTCACCGGACGGCCCACGGACCATTCTTAGCCACGCGCCGATCGCGACCGAGACGACGGGGAACAACGCATGAGCGAGCCATCGACGCCCGAGCAGGAGGCCGTGCCGGCGCGCCCGTCTGCGACCATCATGCTCGTTCGCGACGGCCGGGACGGCATCGAAATCTACATGGTGATGCGCGACCGGCCGATGGACGGGGCCATGGGTGCCGTCGTCTTTCCGGGCGGCAAGGTCGACGCGGAGGACGGGCCCGAGGCCTGGAGCGGCGCGACACTCGAGCCGCCGCAGAGCCATCCCGATCTCCCCTTCTGGCTTGCCGCCATGCGCGAGACCTTCGAGGAGGCCGGCATCGTCATCGCGCGGCCCATCGGCACGAGAACTGGCGACGTCGCGCCGTCCGAGGCGCGGCGCATGGTCGGCGCGCATCGCGAGGCCCTCCTCGATCGCAAGCTGACCTTCGCCGAAATCATCCGCCAGGAGCGGCTCGCGCCCGCGCTCGACCATATGGTGCACTTTGCCCATTGGCAGACGCCGTTCGGATTGCCGAAGCGCTTCGACACGCACTTCTTCCTCGTCGCCGCGCCCGAAGGGCAGGAACCGATGCACGATGGCCGCGAGATGGTCGACGGCTTCTGGACGCGCCCCGAGGCGATCCTCGATGAAGCGCGGCGCAAGGTACGCACGCTCGTGGTACCGACCCGCTTGAACCTCGAGCTCCTCGCCGAGAGCCGCAGCGTCCACGAAGCCATGGAGCGGGCTCGTGCGCGCCGCATCGTCTGCGTCCGCCCCGAGCGCACGCAGTCGGCGAACGGCGAGTGGGTCGTCGCTATCCCCGCGGATGCCGGCTACCGGACCGCCATCCTCTCCTCAAGCCGCCAGAAATAACGCGACGGCGCGGGGCAATGCTGCTCTGCACGCCTCGCGCTTGCAGGCGGCCCATCCGCGCCGCTACGCTTTGCCGGTCCTCACCACGGAGCGTCGCCATGGCCATCTCGATCCGCCAGATCCACCCCGTGTTCGTCGGCGAGGTCTCGGGCGCCGACCTCACCAAGTCGCTCTCAGCCGACGAGGTCGCCGCGATCGAGGCCGGCATGGACCGCTACGCCGTCCTCGTCTTCCGCGGTCAGGCCATCAGCGATGATCAACAGATGGACTTCACGCTGAATTTCGGCCGCATCGAGAACCGCGAGGGCGGCAACATCACAAAGGCGGGCGAGTACCGCCTCAAAACCGGCATGATCGACGTCTCGAACCTCGATCAGTCCGGCAAGCCCTTCGAGCGGAACGACCGGCGGCGCATGTTCAACCTCGGCAACCGGCTCTGGCACTCGGACAGCTCCTTCCGCGCGACGCCCGCAAAGTACTCGCTGCTCTCGGGCCGTATCGTCGCCGACCACGGCGGCGACACCGAGTTCGCGGACATGCGCGTCGCCTACGAAACGCTCGACGACGCCACCCGCGCCACGTGCGACGACCTCGTCAGTGAGCATTCGCTCATCTATTCGCGCGGCTCGATGGGCTTCACCGAGCTTTCGGAGGACGAGCGGGCGATGTTCAAGCCGGTCCGCCAGCGCCTCGTGCGCACGCATCCCGTGAGCGGGCGCAAGTCGCTGTACCTCTCCTCCCACATCGGCGGCATCGTCGGCTGGCCGATGCCGGAGGCACGCGACTTCATCCGCGACCTCGCCGAGCACGCGACGCAGCGCGCCTACGTCTACGCCCACAAGTGGCGCCAGTTCGATCTCGTCATGTGGGACAACCGCACGACCATGCACCGCGTGCGCCGCTTCGACGAGACGAAGCCGCGCGACATGCGCCGCACGACCGTCGCGGGTGACGGCCCGACCGTCACGGAGCAAGTCGCCGCGGAGTGAGGCTGCAGCACAGCCTCAAGCGTGCTTCTTCCGGTCGCCCTGCACGATGCGCCGGCCGAGCGAGTGGCGGTGTACCTCGGACGGGCCGTCGTAGATGCGGAAGGCGCGCACGTCGCGGAAGATGCGCTCGACCATGGTGTCGTCGGTGACGCCGGAGCCGCCGAGGATCTGCATCGAGCGGTCGACGACGCGGAAGATCGCCTCCGAGCAGATCACCTTGGCCATGGAACTCATGGTCGAGGCCTTGTCGCCCTGGTCGAGCAGCCAGGCGCAATGCCAGATCGCGAGGCGCGCCGTGTGGATGTCCATGGCATTGTCGGCGAGCATGAACGACACGCCCTGATGCTCGCCGAGCGTCTTGCCGAATGATTTCCGGTGCCGCGCATACTCAGTCGCGATGTCGTGGGCGCGGTTGGCCGAGCCGAGCCATCGCATACAGTGCGTAAGGCGCGCGGGCGCGAGGCGCACCTGCGCGTACTGGAAGCCCTTGCCGACCTCGCCCAGGATGTCGTCGCCCGAGACGCGCAGGTTTTCGATGTCGATGACGGCGTGCCCGCCCATGAAGCTCGAATCCATCGAGTTCAGCACGCGGTGGATCTTGAAGGCCTTGCTGGGAAGCTCCGCGAGGAACATGGTGCAGTCGCCGGGCCCGTCGCCCGTGCGTGCCATAATGATGGTGAAAGCCGCCCCCTCCGCGCCCGTGATCAGCGTCTTGCGGCCGTTGATGACGAAGCCGTTGCCGTCCGGCGTCGCGCGCGTCTTCAGGAGCAGCGGATCGGCCCCAGCCCCGCCGTCCGGCTCCGTCATGGCGAAGCACGAGCGCACCTCACCGGTTGCGAGCTTGGCGAGATACTTCTTGCGCTGCGCCGGTGTCGCGACCACGTCGAGGAGGTGGATGTTGCCCTCGTCCGGCGCGTGGAAATGGAGTGCGATCGGCCCGAGGATCGAGTAGCCCGCCGCCTCGAACACGACCGCCTGCTCGAAGTGCGAGAAGCCCTTGCCGCCGAACTCCTCCGGCGAGTTGATGCCGAGGAGGCCCGCCTCCTTCGCGGTCGCATTCAAATCGCGCCTCAAATCCTCGGGAATGCCGTGATGGCCCCAGCGCGGGTCCTTCTCGAAGGGGATGATCTTCGATCGGACGAATGCCGCGACCTTGTCTCTGAGCTCGGCAAGCTCCTTCGGGATGGTGAAATCCATGGCGCGTCACGACCTCCGGCTGATGGCTCAGGAACAACACCATTGGCCGCGCGTCGCGGTCAAGCTTTGACGAGCGGCAAGGCGCGCCGGTTTGCCGTGCGCACGACGCTGCTGCCACGGCGCGACCTTTTCCACAGGAGAAACTCTCATTCAGAATTCATTCACCCAAAGTAGTGTCTGGTGCGCCCAAGGCCACTTCGGTGACAGCGATCCGGGTAAGCCGGACGAACAACGGGGAGTGTGACATGCGGATCATTCTGGCAGCGATTGCGGTTGCGTCTCTGATCGCGACGACCCTCCCCCAGATGAGCGCCCACGTGCCCGCCGAGGCCGTCATCTCCATCGTCCGCTAAGCCGCAGGCAAACTCCGGTCTCCTCCAGGTCGACATCCAATGCTGACCACGGGCTTGACGAGCGTCGCGCCCGATCCGCGACAGGGAGCCCAATCCCTTTCGAGTTTGTAGCGAGCGCGAAACGCGAGCCCATCGCGGTCGCATGCAGGTTGGCGCTGAGTAGTGTGGTAGCTAACGCTCCGGGCGCGACCGGAATTGTTGGGCCCGTGCGAAGACTCAGCCCAGCAACATTCTCATGGACGAGTTTGTCCGCCCCCCATCGGGCCGCACATTCCGGCATTCGCCGATGAATGGGCCTCGGGACAAGCCCGAGGCCAGGACCGCATCAGCATTGGACCAAGCCGCGGGCGCGTGGCACAAGTCGCGGGTTTGGCGGCTCATGGCCGGCCAGTTCGCTGAGCTTCCATTCGAGACGAGCGCCCATGGCATCTTCAAACCGCCCGCCGCGGCGAGCGTTCAATCCCGAGCGCGAGCGGTGGAGTCTCGCCGATGCCGACGGTTATGCCATCGCGCTTGCCGCGCTCGCGGTGCTCTGGATCGTACTCGTGTGGCCCTGGGCGCGGGGCGAGGTGACCATTCCCTGGGACGCAAAGGCCCATTTCCAGCCGCAGATCCAATTCCTCGCCCAAAGCCTCTGGTCGGGCGAGTGGCCGTCCTGGACGCCCTACGTGTTCTCGGGCCATCCGCAGATCGCCGACCCGCAGTCGATGATCTTTTCCGCGCCCTTCCTGATCCTCGCCCTGGTCAATCCCTCGCCGAGCCTCTGGGCGGTCGACATGACCGTGCTGCTTTCGGGCCTCGCCGGGGCGGTGGCGCTCGCCCTCTGGTTCCGTGACCAGGAGTGGCACTGGGCGGGCGCGCTGATCGCGGGCCTCGTGTTCTGCTTCGGCGCCTCCATGTCGTGGCGCATGCAGCACACTGGACAGGTGCTGAGCCTTGCGGCACTCCCCTTTGCACTCCTCTGGCTCGACCGCGCCATCGATCGTGGTTCATTCATCTATGGAATGCTCGCCGGTATCGCTGCGGCCCACATGCTGCTCGGCCGCGACCAGGTGGCGCTCATTTGCCTCTACATTCTCGCCGCCTACGTGCCCTGGCGCTGGCTCTCCGACGACGAGCCGCGCGCAACCATCCTCCGCTCGATCCTGCCCTTGATGCTCGGCGGCCTGATCGCTGTGGCGCTGGTTGCGGTGCCATTGTTGCTGACGGCATCGCTCGCCGCGGAATCGAACCGTCCAGCGATCGACTTCGAAGGTGCGGGACGCGGTTCGCTGCATCCGGCGCTGCTCGTCACGTTCCTCGCTCCGCAGATCTTCGGCGCCGCCGGCGCCATGGCCGACTACTGGGGTCCGCCGAGCTTCACCTGGCACGATACGGGCCTCTACATCGCCCAGAACATGGGACAGGTGTACGTCGCGCTGATTCCGCTCCTCATGATCGCGCTCGGGCTCTTTTCGGGCCGGCTCTGGTCGCGCGAGATCCGCTTCTTCACGGTGGCGCTGGCGCTCGTCATCCTCTACGCGCTCGGCTGGTACACGCCCGTTTTCCGCGGCTTCTACGAGGTGCTGCCGGGCGTGAAATTCTATCGCCGGCCGGCGGACGCGACCTTCGTGATCGGCGCACTCGCGGCGATCCTCTCAGGCTATGCAGTTGCCCGCATGTTCGAGGCGCCTTGGCTGCGGCCGCGGGGCCTCCACGTCCTCGGAGTCGCGGCTCTCGTCGTTGCGGGCCTCATCCTGATGCTGGCGATCGGCTGGCGGCTCGACCGGCTCGAGCGGGCGTGGACACCGCTGCTGATCGCCGGCGGCTGGCTGCTACTGGCCGTCGCCCTCATCGCCTGGGCCTGGCCGCGCGTCGCGCTCTCGCCGCATGTCGCGGCTCTCGCCCTCGCCGTGGTCACGACCGCCGATCTCGCCTGGAACAACGGCAAGACCACCTCCTCCGCCATGCCGCCCGAGATGTACGAGGCGATGGAGCCCACGACCCGCAATGAGACCATCACCTGGCTGAAGCGGCTCACCGGCGAGGGGAAGAGCGACACGCGCCGTGATCGGGTGGAACTCGTCGGCCTCGGCTTCCACTGGCCGAACCTCTCGCTCACCCACCGCCTCGAGGCGACGCTCGGCTACAACCCCGTGCGGCTCGGCCGCTACTCGCGCGCGACCGGCGCCGAGGACACCGTCGGCCTTCCCGACCAGCGCAAGTTCGCGCCGCTCTTCAAGGGTTATGCCTCGCCGCTCGCCAGGTTGCTGGGCCTCCGATACATCGCGACGCCGATCCCTATCGAGAAGATCGACAAGGCGGCCATGCCAGGCGAACTCACCCTCGTCGTCGGCACGGCCGAAGGTTACATCTACGAGAACCGGGCGGCGCTCCCGCGCGTGCTGTTTGCGATAGAGGCGCGGCCCCTCGGCGATCCGGAGGCAATCATCACGTCCGGCCGCTGGCCAGATTTCGACCCGCGCACAACCGTGCTTCTCGAAGGGCCGCTGCCGGCGAGCCGGCGGCGCCGTCCGGGCACGGTCCGGATCCTCGACTACCGCAACACCGATGTCGTCATCGAGGCAACGAGCTCCGACGGCGGATTCCTGGTCCTCAACGACCTCTGGCACCCCTGGTGGCAGGCCGAGATCGAGGTGCAGGGCGGCGCGCTCCTCCCGGCCCCCATCCTGCGGGCAAATCTGCTGTTCCGTGCCGTCGAGGTGCCGGCAGGCGACGTTAAGGTCCGCTTCACATTCAATCCGTTAGCAGGCCTTCTCCAGTCCCTCCGCCAGCGGTCGGCCTCGACGCCCGCCTCTCATTGATCGCCCTCATTCCGAGACGGCATCCGAGCCCATGACCGCAGCCGCCGACGCGACGCCTGAGACGACCGGCTTTCACCTCGATCGCCGGGTGACGAAGGCGTTCCTCGCCTATTCCGGCGGCTGGTGGCGGGGGCCAACCGCGCGTCAGGCGTGGCTGCTCACCATCTCGCTCGCGGCCTGCCTTATCCTCGGCGTGCTCGCTCAGGCTGCCCTCAACTGGTGGAACCGCTGGTTCTTCGACGCGCTCGGCCGCAAGGACGCGGCGAGCGCCATGCAGTCGGTGCCGGTGTTCTTCGCAATCGTTGCCAGCATGGCGGCGATCGGCGTCGGCATCGTCATCGCCCGCGAGACGCTCCAGGTGCGCTGGCGCGCCTGGCTCGTCGAGCGGCTCGTCGGCTCCTGGCTTGGCGGCCATCGATTCTATCACATGGGGCTCCGGCGCACCGAGCCC
>DAORNH010000005.1:17980-21459 GCA_035440865.1 Hyphomicrobiaceae bacterium | reverse complement strand
CGACGACTCGCGCTGGGCGACGGAGCCCTTGACCGATATCGCCATCGGCCTCCTGCAGGCGACGGTCGGCTTCGCCCTCTTCGTCGGCGTGCTCTGGACGGTCGGCGGCTCCTATGAGATCGGCGGCGTCACCATTCCGGCCTACATGGTGCTGCTGGCCCTCGGCTATGGCATCACGGCGTCCGTGCTGATGGCCTGGATCGGCCGCCCGCTCGTCGGCACCGTCGGCAACAAGAACGCGGCCGAAGGCTATTTCCGCTTCGCGCTCACCCGCACGCGCGAGAACGCCGAAAGCATCTCCCTCCTCAAGGGTGCCGAGACCGAGCGGGCGATCATCGGCGGCATCTACCGCACGGTCGTCGAGCGCTGGCTCCGGATTGTCCGCCAGCACGCCAACATCACCTGGATCACCAACTCGGTGGGCCCGATGACGCCTGTCGTACCGCTGCTCTTTGCGGTACCCAAGTACTTCTCGGGCGAACTCACCCTCGGCCAGACGACGCAGCTCGCCGGCGCCTTCGTCGAGGTGCAGGCGGCGATCTCCTGGGTCGTGAACAACTACAACCGGATCGCCGAGTGGTACGCCTCCGCCCGCCGCGTCATGGACATCGTCGATGCGGCCGACGGCGTCGATGCCGCGGCTGCCGCCTCCCCGGCGATCTCTGTCGCAGCGGCACCTGCCTCGCTCCTTGCTCTCACGCAGCTCCGCCTCGACGATCCAAACGGGCGGCCGCTGATCGCGAGCGCGAGCCTCACGGCCAAGCCCGGCGCCATCACGCACGTGGCGGGCGGCTCGAGCCTCGGCAAGACGACGCTCGTCAAGGCGATCACGGGACTTTGGCCGTTCGGGGCGGGCCGCATCGAGCGGCCGGCCGGCGAGATCATGGTCGTGCCGCAGAGGGCCTATGTCCCACTCGGCTCACTCGCGGAAGCACTCTGCTACCCCGACATCCGCGCCGAGCGTGCGGCCATCGAGGCGGCCCTCGACCAGGTCGGCCTCGGTACGCTCAAAGCCCGTCTCGACGAGAACGCGCGCTGGGACCAGGAGCTCTCGATCGGCGACGGGCAGCGCCTTGCGATCGCCCGCGTGCTGGTGCACAAGCCGGCGGCACTGCTGCTCGACGACGCCTTCTCCGCGCTCGACGCAGACACCGAAGCCCTCCTCCTCGGGCTCGTGCGCGAGTGCTGCCCGGGCGCCATCGTCGTCACGCTCGATCAGCGTCCCGCTCGCGAGCCGGAAGGTGTGGCGGCCCACATCCTCCATCGCGCCGCCGGCGGCGCCGTCCTGAAACCCGCCTGATCCCGAAGCCATCCGAGCGCGAGCCCGCCATGACCCAGTCAGCCCCCAAGCTCAACTACTGGAATGCCACCTGGAGCCTCGATGAAAAGCAGTGCCCCTGCGACATCCACTTCCTCGACTACCTCGAGGCCACGGGAATGCGGGGCAAGGCCATCTTTCACATGGGCACCGGCAACCATCACATCATCGGCCTGAAGACTGCGTCGAACGGCTCCGGCAATCACGTACTCGGCATCACCGCGAGCCGCGAGGAGTACGACGACTACGTGAAGCTCCTGATCGCCAACCCGCGCCTCGGCTTCACCTACAAGGCCTACTTCGGCGACCTCTACCAGATCGACGGGAAGCTCTTGCCCGAGCTCGATCTCGTGACGCTCTTCCACCTCGGCGAGTACCGCACCGAGGCCAATGACAGCTACGGCGCGCTGACCGATCTCGAGGCCACCCTGGTTCTCGCCGATCGCCTCCGCGCAGGCGGCGAAATCCACTTCTATTCCGGCTCCTTCGCCTACGACAAGGCGGCGGCGGCGGCCCGCGAGCTCGCGCGGCTCCGCTCATTCGAGGAGGCCGAGCCATTCAAGACGCTGCGAATCTGGCGCAAGCGATAACTCATCCCGCGCACCGATCATCGCCCGAGAAGCGCCGCCCCGTGACGACACCTTCCCTGACGACTCCCCAGGTCTACAAGCGCGCCGTGAGCCTGCTGGCGAGCGAGCGCGGGCTTGCCGTGGCCCTCGCCCTCGCCGGCATCGCCGTCGCCGTTGTCCAGCTTGCCGAGCCGATCCTGTTCGGCCGGGTGGTCGATGCGCTCTCGAAAGGGCAGGAGGCATTCCCGATCATCGGCATATGGGCGGGGCTTGGACTCTTCGGCATCTTCGCGAGCGTCGTCGTCGCCGTCGCCTCGGACCGCCTCGCCCATCGCCGCCGGCTCGCCGCCATGTCGGGCGCCTTCGAGCGAGCGATCACGCTGCCGATCAGCTACCACGCCGAGAAGGGCTCGGGCGCTGTCGTGCGCACGATTCTCTCGGGCACTGACGCGCTCTTCTGGCTCTGGCTCGGGTTCCTCCGCGAGCAGCTCACCGCCATTGTCGGCATCCTCCTCCTGGTGCCGACCGCGATCCGCATGGACGCACGCATGGCTGCGATCCTCGCCGCGCTCGCCGTCGCCTACCTGGTCCTGAACCTCTTCGTCGTCCGCAAGACGAGTGACGGTCAGGCCGCAGTCGAGCGCTATCACAATGACGTCTACGGTCGCGTCGGCGACGTGCTCGGCAACGTCACGGTCGTGCAGAGCTATGCGCGCTTCTCCGCCGAGATGGCGGCGATGCAGGGCCTGATGCGCGATCTGCTCGCAGCCCAGTATCCCGTGCTTACCTGGTGGGGGCTCCTCACCGTACTCACGCGGGCGGCAGCGACGATCACCATGGTCGCCGTCTTCTCGGTTGGCGCAGTCCTCGCCCAGAAGGGAGAGATCAGCGTCGGCCAGATCGTGAGTTTCGTCGCCTTCGCGGGGCTGCTGATCGGTAAGCTCGACCAGCTCTCGGGCTTCGTCATCCGCATCTACCAGCAGGCACCGACGCTGCGCTCCTACTTCGATCTCCTCGATCAGAGCGCAGCGATCGTCGAGAAGCCGGGTGCCAAACCGATCGGCGCCGTGCAGGGGCAGGTCGCCTTCGAGCGCGTCTCCTTCAGGTACGGCACGGGCGCGCAGGGCGTATTCGACCTCACCTTCGAGGCGGCCCCCGGCAAGACGGTCGCCCTCGTCGGCCCGACGGGCTCCGGCAAGACGACGACACTCGCGCTCCTCCAGCGGCTCCGCGGTCCCGAGAGCGGCCGCATTCTGGTCGACGGCCACGACATCTCGGACGTGACGCTCGTCTCGCTCCGCCAGTCCATGGCGACCGTCTTCCAGGACGCCGGCCTTTTCAACCGCTCGATCGCCGAGAACATCCGCATCGGCCGGCCCGAGGCATCGGACGCCGAGGTCGAGCGCGCGGCGAAGCTCGCCGAGGCACACGAGTTCATCCTGGCGAAGCCCGACGGCTACAAGTTCGTGATCGGCGAGCGCGGCGCCTCGCTCTCGGGCGGCGAGCGGCAGCGCATCGCCATCGCCCGCGCCATCCTGAAGGACGCGCCGATCCTCATCCTCGACGAGGCGACCTCGGCGCTCGACACCGAG
>DAORNH010000005.1:0-17939 GCA_035440865.1 Hyphomicrobiaceae bacterium | reverse complement strand
CGCACCACGTTCATCATCGCGCACCGCCTCTCGACGGTCTCCGACGCCGACGAGATCCTCGTCCTCGACAAGGGCCGCATCGTCGAGCGCGGCACCTTCCAGAGCCTCGTCGCGGAGAAGGGCCTCTTCGCCCGCCTCGTCGCCGAGGGCGGCTTCACGGTTCCGGTCCAGCCCGATCCGTAGAGCAACCTCGAAGAGCGATCTTGCCAGGGCCGCACGCCCTCCGTTAAAGCGTTCACTCCTTTTTGGCACCCGCGACAGGACGGCCATGTCATGACAGCCCCGCAGCCGCAGGTCGGCATCATCATGGGCAGCCAGTCGGACTTCGCGACCATGTCGCGGGCGGCCGATATCCTGACGACGCTCGGCGTGCCCCATGAGGTGCGGATCGTCTCGGCGCACCGCACGCCCGAACGCCTTTACGACTATGCCCGCTCTGCCCGCGACCGCGGCCTCAAGGTGATCATCGCGGGCGCGGGCGGCGCGGCGCATCTCCCAGGCATGACTGCCGCGATGACGACGCTCCCCGTGCTCGGAGTGCCGGTGCAGAGCAAGGCACTTTCGGGCCAGGATAGCCTCCTCTCGATCGTGCAGATGCCGGCCGGCGTCCCCGTCGGCACGCTCGCCATCGGCGAGGCTGGCGCCACGAACGCGGGCCTCCTCGCCGCCCAGATCCTGGCGATCACGGACGCGGCGCTCGCTGCCCGCATCGAAGCCTGGCGGCAGGCCCAGACGGCGAGTGTCGCCGAGGCTCCGAAGCCCAATGTCTGAGCCGGCATCCTGCAGCCCGTCGCGTCCGCTGCCCCCGGGCTCGCGCATCGGCATTCTCGGCGGCGGACAACTCGGCCGCATGCTCGCCATGGCCGCGGCCCGTCTCGGCCTGAAGACCCACGTCTACTCGGACGAATCCGGCCCTGCCTTCGACGTCGCGACCGAGGGCACCAAGGCGCGCTACGACGATACGGCCGCGCTCGATGCCTTCGCGCGCTCTGTCGACGCCATCACCTATGAGTTCGAGAACGTGCCGGTCGAGACGGCCGAGCGGCTCGCGCGCACATGCCCCGTCAGGCCTGGCGCCGCAGCACTCCGCGTCGCGCAGGATCGGCTCGTCGAGAAGAGCACCATCCAGAGCCTCGGCATCCCCGTCGCCCCCTTTCACGCCGTCGACAGCCTTGCCGATCTCGAGCGGGCAATGGTCGCCGAGCCGGCAGGAGCCATCCTCAAGACACGCCGCCTAGGCTACGACGGCAAGGGCCAGGTCGTGCTTGCAGCCGGCGTCCGTGCCGCGGATGCACTGGCTGAGATCCGCAACGCGCCCGCAATTCTGGAGCGTCGCCTCTCCTTCGCGTTCGAGGTGTCGGTCCTGATCGTGCGCGGGCTCGACGGCGCGACGGCGATCTACGACCTGCCGCGCAACGAGCACGGCGGCGGAATCCTGCGCCGCTCGAGCGTGCCTTCGCTCCTGCCGGCCCATGTCGTCGCGCGCGCTCAGGACATTGCGCGGCGCATCGCGACGCACCTCGACTACGTCGGGCTCCTCGCCGTCGAGCTCTTCTACATGGGGCCGGACGCGCCTGAGCCGCTTGTCGTAAACGAGATCGCGCCGCGCGTGCACAATTCCGGCCACTGGACGATCGAAGCCTGCGGCGTCAGCCAGTTCGAGAACCACATGCGCGCCGTTGCCGGCTGGCCACTCGGCTCGCCCGGCCGGCACAGCGATGCCCTCATGGTGAACCTGATCGGCCCCGACGCCAACGCCTGGTCCGCACTCGCCGCCGACCCGGGCGTGTGCCTCCATCTCTACGGCAAACGTGAGTCTCGCGCCGGCCGCAAGATGGGTCATTGGACGAAGCTTTCGCCGCTGACGCACGAGCCGGCGCGCTGAACGGCGGCCACCTGCCGATGCAGAATTGCCTCCTGGACTACCTTCAGGTGTGCTAGCGTTCACAACTCAGCGGTATTGCGGCGAATGCATCGGCGGCCGGGGTAGTGGATGTCGATTTTTGCTGTCGGAGCGATCGACCGGGCGCGGCGCCCCCTGATCGCGGTCATTCTGGCCTCGTGCGCCGTATTGGGCACGGCAACGATCCCTCGCCATTCGCGGCACCACATCCCACAGGACCTGCGCCGATGATGCGTCTCGGCGGCGGCGAGCGGGAGCGGCTCCGGTCTGACGACGGCATCGGCAGGCCAGCGCCGCGCACGCGCAACTGCCACAAGGTGCGCCACCTCGCGAGCCGCCTCGGCGAGACTTTCGCGGGCCATCGCATGCGCACCACGGTCGTCGAACAGACATGCGCCCTCGAACTCGTCGAGGGGCACGTGGACGAGGTGTGGGCGTGGCCCTGGCGGTCGGCCTCGCTCGATGAGTTGCCACCGAACCCGGCGGGGCGATTCGGTGCCTGGGAGGTCAGATGCGGCCCCCTCGGCCGGCGGCAGCGTTGCGCGCTTCTCCACGTTGCGGGCCCTGCGGTCGACGTCGCCGGCGCGGAGCCGCGCATCAGCACGCATTTCATCATGGATGCGGTTGCGGGCCGCGAAAGCGTTGTCTGGCGCGTGATCGTCGGCGCGAGAGGCGCCACGCCGGCAGCAGCGCCGAAGCGCGATCTTGGCGACGAGCCCGGAGCGCGACCCGCGACAAGCGCGGGTGACATAGGCATCACCTTTGCGCTCGGCAGCGGGCTGGTGCGCGTCGCCTATGCGATGTGCCGCTCAGGCACCTGCGTGATGGAGGCCGGACCACGGCACGCTTCCGAGATCGCCAGCCGCCTCGCCGACGGCCGCCCGGTCGAGATCAGGCTTGCGGGCGATCAGGACGAAGGGCAGGCGATTGTCGTGCCCCCGGCGGGCTTCCGCGCCGGGTTCAATGCTCTGGCCAAACTCCGCCGCGAGGAGCTGCGCGGGCCGCGCTGAGCCCGCGCCGCGCTTCCCAAGGGCGATCAGGCCCTCTTGTCGATCTCGCGCATGGCGGCGGCATCGCGGGCGGAAAGCTCAGGATAGGCCGCGTCGCTGCCGACGTCCTGCGTGAACCGCCAGGAGCGGGCGCACTTCTTCCAGCCGGGCTGCGGGAAGGCCGCCACCTGGACGACGACCCCCGCGACGCCGTGGTTCGGCTCGACGTCGGCCCTGTAGTGAGCCTTGCCGGTCGCGGACCCGCTTGCGACGTTCAGCGCGAGCATGTCCTCCTTGCCGGTCCGCACGTCCGCCCGGCTGGTGATGAACACCTCCGCCCACTGCTCGGCGGTGAGCGCCTCGGCGACGCCCGCCTCCTCGATGGCGACCGTCACGGCTGCCTCCAGGCTCGAGCCGATGCGCTTCGCCGCGCGCTCGTGCTCGAGCGAGGCGGTGACGGCGCTGCGCACGCGGCGGACCTTCTCCCACTTCCGGGCGAGCGCCTCGTCGAGCCAGCCATCGAGACTGTCGGGGAAGAGCTCGAGATGCACCGAGCCCTCCTTCATGGCATCGCCGTAGCGTGCGAGCCAGGCCTCCTCTGTCGTGAAGGAGAGGATCGGCGCAAGCCAGATGCACGTCGCGCGGAAGATCTCCTCGACGCAGGCGAGGGCCGCAAGCCGCTTCGGGCTCGATGGCGCCTCGCAATAGAGCGCGTCCTTGCGGATGTCGAAGTAGAACGCGGAAAGCTCCGTGTTCATGAACTGGGAGAGCGACGTCACCACCTTTGCGTAGTCGTACTCGGCGTAGGCCTTGCGCACGATGGGGGCGAGCTCGGCGAGCCGGTGCAGCATCAGCCGCTCGAGTTCGGGCATCTTTCCGGCCTCACCGGCCGTCGCTTCCGGCCGGCTCCCCGCAGAGGTGCCGGAAGCGACAACTGAGAGAGTTCCTAGCATCCAGCGGAAGGTGTTGCGG
This sequence comes from Hyphomicrobiaceae bacterium, assembly GCA_035440865.1. Classification (GTDB taxonomy): domain Bacteria; phylum Pseudomonadota; class Alphaproteobacteria; order Rhizobiales; family Hyphomicrobiaceae; genus DAORNH01. The sequence goes on along the minus strand of DAORNH010000005.1, from coordinate 14,075 downwards.
ATCTTGCGGTAGGTCTCCGAGAAGCCTTTCAGGATGTCGGGGCCGAGGCGCTGGTCGTCGGCATAGTCGGAGGCGGCGACCCAGAGCCGCAGGATGTCCGCGCCGTAGGTCTTCATGACGTCCTGCGGCGCCACCACGTTGCCGACCGACTTCGACATCTTCTGGCCCTTCTCGTCCATGGTGAAGCCATGGGTGAGGACCACGTCGAAGGGCGCGCGCGCGCGTGTCCCCGAGCTCTCGATCAGCGAGGAGTGGAACCAGCCGCGGTGCTGGTCCGAGCCCTCGAGGTACATGACCGTATCGCGGCCGCCGTCGACCTTCCGCGTGATGCCCATGAGGCCCGGAAAGTGGGGATCGTTGAGCACGTAGGTGTGGGTCGAGCCCGAATCGAACCAAACGTCGAGCACGTCGTTGACCTTCTCGAAGTCGTTGGGATCGTGGTCGGGCTTCAGGAAGCGCGCGCCGTCGAGATCGGCGAACCAGGCATCGGCGCCCTCTTTGAACATGGCGTCGTAGATGCGCTTGTTCACCTTGGGATCGAACAGCACCTCGCCTGTCGCCTTCCGCACGAAGACCGTGATCGGCACGCCCCAGGCGCGCTGGCGTGAGATCACCCAATCGGGCTTCGCCTCGATCATGCCGGCGATGCGGTTCTCGCCCGAGGCCGGCACCCACTGCGTCTCGCGGATCGATTTGAGCGAGACCTCGCGCAGGGTCTTCGGCGTCGGCTGGTTGTGACCCTCGGCCATGCCGGCCGCCGCGCGTTTGGCGCGGTGCGCCTTGGCCGCCTCGGCGAGGAAGGGCACCTCCTTGTCCATGTGGATGAACCACTGCGGCGTGTTGCGGAAGATCACCGGTTTCTTCGAGCGCCAGGAGTGCGGGTACTGGTGCTTCAGGCGTCCGCGCGCCACCATCATGCCGGCCGCCGCCAGCGCCTTGATGACGGCGTCGTTGGCCTTGCCCTTCTCGCCCTTGTCGGTGATGACTCGCTCGCCCGTAAAGCCCGGCGCATCCGTGGTGAAGGCGCCGTTCTCGTCGACCGTGTAGGGGATCGCCGGATCGATGCCGCGGGCCTGGAGTGCGCGCGTCGAGGCGGTCCAGATGTCGAAGTCCTCGCGGCCGTGCCCGGGTGCGGTGTGGACGAAGCCCGTGCCGGCATCGTCCGTGACATGGTCGCCGTCGAGCAGCGGCACCGCGAACTGATAGCCGCCGAGGCCGGATTTCGCGAGCGGGTGGGCGCAGGTCGTGCGCGAGAGGTCGTCCGCACTGACGACGCCGCGGCGCTCAAAGGCCTCGACCTTTGCCGCTTTCATCACCTCGGCCGCAAGCTTGTCGGCGATGACGTAGCGCTCGCCGACCCTGGCCCAGTTGCCGTCCGGCGCCTTCGTCACCTCGTAGAGGCCATAGGCGATCTTCCCGTGGTAGGAGATCGCGCGGTTGCCCGGCAGCGTCCAGGGCGTGGTCGTCCAGATGATGATCGAGACCGGTCCTCGCGTTGCTTCCGCGGCGAGGCCCGTGAGGACCTGGGCGGCGATCGGGGATGTCGAGCCGGCGTCACGGTGCTGCGTGACCGCCGCTGCGGCCTTCACCGGGAACTTCACCCACACCATGTCGGACTGGTAGTCCTGGTATTCGACCTCCGCCTCGGCAAGCGCGGTCTTTTCGACCACCGACCACATCACCGGCTTCGAGCCGCGGTAGAGCTGGCCCGTCTCGGCGAACTTCATGAGCTCGCGGGCGATCTGCGCTTCCGCCGGAAATGTCATCGTCGAATAGGGGTTCTTCCAGTCGCCGACGACGCCGAGCCGCTGGAACTCCTCGCTCTGCACCCGCATCCAGTTCTCGGCGAAAGCGCGGCACTCCTTGCGGAACGCCGTCATGGCGGCCGGGTCCTTGAGGTTCGGCTTGGCCTTCCCCTTGGCCATGTACTCCTCCTCGATCTTCCACTCGATCGGGAGGCCGTGGCAGTCCCACCCCGGCACATAGTTGCTGTCGAAGCCGAGCATCTGCTGGCTGCGCGTCACGAGGTCCTTCAAGATCTTGTTGAGCGCATGGCCGATGTGGATATTGCCGTTCGCATACGGCGGGCCATCGTGCAGGATGAAGCGTGGGCGCCCCTTCGCCTTGGCGCGCAGCTTCTCGTAGAGGCCGATCTGCTGCCAGCGCTCGATGATCTTCGGCTCGAGCAGCGGCAGGCCCGCGCGCATCGGAAACTCGGTCTTCGGCAGGAAGAGCGTGGCGCCCCAGTCGCGTCCGTCGGCGGTGGTGGCGGTCTCTTGTTTCGGCGTCTTGGCCATGGCGGGTCTCATCACTCGAGGAGTGCCGCCTTCTAGCAATGCTTCGCGCTTCGATCCAGCGATGGCCGCACTAGTTAACGAGAGATGACCGAAAGTATGTGATCATTGTTCAAAATCCGCTCTGATCGGAGCATTTCCCTGGTGTGCCGGGCAGCACAGAGCGGCCCGCAAGTCGAACAGAGACACCTCAGGGAGAGCGAACAATGACCACCGGTTTCCGCAAGACGATCCTCGCCGCCGCGCTGTCGATCAGCGCCTTCGCACTCGCAGCAACGACGGCCACGGCCCAGAGCAACGGCGCAAGGCCGATCCCGAGCAATGGCTTTCAGGCCGCCCCAGGCAGCGGCGACATTGTCCCGCCACCAGCCGCACCGACAATGCTGCCCAATCATCTCACGGGCCCATCGGGCCTCGTCAACATTGCCATGACCGAGCGCAAGGCCGAAGGGTTCAGGAAGTTCCTGGTGCGCACCGTGCGCCCCTACCTCCCTGGCGAGACAATCCACCTGTATGCCGAGCCTATGAACTTCGGCTGGAGCCAGATCGCGATGGGCTACCGGTTCCATCTCAGCACGGTTATCGAGATCCACGACGCCAACGGCCGCATCCTGCACCGTCTGCCGATCGCGAAGGATATCACGGGGCAGACGACTGACCCGCGGAACATACATATTACGTTCGGCTTCAAACTGCCGGAGAATGCCCGCCCCGGCATCTACACCATCACGTTCATCTTCACCGATCCGGTGAACAACAGGACAGTCTCCGTGAAGCGGCCCTTCGCCGTCGACTCCGGCCGGCATGCCGGGATGATCGACGGCTGAACGATTGCTCACCCCCGCTCATTTCGCCCCGGCGTCCGCCAACGCCGGGGCGTGATGCCATTGAACAGGCACAGAAAACTGCGCGCAATTTATCTCAATTTTTAGCAGCAATTCAGCCGACGACTGAACGTGATCTTCGAACATTGAGCCTAATCTGGCCTGATCGAACAACAGGCCCAGTCGGCTCATGTCCGCACCGGGTCGCTGCCGTCAATAGTTGTTCCATGAGAAGCGACGGCAGCGCTTCGGGTGCAGGCCGCACGTGGTTGGGTGACCGCGATCCGGAGTGTCGGTTGGCAGACGTGGTGAGGTAAGAGAGATGAGTAGCGTCGCAAAAAAGTCGGGCTCGGTCGCGGACGACGTCGTGTCGTCCATGACCATGGTCGACGACTACAAGGGTTCCGTGGTCTTCGGCGGTGAGACCGCCGGCTATCAGAACGCGGTCGGCATGTACACGATCGGCGCCGATGGCTCGATCTCGAACGTGAGGATCGTGTTCTCGAATGCGTCCCTCAAGGGTTCGGGGGGCGATCTCCTCGCCGGCAAGAGCGCTGTCGACGTATCCCTCGAGGCCGGCGCCAAGGTCGGTTTCTTCGTCGTGCCGAACGGCTTCTCACAGCCGGGCATGGCAAAGGTGCTCGCCGACACGGCCGGCAGCTTCAAGTTCGTCAACGCGGATGGCAGCGCGGGGAACATCAACTCCGGCGCTGAGATGAAGCTCGTGCACACGAGCGCATCGGGCGCCGAGACGACGGTAAAGTCGGCCTACGGCACCTCGACCTTCCACAGCGTCGACACGGGCTCGATGGGCCTCAACGGCGACAAGCTCGATCACGTGAAGACGACCGTCGATCCGGATGCCGGCACAGTGCGCATTGCCTTCGAGGACCTGAAGGGCGGCGGCGACAACGACTTCGACGATTCGATCATCGTCGTGAACGTTGGCGCGTCGAACGCGGCGGCGCTGAAGGCTGGCACGGCCGAGGCGATTGTCGCCGAGCGCGCAGCCGCGGCCGAGGCCTTAACGGCCGAGTCCGCGTCGAGCGGGCCGACCGAGATGCTGATCGATGGCAGCTTCGAGCAGGGCATCGTCGGTGCCAACTCCTGGTCGCACCAGAAAACCGTTGGCGGGTGGAAGTCCGACAGCGAGATCGAGGTGTGGGGCAAGGGCTTCTACGGGCTCAAGGCCGCCGACGGCGACAAGATCGCCGAGCTCGACTACAACACCAAGGCCTCGAACATTTTCCAGGACGTGTCGACCGAGGCCGGGACCGAGTACACCTTCAGCTTCGACTTCATGAAGCGCCCCGACAGCAAGGCAGGGTCGGACACGATCCACGTGTTCTGGAACGGCGAGCTCGTCGGCACTGTCGAGCCTTCGAAGTCCGAGTGGACCAAGGCCGCGTTCAAGGTCGTCGGCACCGGCGGCAGCGATCGCATCGAATTCCGCGAGGATAGCGCCGACAACGATAGCTATGGTGGTCTTATCGACCGGGCGTCGCTGATGCGGTCCGGTCCGACGGCGGCCGAGCGTGCGCATCAGGCGGCCAAGGCCGCCGAGGAGAAGGCCAAGGCGGAAGCCGAGGAGAAGGCGCGTCTCGAGGCCGAGGCGAAGGCCAAGGCGGAAGCCGAGGAGAAGGCACGCCTCGAGGCCGAGGCGAAGGCCAAGGCGGAAGCCGAGGAGAAGGCACGCCTCGAGGCCGAAGCGAAGGCCAAGGCGGAAGCCGAGGAGAAGGCACGTCTCGAGGCCGAGAAGAACAAGGACGCGCTGCTGCTCAAGACGTCCGACGTTCACGACGTCAAGACCGGCGAGCATCTCGAGGGCAACCGCGACAAGAACGCTATCGACGGCGGCGCCGGCGAGGACGAGATGTTCGGCCGGTCCGGTGATGACGTCCTGAACGGCGACGGCGTTGCCCGGGTGACGATTCCGCTCGACATCGCCGTCCGGCTGGTTGATGCCGACGGCTCGGAGCGGCTGTCGATCCTGGTCGACAACATGCCGGAGGGCGCGGTCCTCTCGGCCGGCAAGGACAACGGCGACGGCTCGTGGACGCTGTCGTCCGACGACCTCGTAGGGCTCACGCTGACCGGTCCCGACTCTGCGAACTTCAGCCTGAAGGTCGTCGCGACGACACACGGAGCATCGAACCTGACGGAGGCGTCGGAGATCAATGTTTCGCTCGTCCGCGGCAACAACGACCTGATGATGGGCAACGGCGGCAACGACAAGCTCGACGGCGGCGCCGGCGACGACGTCATGTACGGCGGCACCAAGCCCACGGGCGAGGTGAAGCCGCACGCGTCGACGGTAGCCGACAACGACGTGCTGCACGGCGGCGCCGGCAATGACGTCATGTACGGCAATGCCGGTGATGACGAGATGTTCGGCGAGGCCGACAACGACACGATGTCCGGCGGCAAGGGCAATGACCTGGTCGACGGCGGCGATGGCGACGACGTGCTCACCGGCAACTCGGGCGACGACGTCGTGATCGGCGGCGCGGGCAACGACGTCATGAAGGGCAACGCCGGCAACGACACGCTCGTCGACGGCGAGGGCGACGATGTCGTCGAGGGCAGCGCGGGCGACGATGTCGTCCGTGCCGGCGCCGGCAACGACAGCTACAACGGTGGGTCGGGCTTCGACACGCTGGACTTCTCGGCGGCCGATCGCGGCATGATGATCGACCTCTCCAAGAAGTCGATTGTCGGCATGGGCGAGGACAAGGTCGCGAACTTCGAAGTCGTCGTCGGCTCCTCGCATGACGACGTCATGAAGGGCAGCAAAGCGGCCGAGACACTCGACGGCGGCGCCGGTGACGACGATCTGCGCGGCCTCGGCGGCGCCGACGTGCTCACGGGCGGCGAAGGCTCCGATACCTTCCGCTGGAGCCTCACGGACGTGATGGCCGATGGCAAGCACCTCGGCGTCGACCGGGTCACGGACTTCTCGAAGGAGGACGTCCTGGATCTGAGCCGCACGGTCGACGGCAGCTTCGCCTCAGTCGACGACGCCGTCCTCGTCAAGGACGACGGCAGCGCCTCCCACGTCTATGCGCGGGTCGCCGGCGAGTGGGTCGAGGTCGTGGTGCTCGAGGGCGTCTCGGGCATGACGGCGGGCGACATGCACAAGAGCGGCATGCTGGTGCTCTGATCACACTGCTCGTGCGCGCGGCCGCGTCATGCCGGAGGCATGCTGCGCATGCGGCCAACCCTGCGCGCGATACTCCGCAACGAAAGGTCTGACCTTTCGTTGCTCCGTATTTGCGCACTGCAACCATGGCCGTCGGGGCAACCCGGCGGTCATTTTCGTCATGCCAAGCTGAACGTTTCGTCATTTTCCGGTCTGGAGTCTCCAACACGCGTGCAAGGGCGAAAGCGCCCGAGGACCCGAGCGGAGGAGGACCGCAGATGTCGTACCGATTTTTCGCAGCAGTCGCCGCGTTCGCCGCAGTCGCCACCGTGGCGGGCAGCGCGCTCACATCATCGGCCGAAGCCCGATCGGGTACGGGGCATGTGCCTTACGGCGTCAACGGCGCCGACCCCGATCCCCACCCCGCGTCCAACGGGCCGCCTGTGAGCCGCGCGCCGGCCACGAGCTTCCGCGGCATACGCAATTTCAGCTTGATCGACGGCGAGCCGATCGGCTTCGGCAATTTCAACAAGCGCGCTGACGCCTCGTACCGCACCGGCGAGCGTGTGGTCGTCTACGGCGAGCCGGTCGGCTTCGGCTGGAGTGCGCGCGGCTCGGGCTACCACTTCCAGCTGTTCGCCAGCATCGAGATCCGTGACCGCGGCGGTCGCGTCGTATGGACGGCACCCCGCCGGGTGAACCTCGAAAACTCGGCCGAGCGCCAAACCTCCGACTTCTACTTCCACGTGTTCCTCGAGCTGCCAAACCTATCGCCCGGTGCTTATGTCGTGCACTACAAGTTCGACGATCCGCAGGCGCGCACCTTCGTGAACTTCGAGCGAAACATCACGGTCACATCGGATCGGACTACAGACGCTCCGGCACCTGGCGCGCCCCCGGTCGCCAATGACCACCGCATGCCGGTTCGCGAGAGCCACTGATACATTCAGACGATTCACCTGACGCCCGGTGGCCCTGCCGCCGGGCGTCAGCCGTAGGGCCTTCAGGCCCGCTCGGCAATCGGCACGTAGGGCCGTGCCTCCGGCCCGGAGTAAAGCGTCAACGGGCGGATCAGGATGTTGTTCGCCTGCTGCTCGAGCACCTGCACCGCCCAGCCCGGCACGCGGCCGACCGCGAAGATCGGCACGAACAGGTCCTTCGGGATGCCGTGCAGGTGGTAGATCACGCCTGAATAGAAATCGACATTCACGTTCACGCCGTGACGGGCATACGGCTTCATCTCGTCGACGACGCCCTGCAGGATCTGGTACCAGCGAGGCTCGCCCATCTCGAGGGAGAGCCGCTTCACGCCTTCGCGCATGTGGCGCGCGCGCGGGTCTTCCACCCGGTAGACGCGGTGGCCGAAGCCCGTGATCGCCTCCTTGGCGGCGCGCTTCCCCTTCACATAGGCCGCGACGTTCTCCGGATCGCCGATCTCGGTCGCCATCTGCATGACGTCCTCGGCGGCGCCGCCATGCGCGGGCCCTGAGAGCGTGGCGATTGCCGCCGTCATCGCGGCGTGGATGTTGGCGTCGGTGCCGATCACGACGCGCGCCGCGAACGAGGACGCGTTCGAGCCGTGTTCGGCGTGCAGCACGAAATCGGTGTCGAGCAGCTTGGCAGCGTCCTCCGAAGGCTGCACGCCCTTGAGCATCCACAGGAAGTTCGCGGCATGACCAAGCGCCGGCTCGGGTGCGATCACGGGCTTGCCGACGCGGAGCCGCGCGTGTGCCGCGACGATCATCGGCACTTGGCTCGTGAGCCGGATGGCCTTGGCAATCGTGGCAGCCCGGCCGTTGTCCGTGACCTGCGGGTCGAATGCGGCAAGCGCGGACACCGCAGTCCGCAGCACGTCCATCGGATGCCCGGCCCTGACGGCACCGATGATGTCGAGAATCGGCGCGGGCAGCTGGCGCTCGGCCTTCAGGCCGGCATCGAAGGCTGCGAGTTCGTATGTCTTCGGCAGTGCCCCGTTGAGCAGCAGGTAGGCCGTCTCCTCGAATGTCGAGTGGGCCGCGAGATCGTGGATCGAGTAGCCGCGGTAGCTGAGTTCGCCCGCCTTGCCGTCGATGCGCGTGCAGTCCGAACGCTCGAAGTACACGTCCTTGAGGCCGCGAAAAATGCGCGGCTCGTTGCGCTCGGCGGTCATGGCACGTTCCTCCGGTGACATCTGCCGCTGAACGTACTGCAGACCGGGCCGCCGCGATATATCAGGTGAGCAATGCGCCGCCCACTTGACGCATGCGGCCCCGCACATGCGCCACCGTGACGTCCGTGCCCTCGCGCCAGACGCGCACGTCGAGCAGCACGTTGCGCCCCTCGCGGAACACCTCGACGGCGTCGGCGATGAGCCGGTCGCCGACCATGGCCGGTGCCAGGATCTCGATCGAGGCGCCCGCAGTCACCGCCTTCTCGTTGGTCGCGTTGCCCGTCCATCCAAACGCGGTATCGGCGAGCGTGAAGATGATGCCCCCGTGGCAGGTGCCGAAGGTGTTCGCCATGTCCGGACGCACAAGCATGGCGAATCGCGCGCGGCCCGGCTCCGCCGCGAGCACCTTGATGTCGAGATGCTGCGTTGCCGGGTTGATGGACCCCATGTAGGTGAGAACCTCCATGGGGCTCGGGCGCCGCATCGGCCCGGGGCTCGTCTGGCTCACGCCTTCTTGTCGTTCTTCTGGTTGTTCAGGCGGGCGAGCAGGCTGGAGGTATCCCAGCGGTTGCCACCAAGGCGCTGGACCTCGCCGTAGAACTGGTCGACGAGGGCAGCCACAGGGAGCGTCGCCCCATTCCGCCGCGCTTCATCGAGCGAGATCGAGAGGTCCTTGCGCATCCAGTCGACGGCGAAGCCGAAGTCGTACTTGCCCTCGGCCATTGTCTTCCAGCGGTTCTCCATCTGCCAGGAGCCGGCCGCACCCTTGGAGATCGTGTCCATCACCTTGGCGAGGTCGAGGCCCGCCTTCTGCGCCATGTGCACGCCTTCGGCGAGACCCTGCACGAGGCCGGCGATGCAGATCTGGTTGACCATCTTGGTGAGCTGGCCGGCGCCCGAGGTGCCGATCAGCGTCACGGCGCGGGCGAAAGCAGCCATCACCGGCTTCGCCCGCTCAAATGGGGCTTCGTCGCCGCCGACCATCACGGTGAGCACGCCGTTCTGCGCTCCGGCCTGACCACCGGAGACGGGCGCGTCCAGGAAGTCGAAGCCCTTGGCCTTGGCGGCGGCGTAGAGCTCGCGCGCCACGTTGGCCGAGGCGGTCGTATTGTCGATGAAGATCGCGCCCTTCCTGACGCTCGCGAAGGCGCCGTCCTTGCCGATGGTGACGGCGCGGACATCATCGTCGTTGCCGACGCACGAGAAGACGAAGTCGGCGTCCTTGGCGGCCTCAGCCGGCGTCGCCGCCGTGCGCCCGCCGAACTCCTTCGCCCAGGCCGCGGACTTGGCGCCATTGCGGTTGTAGACGACGAGGTCGTGCCCGCCCTTCTTCACGAGATGCCCCGCCATGGGATAGCCCATGACGCCGAGGCCCAGCCACGCAACCTTGCTCATCGCCAACTCCTGACCGATCGTGGATTAGGGTTCGGCCAACTCAGTAGAGGACACGCGCCGTCGCGTCGAGCCCCTGCAACTGCCTCAGTGCCGCTCCGCGGCGCCTGGCAGATCCTCGAGCGCGATGGCGATGGCCGCCTCGAAGGCGGCGGGATCGGCAATCCGGTCTGCGAGTATGAGGGCGAGCTTTGTGAGGAACAGCGCCTCGTTCTCGCCGCCTGCCGTGTCAATGGCGGCCGCAAGGGCTTCGTAGGCGGCCTCGAGATGATCCTGCTCAGCGCTCATGGCGTCTCCTTGCCGAGACAGGCGGCGATCGCCGCTTCCAGCTCGCAGCGATCAAGTTGCCGCCAGCGTGCGGCGATGTGATGGTCGGGACGCAGCAGATAGACGGTCCCATCGAGAGCATCATAGGCGCGGGCAATGCGATGGTCCGTGTCGAGGATCGCGGCGGCGTCGGCGCAATCGGGCCCGAGGACGACCGTCACCACCGCGAGTTCGGCGGCGCCCGGACTAGCGCGGACTTGCGCCTTATGCCGCGGCAGGCTCGCCGCGTCGGCAAAGAGAAGGATTGTCAGCTCGTCGCCGATGCGGCTTCGGAAATGAGTGCCATCCTGGAGCCGTACATCCGGCGCGAGGCTCCCTGAGCGCGGTCCGCCCGCGAACTCCTGGTCACGCGCCGGGAAGGGCGTGAGCGGGCTCTCAGCATACGTGTAGGCCTGCATCTGGCGCGGATTGGCAAGCGGCCGCGTGAAGGCGTGCCGGATCGCGAGCGACAGGGCCGCCTCGCGCGCGAGCCGCCAGCCGCGCGAGGGCGGCGTCATGAAGCGCGTGCTCTTCCCCGCATTGGCGAAGACGTCGAGCGTCGCCCCGCGCCGCTCGGGCGTGTAGCTGCCGAGAAGCCCTGGCCCTGCCTTGCCGGCGAGCACATAGGCGAGCTTCCAGCCGATGTTGAAGGCATCCGCGAGGCCGTTGTTCAAGCCGCGCACGCCGAAGATTGGCACGATGTGCGCGCTGTCGCCGATGAAGAAGACGCGGCCCGCGCGGTAATCGTCGAGGAGCAGCGTGTTGGCCGTGTAGATGCTCCACCATTCGAGCTCCCAGGGGCCGGCGTGACCGATGTCGCCGAGGATGGCGGCGATGCGCGCGCGGATCGTCTCCTCGCGGACGGCCTCCGCCTCGTCCTCGCCGTCGCGCAGCTGGTAGTCGAGCCGCCAGAGGTCGTCGGTGAATGAGCACGGTGCTGCCCGGATTGGCGCGCGGCTCGAAGAAGGCGCGCCGCTCGGTCGGGAAATCGTGCGCCATGCGGATGTCGGCGATGACGTACTTGCCCTCGTAGTTCTGTCCCTTGAGGCGCAGCCCGAGCAGCGATCGCAAGGGGCTGCGGGCACCATCGGCGGCGAGCACATAGGTGGCGTCGAGGTCGTAGTCGCCCGCCGGCGAGCGAATGGTGAGGGTCGCGCCGCCTTCCGATTGGCGAATGGCGTCGACCCGGCTCTGCCAGCGCATGTCGATCTCGGGACGGGCGGCGACGGCGTCATGCAGGAACTGCTCGATGTACTGTTGCTGCAGATTGTACATCGGCTCGTAGCGGTCGTTCTCGGAGTGCGGCATCTCGAGGCGGAAGACCTGATGCTCGCGGTAGTAGCTCCGCCCGTAGCGCCAGGGGAGAGCCTTGTCGAGGAACGGGGCGACGGCGCCGATGCGCTCGAGGATGTGCATGCTCGGGCGCGCGATGCAGATGGCGCGGCTGCCGTCGTTGAAGGTGTCCTTCTGATCGAGGAGCACGGAGCGGATGCCATAGTGCGCAAGCGTCAGCGCCGCCGTCATGCCGACGGGACCGGCACCGACGATGGCGACGGGCGCCCGCGTTTGCACGCCATCGAGGTCCGGCGCGCGTCTCGCGGCAAACCGCGGATAGGTGAAATAAATCGAGTCGAGCGGGCCTTTTCCAGCCGGTCGCATATCCAAGCCTCGAGGTGGAGACGAGCGGCCTCTATAACCAGAGGCGAGCCGGATGCGAAGCCGGCTCCACCTCGGCAGGCCGGCTATCAGGCCGCGAGTGCGGTCCGAGCTGCGTCCACCCAGCCCTTGATCCGCTCAATGTCCGGCGGGTCACCCTGGCGAAGGATGCGCTGGCCGTCGGCGTTCGCGGCATACGCCAGAACGGCGCTGCAGAGCGACGCCGGCTCGGCATCGCGCAGGGCTTCCGCCGTTCTGAGGCCCGCGCCGACGAGGAGTTGCGCGTGCGTGCCCCTGAGCACCGGAACCGCCAGCACGAGGCGGGTCTGGTCCTGCCAGTCGCGGAGGATCGCGGGCGTGATGTGGCGCGTCGCCAGGCGAGCGGCGAGGGCCTCCGGCTCGGCATCGATCAGCTCGCCGATGGTGCGGATTCCGGCGGTGATCAGTCTGTCCGCCGTCTTCGGGCCGATCGAGGGTGCGTCGACGACTGCGCTATCGCGTGCGATGCGCGGGCGACCGGCACGCGGCTCGCGCTCCTCACGAATGCTCGCGTCCACCGGGGCCGCTCCATCCGGCTCGAGCAATTGGTGGAATGCGGCCGTCTTCGGCGACGCGGTGACGCGCACGGCCGGCGCTACGGCCGCGGAGCCAGTCACGGCGGAGCCGACATCACCGAGGCGCGCGAGAAGTGAAGCCCCGGTCGCTGGAAGCGCCGCCGGCCTTCCGTCGGAGCCCGGAACCGGCGGCGGAGCCGAGGGCGCCCCTGCATCGCCCCGGAGTGACTTGCGAATTTCAACGTCTGCATCACCAAGCTCACTCGAGCCGCCTATCTGCGATTGGCGCCGGTCCATGGCTCGTGGTGCGGGCGGCGTGGCCGGAGACGCGGGGGCAGGGACGGCGGCATCCGATGTGGCCGCGGCCATCGCGACCGTGGTGGAGGCCGATGGCACGGTCTGCGCCAACGAGGCGGCTACGGTCTCTCGCTCGGCGCGACGGCGGCGGGCGACCATGGTCTCGATCTTCTCGCGCACCGGCGGCGTGAAGCGGCCCTCGATGCTCGCAGTCGGCAGCTTTGCCAGCACCTCGGCGCGGTGGAGGTCGCGCACCATGCGATCATCATCCGGGAGATTCGTCTCGACCGTACCGGTGGCGACGAGCTCGTCGTACATGCGCTCGACCTGGCGGCGATCACCCGCATCGGCGAGCTTTTTCTGCAGCGCCTTGATCGGCATCTCGATGGCCGCGAGCACGGTCTCGAGGGTGAGCGTGACGTCGGGCGGAGCCACCCGCGCCTCGACGATGGCGCGGTCGAGCACTTTGCCGAAGAGCTCCGCCGCGTAGGCGATGAGCTCGGCCGAAATGCGGTTGCCGACCTGGTCGATGCCAGCCGTCGGCTCAACGACGCCGCGCGTGAAATCGTAATGTGCGATAAGCTTCTCGTAGTAGGCGTTGGCGCGCGTTGCGCCGTCGCAGATCGCGCGCTCGAGCCAATCGGCGCCCTCGCCGAGCACAACCATCTCGCCCGCGAATTCCGCATCCGCCTGCTTGCGAAGCGCGTCGTAGGAGCGGTTGATGCTCCACTCGACCGCGCGGTGCACATTGTTCTCGGCCTCGGACTGGCCGGTATGGAAGGGGTGGATCGGGTCCGTCACGTAGTGGCTGAGGATGCCGGCGCACCAGGCGGCACTCCGCCAGTCGCGGCTCTCGAGCACATCAACGAGGTGATCATACCAGCTGCGGGCCTTCTCGGGCGCGCCGCCCCAGAAATTGTCGCGCACGTGGAGCACGTGGTTCTTGAAATCCTTGAACTCGTCGTCGGGGGCCTTGGCGCCGGCCATCAGATCCTTGGCGTGCTTCATGAGCACACGCTGCCAGCGTTCCGCGGTCGGCCCCTTGAGATAGCGGAGGCCATCGAGGGCGAGCTTGTGGTGCGTGCCTCTGGCGTGGGCGGCGTAGATGATCCGGAAAAGGAGATCCATGGGGTCCCGTCTCAGCCTCGAGCGTTGCGTGCGACGACCGTAAGATGAGTCGCGCCGGCCCAATAGCGACGGAACTTTGTCTCTCCACAGAGGACAGGGGCGACCGTTTCCGGCCGCCCCTCATGAATTGAGGCGTGACAGCCCGTGTTACTGCTTGGGCGCCGGAGCTGCGGGAGCAGGCGTTGCGGGAGCCGGAGCCGGCGTTGTCGGGGCCGGGGCAATCGCATCCTTGGCGCGGCCATAGGCGTCCTTCACGGTCGCCTTGGTGCGGTCGCCGATGTTCTTTGCCGCGTCTTTTGCCTTGGAGACGATGCCGGCTTTCGGCGCCGCGCGCTT
>DAORNH010000004.1:0-46041 GCA_035440865.1 Hyphomicrobiaceae bacterium | reverse complement strand
GCAACCGGCTGTTAACCGGTTGGTCGCTGGTTCGAATCCGGCCCGGGGAGCCATTTCGGAACGAAACTGCGAACGCCGTGCGTCGCCGTTTCCACTCCATAGCCTCCTCCGGACGTCACGAGCGTCTGGAGGAGCCTTGGCTTCGAACCCATAATCCTAATTTCGTCTGTTCCCACCTCGATACGCTGGACCAGCGCCTGGACGTGGCTTCGACGGAAACCACCGTCACGCGCCCGGATCTTCTTGCGCGCTTCGATCCCAAATCGGCGCAAAAGCTCGGGGGTCAGCCGTTTGCCCTTATCGTCCGCACGGCTTTCCGCCCGGTCCGCGTCTGCCCTGGCAGCATCGCGCATCCGCTTCAGCTCGACAATTCGTCCCTTCAGGTTGCAGTCGTCTAGGTCAGCGAGACCGTTCTCGATTGCCTCATAAAGCCGCGTGAGCTTGGCTTCGGCGTCTGCCGCCTGCTTCCTCAGTTCGGCGACCCGCCCTCGTAGACGCTCCGTATGCTCCTCCCGGCGTTTCAGGAGACCGGAGAGCAGTTCCTCCAGCCGATCGGGCGCCAACAGCCGCTCCTCGAGATGGCCCACAACCATCTCGTCCAGCTCATTCATCGGAATGGTGCGTCCTCGGCAGCCACTCTTCCCCTGTCGGGCAGCGGTGCAGCAGGTGTAGTAACGATATTGGTCGCCCTTTCCGGAGGTGCGAAGCGTCATCGCTCCGCCGCAGTCGGCACAGAAGCACACTCCGCCAAGCAGCGTACCAGCGGAGACAAACCGAGGCGCTCTGAGCTGCGGGCTTCGCGATCGCATCACTTTCTGAACTTCGGCGAACTCTTCCTCGCTGATGATCGGCTCGACCGCCATTTCAACGATCTCATCCTCGGATTTCCTCTCGCCCTTCCGCTTGCCCGAGACGTTGAATCGATGCCTGCCAATGTATGTTTCACGCGTAAGAATCTGGTGGACTGCGCCGACGCCCCATCGGCCACCCGTCTGGGTCCGAATGCCATGTGCGTTAAGGTAGTCGGCGATCTGACGCGAACCCATGGGACCGTCTTCACTGCCGATTCTAGCGAGGCGGAACATGAGCCGAACAGTTTCAGTCTGCGAGGGGTCTGGCTCAATCTTCTTCTTTGCGCGCGCGCCTCGCTGCTCAGCGACTGCGATTTTGTAGCCAAACGGCGGGCGCGAGCCGTTCCAGTATCCCTGGCGCGCGTTCTCTCGCATGGCGCGAAGGGTATGCTTGGCATTCTCCTTCGACTGATATTCATCGAACAGCGCCATGATCTGACGCATCATCACGCTCATTGGATCATCACCGAGATCCTGCGTGATGGAAATCAGGCGTATCCCGTTCTTCGCCAGCCGCCGAACGTAGAACTCGAGCTGGAACTGATCGCGGAAAAATCGTGAGAATGAGTGGACGATAATGCAGTCGAACGGCGCGGGCTTCTCCGCTGCGGCGTCCATCATCCTCTGAAACTCGGGACGACGGTCGTCCGTAGCGGATGCTCCCGGTTCGACGAACTCGGCGACCACGGCAATCCCCTTCCCGTCGCAATAAGCGTGAAGCTGCCGCCGCTGATCGGGAATCGACAAATCATGCTCGGCTTGGCGGCCTGTTGAGACGCGGAGATAGAGAGCGGCACGCCCCGGCGGCACCAGGGCTGGGGTTGCTCTGGCGTTCATGCAGGACCTCCGTTCAGCAAGTCAGTCTGTCGAGCGCAGCAGCTCATCAATGAGCGGGCCGAAATGGGCTTCGAACAGGTCCAGTTCAGCCTCGGTAACTGGTACGCGTGCGGGCCAATCGTCAGTGATCTCCATCCCGGATCGAGTGGCCTCGGGTCGGCGCTGAATGCAACTCCTCCGAGGGCTTGTGCGTGGCTCGGGTGAGGCGTAGTCGAAGAAGTCGATGACTTCCGCTGAAGCGGGTTCTGCAGCCTTGACATCCATTCACTCAAGATTGCACGAAATCGAGAAAAGAGCACGCACATCAATGGGTTGCGGCGCATTCTACCGGCGCACAATTTCCAGTACCCGGCGCCACTCGGCGCTCTTGGCGCAGGGTCTCGAACCCTGGAGGAGTGCAAAATCGCACAATTGGCGGGATTCTGTGCTTGCATGACAATCGCAATTGCATTTTCCGTTTTCACGCACTATATCTATCATGACAATTGAACCTTTCCAAGGGATATCGCCATGGCGCCCACAGCTTCAGCCGGAACTCGCCGCCGCAGTCGCGCCAGCCACTTCGGAGGAAACGCCACGTCCACGGGAGCTACGCGCAGCCGCCGCTCGGAGCCGGCTCCGAGCGAGGATCTTGTCGAGGCCTTTGTCCTTCGAACCGGCAGAGCTCTCGCACGCATTGCCGAGCGCATGCCACGCGAGCGCTTGTTGGCCGCCGTCGGCGCGTCGACCGACACAGATGTGCTGTTTAGCTCACTGCGTGAAGCCGCCGCCATCGGGGCGGAAATCGAGCCGGACAAGCCCGATCCGCTTACAGAGGCTTTCCTCCGCGGATCAGAGATGAAGCGCGAAATGCTGAAGGCGGAAGGCGGTGCACTCTCTGCGCAGCAGCTCGCCGAGCATCTAGGAATTACCGCGCAGGGCCTCGGCCGGAAGCGGGAGCGTAACCAGGTCTTCTGGCTCGACGTTGGAGACGGTTATGTCTACCCGGCCTTCCAGATCGGCAAGAACGGCCTGCTGCCCGGCATCCGGGAGGTGCTCGATGCCTTCACAGTTGACGACCCATGGATGCGCGTCAACTTCATGCTCACGGGCGATCAGCGCCTTGGCGGCAAGAGGCCGATCGATCAGCTTCGCAAGGGCAAAATCGAAGACGTGGTGACGGCAGCGGCGGCCTACGGCGAACATGGCGCCGCCTAGTCCCGGTCCACTTCCGCCCGCCGATTTCGCCAGCCGCGAGCTCCCTATTGAGGAGATTCCCAGCGGCGCTCGCCTTATACGCATCCACCGCAGCGACCGCGGCCCGCTCTTTTTTGGCTCGACAGGCGGCAATCGCTTCGACGATCCGGCAAAGATCTATGGGGTCTGCTATCTTGCGACGACGCTTGAAGGTGCCTTTGCGGAAACCTGCCTACGCAGCGTTGGCGCACGCTTTGTTGCCCTGACTTTCCTGGAGGCGCGATCCTTCTCCGAGATAGAGGTCTCTGCGCCCCTCCGCTTGGTTTCCCTTCACGGCCCCGGCTTAGCGCAGATCGGCGCGACCGGTGCCGTCACGAGTGGGCCTCATGCCGTCGCCCAACAGTGGTCGCAAGCCATCCACGACCATCCTACGGTGCCGGACGGCATTGCCTACCGCTCCAATCACGACAATGGCGAGATTTGTGTCGCGCTGTTTGAGCACGTCGGCGATCACCTCGCTCCGAGCGATCCTCAGCCTATGACAACGAACCGGACCAGATTGGCCAAACTTCTCGCACGCTACAAAGTCGGTCTCGGCTAGCGCGGGCATCGGCGATGGAATTTTCACCGAGAATCAATTGGATCGTCCGCTACATGGCGGCCAGCTCAGAGCGCCCAGTCGGCACGCCTCGCCTCGCTCGCCATCTCCTATCAGCGGCGTTCGCGCTCATGCTATTCTGGTGGGCTGCGCCGGCACAGGCCGACCCGTGCGAAGGGCGCCTTCCTGCAGCGGCCGGGCAAAAATTTGAGGGCTTGATACGCTACGTTGGTGACGGCGACAGCCTCTGCGTTGGTCAGTCGCCGGACCCCCAGACTTGGATCGAGGTCCGGCTTGCCGACTTTGATGCGCCTGAGCTTCACGCCCCCGAAGGCCGCCGTGCAAAGATGCTACTTGAGCAGATCGCGTTCGGCCGCAGAGCGCAATGCGAGGCTCGCCGCGGCCGGAGCGGACGCGTCATCTCCCATGATCGAGTCATCGCAGTGTGCCGCGTGGATGGGCGGAGCGTTGGGGACCTGCTGAGGGAACGTCACGCGCGCCAAGGCGGGAATTGACGCCTTGGAGATGGTCACAGTGCCACTGAGTCAGCTTGGCTTTCTCTCCGCGGCCAATGTCTCAGGCAGCCCGATCAGTGGGCTGCGCGCCCAACAATATCCATTAGCTTCTCGTAGCTCGTCACGACGTCGTATTTGACGCGATCCTCCGTGACCCTCCGGCCGATCTCGTCGAAGAACTTCCGGGCACACTCGATCTTGGTGTTCTCGATCTCGCGGAGCTTCATCGAGGACATCGTGCCCTTGGTTTCGGCGACAAAATAGATGTGCTTGACGCTGCCCTCCTTGAAGGAAATCGCCCAGTCCGGGTTGTAATCGCCCACCGGCGTCGGAATAAGGAAGCCGCGAGGGAGCTTCGCATAGACCACCACTTCGCTGCTTGCATCGAGCTGATCGGCAAACCGACGCTCGATGTCCGAGTCCGTGACGACATAATCGTACACGTGGTTCTTCAGCTTCGAGCTGGCTTTGGAGAAGTCCTGTCCGGTCTGATTGGCCGTGAAGATGTCCACGTCGTAGCGATCGGACAGGCCGTCATAGGCGAGCCGTTCGATGATCATCGTGGCCTTCTGCTCGGCGATGATGCGCGAGGCCTCAGAAATGAAATGCTCTGGATTCTCCCTGAACTGGCCAAATACGCTGGCGGCAACCCCGGTGAAGATTTCGGCCACTGTCTTTCGCGTGAGTTCGGTGTTTTCCGCGACGTTGCCGAGAAGATCGTATCTCACGAGTGAATGGACCGACCCACCGCGCTCGGTCGTTGAGCCGGTGAGCTTGAAGCCGTCGCCAGCTTTCAGCTGATCATCCGTAAGGCCGTCGCCCTGGAGTCCAGTCTGAACGGTGTACTGGAGCGGCGTGACCCGTAGCTGGCTGTCAAGGGCGTTCACACATTTGCGGATAAGCTCATCGGAATCGAACTCGACGCGATATACGGCCTTCTGGTTGATACGTGCCCAAAGCTCCCGGAACTCTTTCTTCTCGAAATTGTCATTCAACGGATTGGTCTTGGGCTTCCGGCCATCATCCACCTTCGGCAGTTGGGCGTCGCTGAATATGCTATCGACGAGTTGGAAAATCTGCTCCGCATGGGGCTTCAGCTCGTCCGGCAAGTCCGCCAAAGTCCCGGCTTCTTTGGCCTCGTGGTAGGTCTTGGAAATTTGATCCGCGTCGTCGGAGTAGTCGTTTTTCACTAGGTAGCGATAAATCTGCTTCGCCATGGCCGGCGTAATCTCGACCGGACCACTCTCGGTTGCGATGGTCTTGCCGGTGAAATACGCCTCGGTCGCTTTCCGGGGCCGGGACGACAGCGTGTCGGCAATCTCCTTTTGCAGGCCGCCGACAAAATCCTTGTAGCTCTCGCTGGCGACGACCGTGAGCACATTGATGTCGTGAACGACAGCGGGGTGATCCATGCGGTCGCCGTGCTGGTCGACCGAAAGCCGAAGGCCGCGACCAACCTCCTGACGGCGCGAGATCGTATTGTCGCTGTGCTTGAGCATGCACATGACGAAGACATTGGGATTGTCCCACCCTTCGCGGAGCGCCGAATGCGAGAAGATGAAGCGCGTCGGCTCGCCGAAGGATAGCAGCCGCTCCTTGTCCTTTAGGATCAGGTCGTAGGCGTCCACGTCGTCCGAATCGACCGAGCGAGCGCCAACGGTGGGATCTTTCAGCCGGTTGGTTTTCTTGTCGATCGAGAAATAGCCGTTGTGGGTCTTCGACGTTTCGATTGCCCCGAGATGCTTACGATAGACCTCATTGTCGATCGCGAGCTCCGACAGATATTCCGCCTTGAGAAGCTCATACTCCTCCTCGAAGACGCGCGCATATTCGCCCTTCTCGTCGGGTCGCTCGTAGTCGCGGTACTTCACCACCTCGTCGATGAAGAAGAGCGAAAGCACCTTGATGCCCTGGGCGAAGAGCTGCTTCTCCTTGTCGAGATGCGCCTTGATGGTTTCGCGGATTTGGATGCGCCGGATGTCGCGCTCGGAAACGTCCCCAGTCGCTTCGCCCGCCCGAAGCACCGCACCGTTGGTGAACTCGACGGTGTCGTTGCGGGCATCGATCTGCGAGATTGTAAAGCCGTCGCGATACTGGTCCAGCTCGCCGGACTCAGAGAAAAGATCGTCGCGGAACTCCAGCCGCTTGAGCTGACGCTTGATCTCGCCGGACTTGAGCTTCACCTCCAGCTCGATCCGCGCCACCGGAGACTTCTTCGAGATGTCGATACCCTCAAGGTACAGATAGGCGTTCGTGCCGGCCAGGCCGCGAGTTTGGATGCCGCGCACGGCGATCTTCTTCACCAGCTTCTGGTTATAGGCATCGAGCGCGTCGAGCCGGTGGACACGGTTGTGCTGCGTCCGGTGCGTGGCTGAATAGCGAAGGATCATCAGCGGCTTGAATTTCGGCAGCGCCTCCATGGTGGCGGCGCCTTCCATCTTCTGCGGTTCGTCGAGAATCAGGATCGGCCGGTTGCTGGCGATCACGTCGATGGGTTTGCGCGACTGGAAATTGTCCAGCTCGTCATAGATGCGCCGGTTGTCGGCCCCCCGGGCGTTGAACGCCTGGATGTTGATCACCATGACGTTGATACCGGCGTCGGACGAAAAGCTCTCCAGCTCGTGCAGCTGCTTGGAATTGTAGATGAAGAAGCGCGCCTTCTTGCCGTAGCTCTCGGTGAAATGGTCGGCAGTGATCTGCAGCGACTTATAGACGCCTTCGCGGATCGCGATGCTGGGCACCATGATGATGAACTTCGACCAGCCGTAGCGCTTGTTCATCTCGAAGATGGTCTTAATGTAGCAGTAGGTCTTGCCGGTGCCCGTCTCCATCTCGACGTCGAGGTTGAACCTGCACCCGGCACTTGAGACCAGCGCGTCGGACATGGGCAGGTTCTGCCTCCGCTGGACCTCCTTGATGTTTGCCAGCACCTGAAGGTCGGTGAGCGCGATGTCGGCGTTCTTGAACCCTTCTTCGAAGGCGCTCGCCTGCGCCTTCCGGCCAGGGTCGATCCGATAGGTGACGCCACTGACCAACGGTTGCCCGGCAAAGCAATCGACGACCGATTCCACGGCATTGGTCTGATAGGGCTGGACCTTGAATTTCAGCTTCATGCCCGCCCCCTCAGATCGACTTGACGTCGGTGCCAGGGGAGAGCTGGCGGAAGACCTGCTCGACATTGATTTTCACGGCGTCCGAGACGAACCCGTTGTCGCGGAAGACGACGCGCAACGGCTCGCGGCCGGCGAGTTCCTTCACCAGCTCCTCGGTCACGCCCAATTCGAAGCAGGCAACCAGCGCGTTCTCGTCCACGAAGAATACTGTCTTGCCCTGCACGCTCTCGCGCCGGATCGGCAGGCTCAGATCGACTCCCCAATCGACCAGTACCTGGAACAGCAGGTCTTCCGCCGTGCGATCCGGTTTGATGTTATCAACGGCCTCGAGCAGATCCTTCTGGTCAACCTCATCCGGGCGGTAATACACGTCCTGCATATTCGACGTATCGATTTTCAGCACACGGAAACCGACATCCCTGTTCCATTCAGGGTGGCAATCGCCCTCTAGAGTCTTGGCTCCGGCGCGGCGGATGCGTTCCTTCGCAAGCTCTCCGATCGTGTGAAAACCAGCCTTGTATGCTGCGGAAGATTGCTCAACCTCCTCCGGCATCTGCACCATAATAAACGCGCGATTGCCGCCGTCTTCGGCGTTAACCGAAAGGACTGAAGCCGCGGTTGTTGCCGATCCGGCAAAGAAATCGAGTACGATGCATTCCCGGGTGGTACCAATCTTTACAAGGCGGGAAATCAGGTCTGGCGACTTTGGAAAGTCCATTAATGCGGAGCCAAAAAGGTCCTTTATGGCCTTCCTTCCGTAGTCATTAGTGAATTCTTTCTCAGTCCAAAGGGACTTCACCAAGCTCCTGGACGTTTCCCCGTCATCGCCATTTAGGTAATCTCTTCTATATATGCGCCACTCGTCTCCATACGGCTCAGCACAAAGAAGAGATCCTTCATTTCGCACCTTCTCTTTCCCCCACGTCCAGCACGTCTTCACTCCATCTGGCGCATCAGGCCATACTTCAACCTTAAAGCGGTCATCTTGCTCTATAGAAACTTCCCTCGTCAGAGGGTTCACGTAAAGCGGATAGTATAAGTTCGGACGAGTAGTTGGGTTGAATGACTGGTTCCGGTTGCGCAGTCCGAGTAGTCGGTAAGGCCCCTTATCATCCGATTTGTTGTACTCCTCGACCATCCGGCCCTCTTTTTCGAGGCCCTGGATCGCGCCCGCGTTGAGCCCATCTCTGACAAATACGAGGATTGACTCGTGTGTCTTCGCGACAAACCGATCAAGATGTCTCCCGCGCGGGTTTACCATGACGGCTAGCTGAGCAACGAAATTCTCCTCTCCGAATATTTCACAGCCGAGTCGAATGAGGTTGTGAGCCTCATTGTCGTCTATGCTAACAAATAGCACTCCGTCGCTGGAGAGTAGGTTTCTTGCCAGCTTGAGTCTGGAGTACATCATAGTAAGCCAGTCCGAATGGAACCGACCGTTGGACGTCGTGTTTGCTACTAGTCGATTTCCGCCCTCGTCTCTCTGCTCTGATCGCGCTAAGAATGACTCAGCACTTTCGGAGAAGTCATCTGAATATATGAAATCGTTTCCAGTATTATATGGCGGGTCTATGTAGACCATTTTTACCCGACCAAGATAAGTTTCTTGCAGCAATTTGAGAGCCTCAAGGTTATCTCCCTCAATGAACAGGTTCTTAGTCCCGTCGAAATCCACGCTCTCGTTATCGGAAGGGCGCAGAGTCTTTGCGACCGCTGCGTTCGCGAGCGCCAACGCCTCCCGCTTCCCCGGCCAATCGAGCCGATATCGCTCTTGCGGCCCTTCTACGACATAATCGGACAGCTCCTGTTTCAGCTGATCGAAATCCACCGCCAGACGCAGCTTGCCTGTGGCCTCATCGCGCGCTTCCGTCACGCAGTTGGGAAACAGCGCCCGGACGTTCGCGAGGTTTTCCTGGCTCAAAACGGGGCTGTGCATCTTCAACTTTTCCATCCTTGTCCTCTTACTTTTCCGCCACAGCGCCGACGGGATCGCCCGCGGTCAGCCGCTCCAGTTCCTGCTTCGCAGCGCGCAGCTCCGCATTGATCGCCACGCGCTTGTTGAATTGTTTCTCGCGGGCAAGCCGCGCCTTGATCCGCTCTAGCTCCCGTGTCTTGGCTCGGATCGCCTCCATCCGGTCCACCCGCGTCTGTATGTGCTCGCTGATTTGCGCGGACGCGGGCATCATGGCGGTGAGAAGGCGGTCATAGAGCGCACCCAGATCGAGCGCGACCGGCAACGGCTCACGCGGTGCATCCTCCGACGCCCATTCGGTGGCGAAATACTCGCTGATCACCCACTTCGACCCGTCCGCCTCGCTCGGTCGCTTGAACGCGGCCGTCGCCTTGCGCTTGCCGCGCCAGGTCAGCTCGAAGATCAGGGGAAACGGAATCGCCTTGTCGATCGCGCGCAGGACGGCCTCGTCGAGACGTCCGGTCTTGAGCGATATCCCGAACACCTGGATCTCGGTCACGGCCGAGGTAGCGCCGAGATTGGTCGTCTCGGGGGCCAGCTTGAACCGCCAGAGAATCTGATCAACCTCGCGCACGAACAGATCCTTGAGCGCGGTGTTGGCGCCGGCATGCTCGTATATCTTGTTCTTCGGCACGACCCGGCCGAAGGCGGCGCTCTTGGGATAGTCGAAGAAGGCTGTCATGCGTCGGCCCCCTCGATCACGACAAAGGCGATCAGCTCAAAGTCATTCAGCCCCGCAATGGTATGCACCAGCGCCGTGGTGCGACCACCGCTGAAGAGGCTGTCGATATCTTTCTCTTCCTTCACTTCGATCATCGAACGGATGGCGCTGCTCAACAGCTCGGAGTAGCGATCCATCTTCCGGCCGTCCTGCGTGCGCTCATTGAAGGCGCGACAGACTTCGTGGATCGGCTCCGGCCGGCCCTTGCAGCTTGTGCGGATGAGGTCGAGCAGGCGTTTCACCTCGGTATGGTCGGCGACGATCTCTCCGTCATTGCCGATGTAGACCAGGTAGTAGGGATGCAACCGGTTCTGCTGGTTGATGTTGACACTGTCGTGGATGTTCTTGAGCGCGAAGATCGCGCCAGGCCGAAGACCCAGATCGGGCTGAGCGGGGACGACGGCATGCATCCCGTTCGGCAGGTTATCAAGCTCGCCGTGCTCCTTGACGTAGTTGAGCAGGTCCATCCGAAAATCGTTCAGGCCGAGATCGGTGATCGAGATGCCGGTCTTCACGTCCTCCAGCTCTATGACCTCTTCCTGAAGGCGTCTCAGCTGGTCCTTGCGGTAGGCGATGTCGCTGCTCTTGGCGGTGAGGACGTTGTCGTCGCCGGTGGCACTCACGTCGGCAATCACCATGCGGTTCTCGACGCGCTCCTTGAGATTGATGTACTCGTCAAGCGTGATGTCGGGCCAGTAGTTCACCAGCTGGATTTGGGTGTTCGGCGAGCCGATGCGGTCGATTCGGCCGAAGCGCTGGATGATGCGCACCGGATTCCAGTGAATGTCATAGTTGACGAGGTAATCGCAGTCCTGAAGGTTCTGGCCTTCGGAGATGCAGTCCGTGCCGATCAGGATATCCAACTCGCCCGGTTCGTTGGGCAGGACGACCGCCTTCTCCTTGGACCGCGGCGAAAAGAGTGTGAGCACGCCCTGAAAGTCATAACTCTTTCTGAGGGTGGTTTTCGGCGCGCCGGAGCCCGTCACCTTTCCGGTCTGCAACCCCAGCTGCTGCGCGAACGGTGCCAGATTGGCGTAGAGATAATTTGCCGTGTCGGCGAAGGCCGTGAAGATCAGCACCTTCCTGTTGCCCGGATTGAGCGGTTCGCTCACCTTCTGCCCGAGCACCTGCATGAGGTGCTGGAGCTTGGCGTCATCGTCCGGGCCGACTTTGTCCATCGAGGCGATCAGGTCCTCGATGAGCGCGAGATCGGCCTCGAGATCGTGCTTCCATGACGGCAGGTCCATATCGGCAAGGCTGATTTGCACCTTCTTGCCAACGGTGATGTCGCCCAGCCCGGCCAGATCGTCGTCTTCGGCGTCGAGCAATTCCTCGTCCGCCAGAAAATCGCTCACGCTTTGCGTGCCGCCTGACCGCTCGAAGTCACGAATGGCGTCCAGGGCGCGCGAAATGTTCCCGCTGAGCGAACGCAGGGTGAGACGGAACGCCTCGACAGAGCTTTCGAGGCGCTTGAGCAGATTGGTGGTCATAAGCGCCTGAAGGCTGCGCTCACGATCGGCTTGCCGCAGCTTGCCCCGGCCGCCCTCGACCTGGGTGTCGTAAATCTCCTCGTACTTCCGCAGTCGGCTCGGAAGGATGTAACTGATGGGCGCATATACCGCGAGCTTCAGCACGGATAGCTGAGTGAAGATGTCATTCAGGCCCATCACGTCTGGACGCTGCGTAATCGGGCAGTGAAACGACAACGGCTTGCAACGCTGGGGAAACTTGCCGATGTCCTTCGTGTCATAGAAGGTCTCGATGTGCTTGCGTGACCGGGCGATCGTCACGGCATCGAGAAGCTCGAAGAAATCGAAATCCAGCGCCTTGAGGATCGAGGCCGCAGTTCGCTCGTCCGGCGGCAGTATCGTCCAGGCGTTGAAAGCCTTCTGCGCGCGGCGGAAGATTTCCTCGATGCTGGTTTGTGCCTTCAGGTTCTGGCTGAGGGCCTCCGACTGCCCCTCATACGCAAGCGCAAGCTGGTTGCGCAGGTCGGTGAAGCGGTTGTTCACCGGTGTCGCGGAGAGCATCAGAACCTTGGTCTTCACGCCTGCGCGGATGACCTTGTTCATCAGCTTCTGGTAGCGCGTCTCCCGATCCTTGAAGACATCGTTGTTCCGGAAATTATGCGACTCGTCGATCACGACGAGGTCATAATTCCCCCAGTTCACACGGTTGAGCGGAATGCCGAAGGACTCGCCCGATGTCCGCGACAGATCGGTGTGGCAAAGGACGTCATAGTTGAACCGGTCCTTGGCGAAGATGTTAGTCGTCAGGTTGGTGTTGTAATTCCGCCAGTTGTCCGCGAGCTTTTTCGGGCAGAGCACCAGGACGGCGCGGTTGCGCAGCTCGTAATATTTGATGACCGCCAGCGCGGTGAACGTCTTACCCAGACCGACGCTGTCGGCGAGGATGCAGCCGTTATAGGTTTCGAGCTTGTTGATAATGCCGGTGGCGGCGTCCTTCTGGTAGTTGAAAAGCTTGTTCCAGACGACGCTGTCACGATACCCGGTGAGGTCGTTTGGCAGAACGTCCTCGTCGATATCCTCAAGGAAGTCCTGGAAGATGTTGTACAGCATCAGGAAGTAGATGCGCTCCGGCGAGTTCTCCTGATAGACGGACTCAATGTGGTCGCAGATCGCGGCCGTGACATCATCGAGCTTCTCCGGGTCCGACCAGATTTGGTCGAACAACTGGAGGTACATCTGAGTGTGGTTCGGGTCGTCGAACCGCGTCACGAAATTCGAGATGGCGTCGCCTTTCTGGTAGCCGAGATCGACGGCCGTAAAGCCGCCGATCGGCATGTAGGCAATTCCGCCGTCATCGCTCGCCACATGCAGGAACTGCTGCATCGGAGCTTTCGTGGTGTTCGACCGGAACCTGGCCTTCTTGCGAATCCAGTCGGCGCATTCGCGCGCCACGGCCCTTTGCGTCAGCTTGTTGCGGAGCTGGATTTCAAACTCCGTTCCGTAAAGGCCACTCTCCCGCCGCGCTTTTGGGATGAAGAACTCTCGCCGTTCCTTGCGCAGGCGGTCCGTGACCTCCATCGGCACAAACGTCGGTGCGGTAAAAATGAACTGAAGGCTTTCGATCTTCGAAAGCTCAGACTTGAGCGCCTCGAAGGCGTAAATCGAGAAGCACGACGCAGCGATCTTCAGTCGGGCGCCACGCCCGACTGTCGCTTTCAGATCGTCACCGAACAGCTGCGAGGTGTTATCGATGATCTTCATCGACACCCCGTTCATTCAGAAGCACGATTTGCTGGTCTTGCGGGCGACGAGCGGCCGGTGGCGTATCGAGACCCAATCGCCTCAGAGCATAGTAGCGCAGCGCCTTTCGAACACGAATCTGTGCGCGCCCACTTCGCATGCCATAGTCGAGGGCGATTATCCGCTTCTGGCTTTCGGAAAGGTCTGGGTGCGGCCCTATTTCCAGTGTGACGAATTCGTTCCAGTCGGTGTCATGCTCAGCCGATACCTCGCTCGGTCGAAGTGATCTGGTCTCAATGATTCTGGACAGCAGGAAATCCTTGAACGTGCGATCGACCTCACAAAAGGCACGGGTGTGCCAGCGGTATCCGTCAAAGCCGATCGCATGCGGCGCAATCCATCGCCACCTGGGATCATCGCTAGATAGCGACTGATACTTTACTTCCACTGCCTCTTTTTGACGGATCGCGGCGACGATTGTTCGCAATGTTTCGGTGTTCACCCCCCGGGCCGGGACAGGCGGCCCGCCGTAGGGCGGAAGATGCGCTATCCAAGACTCGGATGAGTCCAAGATACCGTCGGCAACGGATCGAAGCTGGTTGAGGTATTGCTCGGCTTCAGGCTTCAGGAAAATTGGCGAGAACTGTGGACTCGCAACATAGCGCTTAGCACTCTTGTCGTAGACGGCGTTGTGTGGCGCTCGCTCCTGATAGAGCGTCAAATCCTTCGACGCTTGAGGCACTGACACGTCGAACACATCAATGATGTCGGAGCGGTTCACGCCCCCGTCCCAGAAGAGGCGGAACTCGATGAATTCGAGCCGGCGCTCTACGCCCCATTTCAGCGCCACAGCGGCATCCATCGCTCCACCTCCGTTTGCCGATACGCATAAAAGCTATATGGACATATCGACGCGACCCGTGTAATTACTATTCATATCGGGGGCATCGGTCAAGGTGGATTGCGGCGCGTCAAAGAGCGCGCCGCCTTCATCCACCAGAAGCGATGCAACGGGCTTTAGCGCGGGGGCAACCAATGCAACCAAAAGAACGGCGCACGATCGTCGCCCACGGACGATTAGCGATGCGTGAAGTGCGGCTCGCCGCCGCACGTGAGCGCCGTCATGGCCTCCAGATCATAACCTTCGAGGGGCTCGCCGCGCGCCTGGCCGGCGGCTTGTCGCGTCCGGTCGACGACGAGACATTGCGCGCCACCATCCAGCGGATGCTGCCGGACGTCGAGCTAGGCGAGCTTGATGGCCTCAAGGCTCTGCCAGGCATGGTGGGAGCCGCCACTGAAACGCTCCGCAAGGCGTGGCGCGCGGGCGTCGACTTGCAGGCGCGTGCCAGCGAGCACCCACGTATTGCATCTCTCGCCAGCCTTGAAGAAGCAGTGCTTGCCGCCTTGCCGCCGGCCATGATGCGTCCGGTCGATTTGGTCGCGGCAGCCTTGCAGCGGCTGGACCATGTCGACGCCCTCTTCGGGCCGATCGAGATCGTCGGAATTACCGAGCTGTCGCCGTGCTGGCGGCCGCTTCTGCACGCTATCGCTCAGCACGTGCCGATTACCTGGAGCGCCGGTCCGCGGTCGACGCCTGCCTGGCTCGACGGAGCTGTTATCGACGTGACGCGGAGTGATCCGCACACGCCAGAGATTGTCACCGTCAGCGCCTCGACCGCCTATCACGAAGCCATCGAGGCGCTCCGTTGGGCACGGCAGCTCGTCGCGTCCGGCGCGGCTGATCCCGCCGAGATCGCCATCGCATCCGTCACGCCGGCTGATTACGACGACCATTTCCTGGCTTTGCGGGCCGACGCCAATCTCGACCTTCACTTTGTGCATGGCGTCAAGATCACGGCCTGTAGGGAAGGTCAGGCAGCCGCCGCGCTCGCGGACATCCTTGTGCGCGGGCTTTCTCAAACGCGGATGCGGCGTCTGTCGTCCCTGCTGGCCGCTTATTCCGGCGCATTTCAGGCTTTGCCAGCGGGCTGGACGCGCGTCCTGCCGGCAGATGCTCCCCTGGCGTCGCCCCGAGCCTGGACCCACCTGCTCGACCGCCTGACCGCTGCCGACTGGCCCGACGAAATCGATCATGGTCCGGCGTTGCGCGAGATTATCGGTCTGCTGTCGCAGGGCGTAGCTGCGGCCGAAGCAGTTGGTGAAGCGCTGCTGAATGGCAGGACCTTGGCCATCTGGCGCAAGGCGCTCCTTGCCGGCCCGGCCGCCTCGCTTGATCTTACCCTGGAGACGTTGAAGCAGGACGACGGTCTGGATGCCTGCGTCTCGGTCGCATGGATGCCTGCAAGCGCGTTGGCGGCATCGCCGCGCCGCTTCGTTCGACTCCTCGGCCTCAATTCCTCGCGTTGGCCGCGCGGCATTTCGGAAGATCGCCTCCTCTCCGATCACATCATCCCCACGGCTGAGCTCGACCCGCTCCCTGTCGGCGTGGCCGACCGGCGGGATTTCGCAACAATCCTCGCGACCAGCGAGCGCCAGGTTGTCCTGTCGCGGGCGCGACGGGACAGCGATGGCCGCCTCCTCGGCCGCAGCACCCTCCTGCAGGGCCAGCCCGATGAGGTTTATCTCCGGCGCAACCGGGTGCCGGATCACGCCTTCAGCGAAACCGACCGGCTGACCGCCCGGCCGCAGGAATTCCGCGCGCTCCCGCAAGCCGTTTCGGCGGCCGCCTGTTGGCGCAACTGGCTGCGGGAGGAGATTACTCCCCATGACGGACTCGTTCGTGCCGACCACCCGGTGATCCAGGCCATCCTGGCGCGCACCCAATCGGCCAGCTCCCTTCGCAAGCTCTTGCGCAATCCGCTCGGCTTCGTCTGGCACTACGGCCTGCGCTGGCGCGCGCCCGAAAGCGGCGACGACCCGCTCGTTCTCGATGCGCGGGCGATGGGCGATCTCGTTCACCAGATTCTGGATCGGGCTCTCCGCACACTCGAAGCCAATGGCGGACTGGCCGCCGCAACGGGGCAACAGATCGCCAGCGCCGTCGATGGCGCTGCCGGCGAGGTTGCCGAAAGCTGGGAAACCGAACGTCCTGTGCCGCCGCGCGTAATCTGGCGGCGCACCCTCGACGAGGCGCGGGAGTTGAGCCGGCGAGCCCTCGCCTTTGGCGACGAGCGCCTGCCTGATGCCCGCGCCTTCGGCGAGGTCCCTTTCGGAGGCGCCGAGCCCAAGACCAATGACGCGCTGCCCTGGGACGCCACCGCCAGCGTCGGAATTCCTGGCACTGACTTCCGGATTGCCGGCTACATCGATCGGCTTGATGTCTCCGCCGACGGCCGCCGCGCTCTTGTGCGTGACTACAAGACCGGCCGTAAGCCCAAGGACACCATCATTCTCGACGGCGGCAAGGAGCTGCAGCGCTGTCTCTATGCCTTCGCCGTGAAGGCGATGCTCGGCGACGATGTCGCCATCAGCGCCTCCCTGCTCTTTCCGCGCGATGAGATTGATCTGCGGCTCGAGGATCCCGACGGCACTTTGGCGGACGTCGCCGGCTATCTGTCCGCCGCGCACGCCAGTCTCCTTGCCGGCGGCGCCGTACTCGGGGCCGACACCGGCGGGACATATGACGACCTCGCCATCGCATTGCCGGCTAACGCCGGCGCCACCTATTGCAAGCGCAAGATTGCCGCCGCCACCGAGCGCCTCGGGGACGCCGCGCAGGTCTGGGAGGCTCAGTAATGAATGCCCCGCTGAAACCGCTCGCCGATGATGTGGCGCGGCGCACTGTGATCGCGGTTCACGACCGCTCGTTCTTGGTCGAAGCCGGCGCGGGTTCCGGCAAGACCGCCGTCATGGCCGGTCGCATCGCCCTGATGCTGGCCGAAGGCATTGCGCCAAGGACGATCGCCGCGGTGACGTTCACTGAGCTCGCGGCCAGCGAGCTTCTCATCCGTGTCCGCGACTTCGTTGGCGAGTTGGTGGCAGGTCGCATTCCCGCCGAGCTTCGGGTTGCCTTGCCCTATGGCTTGTCCGAAGACCAACGCCGCAATCTCGCGGCTACCAGCGTGGCGATCGATGAAATCACCTGCTCGACCATCCACGGCTTCTGTCAACGCCTGATCAAGCCTTATCCCGTCGAGGCGGACATCGATCCCGGGGCGGTCGTGATGGACCGCGACCAGGCGGACCTCGCCTTTGCGGAAATCGTTGAAATCTGGCTTCGGGAGGAACTTGCCGACGATGCTGGCGGACTGCTTGCCGAAATGGTCCTGCAGGATCCGGGCGAGACCGTCTGGCTGATCCACAAGATTCTCACGCACCTCCGCAGCCGTCGCACGCTGGCTGTTGAGGCGCCCGAGGCGCTGGAACCGCTCATCGGAGCCGTCCGGCAGACAGCAGACGGCTTCGTATCTTGGCTGCACACGGCCGGAGTCGATGAGCCGGAGACCGCTGACATCGCGACGCTATTCTTGGAAAAGGCCGAAGCCATTGAGGCAATCTCGCCGGCGGAGCCGGCCGATCTGGTGCGGCTGTTGCTCGCGCGCGCCCATCCCGATCTCTGCACGGCCGGAGGAAGCTTTCGCGCCTACAAGAAGAAAGGCAAGTGGTGCGAAGCCGCCAAACACGCGGGCCTCGCCAAGGCGGATGGCGATCGCTTGAACGCTGGCGCGGAAGGCCACTACAATGCCTGTTGCGAAGCATGGACCGCACTGTCGCAGGCGGCCGCGTCGCGCATCCTCGCCGAATTCGTCCAGCTAGTGCAGCCGGTCATGGATCGCTTCCGTGACTACAAACGCTCGGCTGCGCTTCTCGATTTCGATGACCTCATCTTCGCCGCACGCGCCCTGTTGCGCGACCATGAAGCGGTGCGCCGCGCGCTGGCCGCGCGCTTTGCGCATGTCCTGGTCGATGAGTTTCAGGACACCGACCCTTTGCAGACCGAAATCTTCTGGCGACTGTGCGGCGACCCGCAGGCTGGAGCAGACCGCGACGATTGGACCACGTTCCAAATCCGGCCGGGAGCGCTGTTCCTGGTGGGCGACCCCAAACAGGCGATCTACCGCTTTCGTGGCGCCGACGTGGCGGCCTACATCCAGGCGCGGGAAACCTTCCTTGCGCAGGCACCCGACAGCGTCGTGTCGATCTCGACAAATTTTCGGTCCTGCGAACCGATCCTGAATTATGTGAACGATCGCTTCGAACTCCTGCTGTCGGCCGAGAACGGCCAGCCGGGGTTCACCGCTCTTGATGCGTTCCATCCTGAACGGAACGACGGACTGTGCGTCGCGGCCCTCGACATTGCCGTGGCCGATGCCGACGGCAAGGCCTCGGCCGAACGCCAGCGCGACGGCGAAGCCGAGGCTGTCGCCGACATGTGCGCGCGCCTGATCGGCAGCGAGGCCATTCTCGATCGCAAAACCGGTGAGCGCCGCGCCTGCCGGCCCGGTGACATCGCTCTTCTCGCGCCGACGGGAAGCGATCTGTGGCGCTATGAAGAAGCGCTGGAGCGGCGCGGCATTCCAGTTGCGACTCAGGCCGGCAAGGGACTGTTCCGGCGCCAAGAGATCCAGGACCTCATCGCCCTCACGCGAGTGCTTGCCGACCGCCGCGACACGCTCGCGCTGGGCGCGCTGCTTCGTGGTCCACTGGTCGGGCTGACTGAGGAAGAATTGCTGGACATTGTCTGGGCGCTCCCGCGCTCCGAAGATGCGCCCGACGCCTTGCCGCGACTGGACCTCGGCGTGGCTCCGGAAACGATCACTCATCCGCATGCGCGCGACATCATCGAGAAACTTCAGGCGCTGCGGCTGAGGATGAACGCCACGACGCCGCACGACCTGCTGTCGCAGGCCATCGACGTGCTGCGCGTGCGGCCGATCCTCCTTCATCGGCATCGCGACCAGGCCGAGCGTGCCCTCGCCAATGTCGATCTTTATCTTAGCCTCAGCCGGGCGTATGCGGTCCGCGGCCTGCGTGCCTTCGCGGAGGCAATGACGGCCGCGTGGACCGACGAGGCCCGCGCCGTCGAAGGCCGCCCCGATGCTCAGGAGGAGGCGGTTGCGCTCTACACGATGCATGCCGCCAAAGGGCTGGAATGGCCGATCGTCGTCCCCGTCAACACAATGACGCAGATCATGGCGCCGGAGAGCGCGATCACCGACCGTGCCACCGGCCGCTTCTATTGTCCGGTGTTGGGCGTGAAGCCGACGGGTTACGAGGCGGCGCGCGATGCAGAGAAGGCCGAGCTCGACCGCGAGCGCATCCGTCTCTGGTATGTCGCCGCTACGCGGGCGCGCGAGCTGCTGGTTCTGCCGAGGCTCGATGTCGCTGCGAAGGGATCGGCCTGGATTTCCCTTCTGGACCTGTCGCTGACGGAACTGCCGGCGCTCGATCTTAGCCATCTGCCGCCCGAGGTCGGGTCCGATGGGGCTGGCGCGCAGAATGCCCAGACCCGCGAAATCTTCGCGGCCGAAGCGGAGATGATCGCAGAGCGCCGCCAGCGCATTGTCTGGCTCGCCCCCAGCCGCGACGAGAATGCCACCGGACCGGCGTTGCATGCCGAGCTACCGGAGATCCTGGTGACTGATGTCGACGATGCGCCTGTAGAGGACAGCATCGTCCAGACGATCCAAGGTGGTCGCGAGCGCGGCGTCATTCTGCACAAGCTCATCGAAGAGGTTCTCACCGGCGAAACAGCGGAGACGGAGCCCGCTCTCATTGCCCGCGCCGAAGCCTTGATCCGCGCCATTGGCCAGCCGGTGGCCCCTGACCCTGCTCAGGGTCTTGCAGCGGCCGAACTCGCCGCTTGTGTTCTTCGCGCTCTCGCTTTGCCGGAGATCGTCGCTCTGCGGCCCGGTCTCTTGCCGGAATTTCCAGTCTACGCCTCCATCTTGACCGAAGAGCAGGAGGAAGCGACGGCCGGGATCGCCGATGCGATTGCCTTTGGCCCCGATGGCGCGCCTCAGGTGATCGTCGATTGGAAGAGCGACGTCGCGCCCGCGCCCGAGACGCTCGACCACTATCGCACTCAAGTGCGCGCCTATTTGGATATGACCCAAGCCGAACGCGGGCTGATCGTGCTGGTGACCTCCGGCGCAATCATCCCCGTCGGACGCACGAACCCGGCCGTCGCGGTTGCCTGAAAGCGGGACGCGACGCGGATGTCATCTCTTGCCTGGATCGATTTCGATGAAGCCGAGCGCCAGCGCGCGCAGCGGATAATGGCTCTCTTTCAGGAGCGCGAAAGCCGCGACGAGCTGGGGCTGGGCGCCATCCGGGATTCGATCGCGGACCACCTTTTTCCGGGGACGAGCACGATCCAGACCCGCTTGCGGTATATGCTCTTCATCCCCTGGCTGTTCCGCACGCTGGAAGGTCGGGACGTTCCCGAAAGCCAGCTTCGCACCGAAGCGCGCGCCCTGGAAATTCGGCTAGCCGACGCGCTGAAGGCTGGCGGAGAGTCGAATGGCATCATCGGCCGCGACGCCGGTCCAAGGCTGCAGCGGCTGCCCAGCTCAGTCTATTGGGCCGGGCTCGGCGCCTGGGGCATCCGCCTCTTCCCGGGCTCGATAGATAGCCTTTTCATCTCTCTGCGCGGCCTGAAGTGGCCGCGCGTCTCGTCGGACAGCGAGGACGCCGCGGCAGGTTCACGGGCGGCAGCTATCTGGAATCCAGCCTTGCCACAGGCGCCCAACGGCCTGCTCGACTGCGCCGCCTTCAGCCTGACCGCGGACGAAGCGCAGTTCATCATCGATCGCCTGGTTGCGACCCAACCGGCGGCGCTACTGACCATGCTGGCGCGTGACGGTATCGATGCGGAATGCGACCATATCTGGACCCATCCACATCTGGCATCCTTTCCGGCGGACGCGCGCCGCCTGGTCCGCCACGGCGAGATCTTCTCGCATGTGATGCATGGGGCGGCGCTCCTCTACAATCTCGCGCTCAGCGAATTGCGTGGTCGTGACGATTGGGTCGCGGACTATCGCGAGCGCATTGCGGCCTGGGCCGCCGAGCTGGATCTTTCCGTCGTTCGCAACTGGTCCCTCGACGATTTCTGGGACGCCGTCGAACATCCCGCCCACAGCATCCGGCCCGCGGCCAAGCGCTTCGTGGCGCAGTGGCTCGAACTCGTGGTCGATGGCACCACGCAGATTGCTTCCGCGCCTGCGGCCCGACAACTCGTGGAAGAGCGGGAACGCCGATTGAAAACCAGTCAATCGCGCTACGCCAACCACGCCGTCCGCGATCGCTGGACTGGTGCTTCCGGCGTCGACCGCCTGAACTTTCGCTGGAACCAGGCGAGATCGCATTTGAGGGACCTGGCTCATGCTGAATAGGCGCAGCCTCGATCCCGAACAGCGCACCCTCTACGGCGCCAACCTCCAGCCGCCGGCCGGCTATATCTTCGACGCCGCCGTCGCCACCACGTTCTCGCTCGACTTCGAGACGGCACTCGCGGTGCCGGTCAGCCTGGCGCTGTTTGCCGCCGAGAATCGCGAGGACATTCTGACTCATCCCTTGGCGCTGCTCGAAGGAGCCGAGCGCATCGCCGGCCGTCTCCTTGTCTTCACTGACGCCGGACATATCCAGGCGCACACGCGACCGCATTCTCGCCTGTGCTCGTTGCTAGAACGTATCATCGTGGAGGTCGCGGCGCCCAGCGGCGGCGCTTTCCATCCAAAGATATGGGCGCTCCGCTTCAAGCCGGTACGCTCCGACGAACCGACTCGCCTTCGCCTGCTGGTGCTGTCGCGCAATCTCACCCGCGATCGCTCGTGGGATATCGCGTTGACGCTCGACGGCGTGGTCGCGCGACGGCCGCAGGCCCTCAATCGACCTTTGGCCGATCTCATTCGCCGCCTGCCGGACTTTGCGACGGCCGGTCTGCCCGAGGGGGCTCGCGACCTCACCGAGGAAATTGCCGAGGACCTGCGCCGCACCGATTGGAGCTTGCCCGAACCCTTTCAAAGCCTCGCGTTCGCCGTGAATGGTCTGGGAGGCAAGCAATGGCGTCCCGAACCCTGCGCCCGGCTCGGCGTGATCTCGCCGTTCTGCGACGACACGGCACTGTCAATGCTCGCAGATCTCGCCGGCGCCGAGAAACCCGTCCTGATCGGCCGCTCGGATGAACTCGCGCTGGTCCCTGCTGCAACGCTCGGCCGTTTCGCCCGGGTGGCGGTGATGGACGAGATGGCGGCCACCGAGGATGGCGAGGAAGTAGACGCGACCGCTCTCCAGGGGTTGCACGCCAAGGCCTTCATCACGGAGATGGGCTGGGACACAACGATCACGGTCGGATCCGGTAACGCCACCCGCCCCGCTCTTTTGTCGGGAAGCAATATCGAGGTCTTCGCCACGCTCACCGGCAAGCGCTCACGTGTCGGCAGCATCGAGGAGATTCTCGGCGAAAAGGGGTTTGGTCGGCTCACACGTCCCTTCGTGCCGAACGAACTGGTCGCCGTCGATTCAGCCCTGCGGGCAGCCGAAGCGCGGTTGGATGCCGCTCGCCGCGACATTTGTTGCAGCGGCTTGAAGCTTCGTTGCGAGCGCACCCAATCAGCCGATGACGACAGTCTGCTCTGGCGCGTCTGGCTGATCCCTTCCACACCGCTCCCGCTCGCCGGCATCGGCGGCTTGCGCATATGGCCCATCACGCGCGGCGAAGGCCATGGCCAAGATGCTCTTGAGAGGCTGCGGCTGGGGCAGCCGATTGATCTCGGCGCAATGCCGCTGATCGATCTTACACACTTCCTCGCTTTCCATCTGGTCGACGGGGATGGCGAAGTCTCCCTTCTGTTCAGCACCGGCCTCCTTCTGGAAGGCCTGCCTCCGGAACGGCACGCCGCAATCCTGCGCTGGGTGATCGACAGCAAGGATGCCTTCTTCCGCTATTTGCGGCTGCTACTCTCCGAACTTGGCGACCCGTTCGCCGCCGCACTCGCCGCACAAGAGGGCTCCGGCCACGGCGCATGGCGCATGGCCGCCGATGACGCGCCGCTCCTCGAGGAGATGGTGCGCGCCTTCTGCCGGGGCGGCGATCAGCTCCGCGCTATCGAACGGCTGATCACCCGATTGGAAACCGTCGAGCCAGGCGAAGCCGACCCCATCCCGGCCGAGTTCCGCACCCTTTGGGAGACATTCCGCGTCGCGCTCAAAGTTCCGGAGGGCGCGCATGTCCAATGAACGGTTCCGCGCCGCGCCCGCCTTGGCGCCCCTGAAGGCGTTCCAGCGCCGCACCGTCGACTACGTTTTCGACCGGCTCTACGGCCCGGATGATCCTGTCCACCAGTTCCTGGTCGCCGACGAGGTGGGGCTCGGCAAAACCATGGTCGCCCGCGGCGTCATCGCCCGAATGATTGAGCATCTGTGGGACAGCGTCGAGCGGATCGACATCCTCTACATCTGCTCGAATCAGGCGATCGCGGCACAAAACCTAAACCGGCTGAACGTCCTCGGCCGGCGGGAACTGGCCCTGCCGACCCGAATGACACTGATACCGCTACAACTGCGGGACCAGGAGGGACTCGACGCCAACAAAGTCAACTTCATCAGCCTCACTCCGGGCACCACATTCGATCTCCGATCGGCGACCGGCGTAACGCAAGAGCGCGCGCTGTTGCTGCACCTGCTGAAGGATCACGTCTCGCGTCCGCGCGGGCTCCACAACCTGCTGCAGGTCACCGCCGGCGTTGACGGCTGGAATTGGGCCGTCGACAGCTTGGATTTGCGCGGCGTCGACACGCGCATCATCGAACGCTTCCGCCGCGATGTGCAGGCTGATCGCGATCTCTTCCAGGAGTTGGAGCGCGTTTGCGAGATGTTCC
Source organism: Hyphomicrobiaceae bacterium (assembly GCA_035440865.1). GTDB lineage: Bacteria > Pseudomonadota > Alphaproteobacteria > Rhizobiales > Hyphomicrobiaceae > DAORNH01. The sequence goes on along the minus strand of DAORNH010000004.1, from coordinate 22,265 downwards.
CGCGCCGGCGGGACGCGTATCCGTGGGAGATGACCCAACCGCGCAACAGCCTCGTGGCAAGGTTGCGCGCGAAACTGTCTCACGCCTGCGTGGATGCGCTTCAGCCTGATCTGATCATCATGGACGAGTTTCAGCGCTTCCGCGACCTGCTGCACGGCGACAGCGACGCCGCGATCCTGGCGCGCGAGCTGTTCGACTATTCAGGCAGCGACGGTCACGCCGCCAGAACCTTGCTCCTGTCCGCGACGCCCTATCGCATGCTGACCCTTGCCGGCGACGAGCCCGACGAAGGCGATCACTATCAGGACTTCCTGGAGACGTTGAGCTTTCTCTACGGCCGCGAGAGGGGGCCGGAGGTAGCCAAGACGCTGGCGCGCGAGATGCGCGCCTTCCGAGGGTTCTTGCATGGCTTGCCCGCGTCACATGCCGCCGCAGTCGAGGCGCGCAGGACGGTCGAGCAGCGTTTGCGCCGGGTAATTGCGCGCACCGAGCGCGTCGCCAGCACCGTCGAGCGCGATTCCATGGTGGGCGAGCCGCCCGTGGCCGTCTCGGTCGCACCGGCCGATCTCGCGCAGGCGGCCGCAGTCTCGAATGTGGCGCGTGCGCTCGATGCCCCGGAGATCACCGAATATTGGAAATCAGCACCTTATCTTCTCAACTTCATGCGACACTACAGCTTGAAGCGCTTATTGGAGGAGCGAACGAATACGCCATCCGCAGCGCTTCGCGACGCGATTCTGGCCGCGCGGCCGGCCATGCTCGATCACGACGCGCTCGACGCCTACGCTCCGCTCGATCCAGCCAACGGTCGCATGCGTGCGATCATGGATGACATATTCGGCGCTGGCCTTGAACAGAACCTCTGGATCCCGGCAGCCATGCCCTACTATGGCTCCCAGAGATCGCAGCCGCCGCTGACCAAGGCGCTCATCTTTTCCTCCTGGTCCATGGTGCCCGACGCCATTGCCGCGCTTCTGTCCTATGAGGCGGAACGGCGCATGGGCGTCGGCGAATCAGGCCGGCGCTATTTCGAGCATCATCGCCTGCGGCCGTTGCAGTTTCGGCAGGACCAGGGCCGGTTGGCCGGACTGCGGACGCTCCTGCTGATCTATCCGTCCCCTAAATTGGCCGAGATCGCCGATCCGCTCTCTGTCTTCGCCGGGCAGAACGAAAGGCTGTCGCAGGAAGCGATGCGCGCGGCCATTGCCGACCGCCTCGAGCCGGCGCTCGACGCGCTCAGGCAAGTTGCCGCGCAGGATGGCGGGACTGCCGTTGCCGAATGGACCGCCCCTGCCGTGATTGACGATCTGCTGGGCTCACGTGCTGGCGCTTGGCTCTCGGCTCCGGGAGGCATGGCCGCCTTGGCCAGTGAGGAGGGATTTCGGGAGCACGTCGCCGAATTGAGCAGCGCCGCGAAGCAACGTGACTTCGGCGCTCTATCTGACGATCTTCGCGACCTGCTCGTTGACGTGGCGCTGGGGAGTCCGGCGGTGTGCGCGCTGCGCGCTCTACGCAGGATTGCGCCGGAGCTTGCTTGGGACGATCCGCGCTTGCTCAGCGCTGCCGCCGAGGTCGCCTGGGCGTTCCGCACGCTGTTCAATCAGCATGACGCCATCGCCCTGCTCCGGCGAGGCGCCGAAGATCGGTACTGGCATCGCGTTCTGACCTATGGCGTCGACCAGAACCTCCAGGCCGTTCTGGACGAATATGCGCACTATCTTGTCGACGCGGAGGGCCTAGGTGCCCGGCCACCAGCAGAACGGGCCGGAGGTGTCGCCCGCGCGATGGCTACGGCCATGTCCATCCGACCCTCGCAGATCGACGTCGATGACGTCCATGTCAAAGGCGACGCTCTCACGATCGGGAAGTTTCAGATGCGCGGCCGTTTCGCGATGCGCTTGGCCGATTATCGGGATGAGGAAGGCGCCGTTGCGCGCCTCGGCGGCGTCAGGGACGCGTTCAATTCCCCGTTCCGGCCCTTCGTTCTCGCCACTACCTCCATCGGCCAAGAGGGGCTGGACTTTCACCCGTATTGCTACCGGGTCTACCACTGGAATCTTCCGGGCAATCCGGTCGACCTGGAACAGCGCGAAGGGCGCGTTCACCGCTTCAAGGGACACGCCGTGCGCCTCAATCTGGCGGAACGCCAAGTGTACGCACTCCGGGGCAATGGCCACACGCCGGATGACCCTTGGAGGCAGATGTTCGAGCAGGCCCGATCCGAAACCACCGTTGACACTGACCTCATCCCCTATTGGATCTATGAGGGCTCCGTTCGTGTCGAACGGCGCGTTCCGATGCTCCCCTTCAGCCGCGAAGTGACGCGCCTGGCGTGGCTCAAACGCAGTCTCACTGTTTATCGTCTAGCCTTCGGCCAACCCCGGCAGGACGATCTGCTGGACTATCTCCAGACGTTGGCGGGAGCCGGGATGGACGTCGCCGATCTGGCCGACCTGCACATCCGTTTGGAACCTCCGGCGGAGCCCGTTTTATGAGCGCTCCGTCTTCCTCTCCATCGGCTACCGCTGCATCGCAGGACGAGCCTCGAAAAGCGCCCTTCATCAGTCACACCGCGTCAAACTCGATGCGATCCGAGACGCATGCCGGGTCTATATCACGGGTCCGCTCTACGAGCTTCTCGGCGCGCAGGTCGCGGACGCCACCGATGGCGCCGGCCGGGTTGAGATCGACGAAATCCGATCCCGACGGTCAGACGTTGCTCCTCTCATCCGTCCGCGAGGTCGAGCGGATCGCGAATGGAGTGCCAGGCACCTAAAGCGCGACTACTCCCCGGGGCGAAACCACCCGATCCGAACGCGGCCAACTTAAGTTAGGTCCGGGCCTTCTTCTTCCAGGGTTCGCTATGTTTCATGCCGAGCATGGCGTCGAACGCTGCCAGCTTGGCCTCATCGGGCGACCCATAAGGCAGCTTTGAAGTCCGCTGATAGCCGCTGGGCCGATGCTCGACTCGGCCGCCCCAGATTGATCCCTTGGGATAGATGACGACATTGAAGCCGTCGTTGGTATTGAGAAATTCATTTCCTGCCGCAGAAATGCGCCATGCTCGCTGTAGCCAGCGTACACGACGACTGCGATCGTTCTTATATGCGGCTTCGCGCTTGCGAGCGCCGACGAGATCTTCCTCCATGTGGCCGGCGCAGACGCAGCCGACGCGCAGGATCTCGTCATAGGCGGGATGCTCCATCGCATGGACGAAGCGGACTTGCCGCGCCTCGCACATCTCACAAAGATGGTCTTGCTCGTCGCGTTCCTCGATGTCGACGCAACGCCAACCCTTGTGCGGGACACCCGGCTGACTCCATTTTCCGGTTCCGGTTGTTTCGTCCGAACCCGAGCCGACCATGTCAGCGCGCCTGGAACGTCAAGTCGCGCACCGGAATGTATGCGCGGTTCGTTTCCGCGGCGCGACGCGCCTTTTCTTCGAGAACCTCGATAAGGGAAACCCGCCTGGACAGTACCTCGTAAAGATCGAGCCCGTCGACACAGATGAGGTTTGTCTGCCGGCCGCGGCTGAACGCTTCCAGGCCCTCCTGCGTGAAGCCTGAATTGCTGACAAAAAGGCCGCGCGCCCATGCAGCCTTGCCGGCAACCTTGCCGGAAAACGCCATGAGATCAGCAAAGCCGATCTGCGGCCCATGCCACTTGGCTTCGACCAGATATGTTTCGGTGTGGAGCCGAAAGCTCCCGTCGATCTGTTCGCCCACGATGCGAAAGGAGCCGCGCGGCGCGAGGTCGAACGCAGCGAACACATCCGTAAGGAATCCCTCAAAGCGCAACCCGCGTTCCTGCGGACCCAATCCGCTCACCTCCATCAGCCGAGCAACGAGTGCCTGCGCCGATGCCTCCGACAAGATAACCCTGGAAGATGCGGGAGCCGCCTTCGCTGGCTCCCCAAAGCTCTTCAGGAAAGCCGGATCGAGCAGATCTGGGATCTTGAACGAAACACCCGGAAGGGCCGCGTTCAAACGATCAATCTCGTCGCGGGTCAGAGGATTGCCCTTACCGCGCCGCCACGTCATCGACTGGTGGACGATCGCGATAATCAATGCCGTGAAACGGTCCCGGCGGCGATCAAGGGTCAACTTCAGAAGTTCAACAATGGCCGGCCGTTTGCTTCCGCCCATCCAGAATTCCCCGACGCCGGCTTGGGTGGCGGCGATGGGAAAGGCCGTCTTGTTGTTGCCACTACCGGGCAAAAACTCGTAGAGCAGATCTGCTATATTTTCGACAGCTTGCGCCTCCGCCAGCGAGAGCATCGCTCAGTCCTTTGACGAAACGAGGGTTAGCGACGGCCGTGACCGCCCCCCTTCGCTTCGGCGTGCAATGCCATCGAGACTTGTCAACGCCAGGCCGAACACCAACTCGTCGATATCAGTCGGATGAACCCGGAGCGCCTCAGCGATCTCCTCCTTGCTGACCCCCTCCGTCCGCAGCGCCGAGAACACCTTTTGCAGCACCTGTGAGACTTCGCGCGGTCCCCCATCAGGTTCTTTCTTGCGATATCCACGTGACGAGATCTCGATATAGAGCTTGCGGTAATGCCATTCCGAAAGGAGATCGAGCTTGTGGAGACGGTACGTCATCGCGGCGAGTGAGACACCCCAAGCCTTCTTCAATCGCATCAGATTGTCGATGGTCGCGAATCTCGGTGCGTGCGCCCGCACGCTCGCCGGCGGCATCAGCAACGCCGAGGCGAAGGCGTTCGCATCCTGCTCCGCCTCCTGACCGCTCGGGGCAGCATGTCGGTGCAGAACCAGGTGGCCCAACTCGTGCGCCGCATCGAACCGCCCATGTTCGGCGGATTTAAGCATGTTGAGAAAGACGAACGGACGATCGCGTCGCCACATCGAAAAGGCGTCGACCTCAACCGCGTCGATGGCGAGCGAATAGACGCGCACGCCTTTCGACTCCAACAAATGCACCATGTTCTTGATCGGGAGTTCGCCCAATCCCCATGCCTGACGCACGGCAGCAGCCGCGCTCTCGGGATTAGCGTCCCGACCAAGATCAGGAAGATCGGGGGTCGGCAGGTCAAAGCGTGCCTCGATCCATTCGTTGAGCAGCATGGCGACCGCGCCGCTGCCAAGGGCGGTATCCCGCTGGCGCGCGGTCATCTTGGACAAGGATCGGAAGCTGGCCGTGTCGATCGCTGGCTCTTCGATATCGTCGCCGAAAAAGAACTCCTGCGGAAACTTCAGGGTGCGCGCGATGACGCTCAGACGATCGGGCTCCGGGTTGAACTCACCGGTTTCGTAAGCCGACACCGAGCGCAACTCGACACCGATGCTCGCTGCCAGACGCGTCTTGGTAAGTCCGCGCCGGCGGCGTGCCCAGGTCAGGCGAGTCGGGTTGAAGACGTCAATGCCACTCATGCTTTCCGCTTCACGTCGATATCGAGATCCGGACCCAACGGTGCCACGATTTCGGTCTCAGAATCGTCCAGCGGAACGGATGGCAACATGATCCGCTCCTGCCAGCGGGTGATGCGACCGTCGGGCGAAATCTTGGAGGGCAACGACAGCTCACAACGGACTTCGGTCCCGGCGCGGTGAAGAAGCAGGAACCAAGTCAGCGGCCCCTCATCACCACGCATATGGGGCATATCCGGCACCGGCAAATCCAATTCGAGCTGCACCTGATTGACCGAGATCGCATCGGCGGTGCTGACGCCTTTCGGCGCCTTGTTGCTCACATTCGCAGTCGGCAGCCCAGTCCCAGCGTCGCCCGTCGCGACATTGATCGCCATCGACCGGTTCGGATGGAGGACAAGAGCATAGTTCTTCTCATCGGAGCGGGTCCAGCCAATGGGCAATAGCCCTTCACGCAAAGCCGCCACCGCCTCCATCCAGGCGGCAATCCCGATGCCGAATGGCGGGTGATTGGCGGTGAAACTGATCCAGGACAAATGCCAACGCCGTGCCGCATGCAGCAGAGGCTCTTCGGTCAGACCCATGGAGGCCAACCGGGTGCTCACCTCGTCGGGTTCAGAATAAATGGGCGAGGTCGCAGGCATCGAATCCTCCAGAAGAACAGGTTCCGGTTTTTTTGCCTCAAATGAGGGGGAAAAACAAGAACCTTAGATGACGCTCAACCAATCTGGCATGGCCTGCAGGGTTGGGACGTCTCCCTTCGGGTCGGGCTGTCGGCGGAGCTGAAGCCCCGCCAAGCGGGTCTTCTCCCTTCCGGGCTTCCATCCCTGACGCAAAGAGCCGGAAAGCCGTATTCCCGTAGATGCGATTCTGCGCTTCTTACCGCAGACCGGGTGAGAGTGAGAGTGCGGACGGGATTGCCGTGACGGGTTGAGGGTCGGGAGAGAGGCTCCCGGCGCCCGTCGCGGAGATCCGCGATGTCCAGACATGCTACGCGCGCCCGTTCCGGCTCCGACCGGACGAGCCTCTACGACGAAGTCACCGGAAAGATCCTCGCCGAGCTGGAAGCCGGAAGGCTACCTTGGGTCCAGCCGTGGGGAACGGCGGCGGCGAAGGCGCCGCTTGCCATGCCGAAGAACGCCGCCACGGGCCGAGGTTATTCCGGCATCAATGTGCTGATCCTCTGGGGTGCCGTGATCGAGCGTGGCTTCCCGGGTCAGAGCTGGCTGACTTTCCGTCAGGCCCTCTCTCTCGGGGGAAATGTGCGCCAAGGCGAACGTGGAACCACGGTCGTCTATGCCGATCGCTTCGTCCCCGACGACGAGAAGCAGCGTGCCCGCGAAACTGGGGAGGAAGCCCAGGCGATCCCGTTCCTGAAGCGCTTCACGGTTTTCAACCTGGCGCAATGCGAGGGCCTGCCCGACGACCTCGCCATTGTCGCGCCGCCGCCCGGACCCGGCCTGATCGAGCCGAATGTGGATGCGCTGATCAAGGCGAGCGGGATCGATTTCCGGATTGGTGGCGACCGTGCGTTCTACGTGCCGGCGCGCGATTATGTGATGGTCCCGCCGCCCCAGGCTTTCTTCGAGCCTATCAACTGGCATCGAACGGCCCTGCACGAATGCTCCCATGCCAGCGGGGCACCGCATCGCCTGAATCGCGACCTTTCCGGTTCTTTTGGCACGAAGAAATACGCCTTCGAGGAGCTGGTCGCCGAGATTTCAGCGGCATTTTGCTGTGCTGCACTCGGCATCGTGCCGACCGTGCGGCACGCCGATTACATCGGCTCATGGGCTGAGGTCCTGCGCGAGGACAATAGAGCCATCGTCCGCGCAGCATCGCAGGCGAGCAAGGCTGCCGATTACCTCCTCAGCTTCCTGCCCGAACATGACCAATTCGCGGTGTCCGTCGACACCCGCGAGCGGGAGGCGGCCTGATGCGCGCGCCATCTTCATCGCGCCGGCGACGTCACCGGCAGGAGGCTGCGTCGTCCCCGGCGGCCAGCCATGCGTCCGCGCCGGCGCGCGGCTCCCCCACACGCTGGCGGGGGAAGTACCTCTTCGACAATGCGGTTGGTTTCCTTGCCGGAGCACGCCATCTCGTGTCGAGTGATCCCCATTCTCGCGAGATCTTCCTCCAACTGATCGGATGCGCTGTCGAGCTGGCGTTGAAATCCTATCTGCATTTCGCGGGATGGGATGACGATCGGTGCCGCGCTGAGGTTCGGCACGATTTGGTCAAGGCACTCGCCGCCGCGGAACGGCTCGGATTTCATCGGCGTCATCCGGACGTGCGGATGCTGACGCGGATCTTGTCGCCCTATTATTGCTGCCATCGCACCCGCGAGCTGGCGAGGCGCGAGCCGACGCCATTGTCGTCCGAACGGGCGCTGCGGGCGGCCGAAGGACTGCTGGACGACGTTCTGGCCGCCGTGGCGGCGCGCCCCCGTTCCAAGGGCTGACCGGATGCCAGGAGTCTATAACGCGCCGGCCGCCGTTCCATCCTCCTTCAGCCCTCGGCCTTCGCTTTCGCCGCTGCGAGAGGAAGAGGGCCGAGGGGATTTTCGTGACGGGTTGGAGGCCGGGAGAGAGGCTTTCGGCCGCCCGTCGCGGAGAAAATCCCGATGGCTACTGCCGTTCAGAAGATCACCCTGTCGTCTTCGCGCGACATTCCCTTCAACAAGCTGGTGCTCTCCCAGTCCAACGTCCGGCGCGTGAAGGCCGGCGTCTCGATCGAGGAATTGGCGGAGGACATCGCCCGGCGCACGCTCCTCCAGAGCCTCAACGTCCGGCCAGTCCTCGACGCCGAGGGGGCCGAGACCGGCATGTTCGAGATTCCCGCCGGGGGCCGCCGCTACCGGGCGCTCGAACTGCTGGTCAAGCAGAAGCGCCTGGCCAAGAACGCGCCCGTGCCCTGTGTGGTGCGCGATGCGGCGACCGACATCCTCGCCGAGGACGATTCGCTTGCCGAGAACGTCCAGAGGGCGCCGCTCCATCCCCTCGACCAGTTCCGCGCGTTCCAGGCGATGCGCGAGAAAGGGCGGTCCGAGGAGGACATTGCAGCAGCCTTCTTCACCTCGGCGAATGTGGTGAGGCAACGCATGCGGCTCGCCAGCGTCTCGCCAAAACTGCTCGATATCTATGCCGAGGATGGCATTTCTCTTGAGCAGTTGATGGCCTTCACCGTCAGCCCCGATCATGCTCGCCAGGAGCAGGTCTGGGAGACGATCTCCGGCTCCTGGTCGAAGGAGCCCTATCAGATCCGCCGCATGCTGACCGAGAAGACGGCGCGCGCCTCCGACCGCCGCGCCGTGTTCGTCGGCCTTGACGCCTATGAAGCGGCCGGCGGCATGGTCCTGCGCGATCTCTTCCAGCAGGATGATGGCGGCTGGCTCGAGGACATCGCCCTGCTCGACAACCTGGTCGCGGCGAAGCTCAAGGCCGAGGCGGAGACCATCGCCGCCGAAGGCTGGAAGTGGATCGAGGTCGCGACCGACTTCCCCTACGGCCATACTCTTGGGCTGCGTGAGCTCGACGGCGTGACGCCCGACCTGACGGCCGAGGAACAGGCGACGATCGACGCGCTCAACGCCGAATACCAGAAGCTCGAGGCCGAGTATGAGGACGCCGACGAGCTGCCGGACGAGGTCGACGCACGGCTCGGCGAGATCGAGACTGCGCTTGGCCAGTTCGACGATCGCCCCGTCACCTACGATCCCGCCGACATCGCTCGCGCCGGTGTCTTCGTCAGCATCGGCCCCGATGGCAGGCTCTTTGTCGATCGCGGCTATGTCCGCCCCGAAGACGAAGCGCCGGCCGTCGATCCTGGGCACGAGATCGATGGCGACGTCGCCTCCGCCGATCAGGATGGCGCCGAAGCGGGCGCATCCACCGTGCAGCGCGCGGTCATCACGATCGGCGGCCAGCCGGCCGAGCCCGAGGACGAGGAAGACGATGCCGTCAGGCCGCTGCCCGACCGGCTGGTGATGGAACTGACCGCCCATCGCACGCTGGCGCTGCGCGATGCGGTCGCCAACAATCCGCATGTCGCGTTGACGGCCCTGCTGCACAAGCTCGTCGTCGACACCTTCCAGCGCACCGCCACGAGCGGCGGATGCCTGGAGGCCTCGGTGCGCCACGTCTTCTTCCCGGTCCAGGCCGCCGATCTCAAGGACAGCCCGTCCGCCCGATCAATCGCAGAGCGGCACGAGGCGTGGAAGGCCGATCTGCCCCAGGACGACCAGGCGCTGTGGGTCTGGCTCGCGGCGCTCGACGAAACGAGCCGGCTGTCACTGCTCGCCCACTGCGTCAGCTACGGCGTCAACGCCCTCTATGAGAAGCCGAACCCGTATGGCGGCAACGGCGTCTCCCAGCACGGCCTGGAACGCCGTCTCGGTCAGGCCGACCGGCTCGCCCACGCCACCGGCCTCGACATGGTGGAAGTCGGCTGGGCGCCAACGGTCGACAACTATCTCGGTCGCGTGCCGAAGCGCCGCATTCTCGAAGCGGTGCGCGAGGGCGCGGGCGAACGGGCCGCGCAACTCATCGATCACCTCAAGAAGGGCGACATGGCCAAGGAGGCGGAACGGCTGCTGGCCGAAACCGGCTGGCTGCCCGAACCGCTGCGCCTCGCGGATGGCGAGGAGCCGTTGGCCGGAGGCAGCGATGCAGAGACCGACGGCGACATCGAAACGCTGCCGGAGTTCCTCTCGGGCGACGACGACGGCTCCACCGTAGAGGTCGACCTACCGGTCGCCGCAGAATAGTCGGGCGATGCGGGGCGACTTCGGCCGTCCCGCTTCCCTCTCCTTACGCAGACAAGCGCCCCGCTTCACGGCCGGGCGCTTGTTTCATGTCGGCCACGGCCGACCGGCTTGAGAGGGAGAGACAGGCCGGGACGGGTTTGAGCCCGCGCGGTCGAGAGAGAGCGCCGGCAGGCTCGTCCCATTCCCGCTCTCCTCGAGGCTTTCCCCATGCACAGTCTTTCCTCGCGCGCGACCGCCCCGGCCGCGCCGCTGTCGTCCGTCCCTCCTATCGACACCGCCGCCGCCACCCTCACGGCGGCCCGCCAACTCCTCCCGCAGCTCGAGCGCGGCCAGCGCATCGACGCCGCAATCCTCCGCTCGGCCATGGAAACCGCTTTCGGCGCTTCCGACACGTCGGGCGTCTGGGACTGGAAGACGGCTTATGACGCCTGCGAGGCGGCGACCGTCCTGTTCCTGCGCAAATACGGAAAGGCGCTTCTCCGCAAAGCCGGCTCTCCGGCCGCCGCGCTGCCGCTGCTCGCCAAGATCGCGGGTCTTCTTCCCACCCACACGCGCCGCTCCGCCGAGAGCGAGGCCTTCCAGCAATTCTCGACACCGCTCCCGCTCGGTCTAGCCGCATTGACCGCCGCCGCCGTCACGCCGGCCGACCGCGTCCTGGAGCCCTCGGCTGGCACCGGCCTGCTCGCCATCCTGGCCGAGATTGCCGGTGGCACATTGACCCTCAACGAGCTGGCCGACACCCGCGCCGGCCTCATCTCGTCCCTCTTTCCGGCTGCGCCCGTCACGCGCTTCGACGCGGCGCAGATCGACGATCATCTCGATCCGTCGGTGACCCCGAGCGTCGTGTTGATGAATCCGCCCTTCTCGGTGATGGCGAACGTCTCCGGCCGAATGGTCGACGCCGCCTTGCGCCATGTCACCTCGGCACTGGCGCGCCTTGCCGATGACGGGCGCCTGGTCGCCATCACCGGCGCCAATTTCTCGCCGGATGCGCCGGCCTGGCGCGACGCCTTTGTCCGTCTGCAGCAGCGCGGCCGCGTGGTGTTCACCGCTGCGATCGACGGCGCGGTCTATGCCAAGCATGGCACGACGATCGAGACGCGGCTCACCGTCATCGACAAGGCGCCGGCCGAAGACCCGGCCGCATTCCCCGCATCGCCGGGCATCGCCCCCGATGTCGTAACGCTCATCGGCTGGATCGCCGAGCATGTGCCGCCTCGTCCTGCCGTAGCCGCGACCATCGCCGCTCCCGTTGCATCTGGTCCTGTACCGAAGACCGTGCGCGGCTATCTCGCACGGGCCGCCTCGACGCCGGCCGCGAACGCCTCGCTCGCCGAACCCGAGGGCGCAGACCTCAGCTATGAGACCGTGGATTGGGCACCGGCCGAGAGCACACGCCTGACCGATGCGATCTACGAAGAATACGGACTTCAGGCGATCCGTATTCCCGGCTCTCAGGCGCATCCCACCAAGCTCGTGCAGTCGGCGGCGATGGCCTCGGTCGCGCCGCCCAAGCCCAGCTATCGTCCGCGCCTGCCCGAAAACCTCGTCACCGACGGCATCCTGTCCGATGCCCAGCTCGAAACCGTGATCTACGCTGGCGAGGCGCATTCCGACTATCTGGCAGGTTGCTGGACGGTCGATGACACCTTCGATCTCGTCACGGCAGCACCCGACGATGCGAAGGGCGCGGTCCGTTTCCGGCGCGGCTTCATGCTGGGCGACGGCACCGGCGCGGGCAAGGGCCGCCAATCGGCCGCGATCATCCTCGACAACTGGCTGCGCGGGCAACGCAAGGCGCTCTGGATCTCCAAGTCCGACAAGCTGATCGAGGACGCGCAACGCGACTGGTCCGCGCTCGGCATGGAGCGCCTGCTGGTGACGCCGCTATCGCGGTTCCCGCAGGGCAAGCCCGTCACGCTTCAGGAAGGCGTCCTATTCACCACCTACGCCACGCTACGGTCCGACGAGCGCGGCGAGAAGGTTTCGCGCGTCAAGCAGATCGTCGAATGGTTGGGCTCTGACTTCGACGGAGTGATCATTTTCGACGAAAGCCACGCCATGCAGAACGCCGCCGGTGGCAAGGGAGAACGGGGCGACGTCGCCCCATCGCAACAGGGTCGCGCGGGGCTCCGGCTCCAGCACGCCCTGCCGAATGCGCGTATCGTCTATGTCTCTGCGACCGGCGCCACCACCGTTCACAATCTCGCCTATGCCCAGAGGCTCGGCCTGTGGGGCGGCGAAGATTTTCCGTTTGCCACACGGGCGGAGTTCGTGGAGGCGATCGAGGCCGGCGGCGTCGCGGCGATGGAGGTGCTCGCCCGCGATCTCCGATCACTCGGCCTCTACACGGCGCGCTCGCTCTCCTATGACGGCGTCGAATATGAGCTGGTCGAGCACCAGCTCACCGACGAGCAGCGGCGCATCTATGACGCCTACGCTGGCGCTTTCGCGATCATTCACAACAATCTCGACGCCGCGATGCAGGCGGCGAACATCACCGGCGAGACCGGCACGCTGAACCGTCAAGCGAAGTCGGCGGCGCGCTCGGCCTTCGAGAGCACCAAGCAGCGCTTCTTCGGACATCTGCTCACCTCAATGAAGACGCCGACGCTCATCCGCTCAATCGAGCGCGACATTGAGGACGGCCACGCATGTGTTGTGCAGATCGTCTCGACCGGCGAAGCGCTGATGGAACGAAGACTGGCCGAGATTCCGACCGAGGAATGGAATGACGTGCGCGTTGACATCACGCCCCGCGAATACGTCCTGTCATACCTTCAGCATTCCTTCCCGGTACAGCTCTACGAGCCCTTCACCGATTCTGAAGGCAATCTCTCCTCCCGGCCGGTCTATCGCGACGGCCAGCCGGTCGAGAGCCGCGAGGCGGTCGCTCGGCGTGACCGGCTGATCGAGCAGCTCGCAAGCTTGCCACCTGTTCCCGGCGCGCTTGACCAGATCGTCCAGCGCTTCGGCACCGACATAGTGGCCGAAGTGACCGGACGCTCGCGCCGCATTGTCCGCAAGGGCGACCGTTTGATGGTCGAGAACCGCGCCGGCTCGGCCAACCTCGCCGAGACCGCCGCCTTCATGGACGACCAGAAGCGCGTGCTGGTGTTCAGCGATGCCGGCGGCACCGGGCGCAGCTATCACGCGGAGCTGTCGGCGAAGAACCAGCGCCTGCGCGTCCACTATCTGCTGGAGCCCGGTTGGAAGGCCGACGCCGCTATCCAGGGTCTCGGCCGCACCAATCGGACGAACCAGGCGCAGCCGCCGCTGTTTCGTCCGATCGCGACCGATGTGAAGGCCGAAAAGCGCTTTCTCTCCACCATCGCCCGCCGGCTCGACACGCTGGGCGCGATCACGCGCGGCCAGCGCCAGACCGGCGGTCAGGGCCTGTTTCGGCCAGAGGACAATCTGGAAAGCCCTTACGCCCGCGTCGCGCTGCGGCAACTCTATATGCTGATCGCGCGCGGCAAGGTCGAGGGTTGCTCGCTCCAGACATTCGAGAGCGCTACGGGCCTCTCCCTGATGGACGATGGCGGCCTGAAGGACGAGCTGCCGCCGATCACCACCTTCCTCAACCGGCTGCTGGCGCTCACCATCGACCTGCAGGGCGTGCTGTTCACGGCCTTCGAGCAGCTCCTCAATGCGAGGATCGAGGGCGCTATTACCAGCGGGACCTATGATATCGGACTGGAGACGCTGAAAGCGGAGAGCTTCGTCGTCGCCGACCGGCGCACCATCTACACCCATCCCGCAACCGGTGCCGAAACGCGCCTCCTCACCATCGCGCAGCGCGAGCGCAACCGGCCGCTCGCCCTCGGCCAGGCGCTCGACCACCTCTCCGATCCTCGCGCGGTCCTGCTCGTCAACGAGCGCTCGGGGCGCCCTGCGGTGCAGATCCCAGCGCCCAGCGTGATGCTCGACGACGGCGAGATCGAACGCCGGGTGCGATTGCTTCGGCCCATGGAGCATCATCACGCTTCCCTGAAGGTGATGGCGGAGAGCCACTGGCAGGAAGCCGATCGCGACGCCTTCGCCGCCGCCTGGAATCGCGAAGTGGCGCAGGTGCCGGAGTTCTCCGACTCGACGATCCACATCGTCGCCGGCCTCCTGCTGCCGATCTGGAAGCGGCTGCCGAACGAGTCGACGCGGGTCTATCGGCTCCAGACCGACGAGGGCGAACGCATCATCGGCCGCCGCGTCTCTCCCGCCTGGGTCGTGGGCGCGCTCGCGACCGGCCCCAGCACGCTGACGGCGGGCGATGCCTTCGCGGCATTGCTGGACGGCAACACCATCCTCGACCTTGCGGAAGGGCTCCAGCTTCGCCGCGTGCGCGTCATGGGCGCCCATCGCATCGAACTATCGGGCTTCACCGACACCATGCGCGACCGCCTGCGCGCCTATGGCCTGTTTCACGAGATCATTTCGTGGAAGTTGCGCATGTTCGTGCCGAGCGACGCGAACGGTGCCGGCGTGCTGGCCAAAGTGCTGGAACGCTATCCCGTCGAGCGCGTCTCCGAACGGGAGGCTGCGTGATGGTCCGTCACGACGCTTCCGACCTGGCGCAGCGTCTCGGCCGGCAGGCCGAGGCGGTGTGCCGGCATTATCTCTCCTCCGGCTTCCGTCAGGGCCGCTACTGGCTGGTCGGCGACGTGCGCAACACGCCGGGCCGTTCGATGTTCGTACGTCTCAAGGGACCGGAGACCGGCAAGGGCGCGGCCGGCAAATGGACCGACGCGGCGACCGGCGAGCATGGCGACTTGCTCGACGTGATCCGCGAGGCGTGCAGCCTCCTCGACTTCAAGGATGTCGCTGACGAGGCTCGGCGCTTTCTCAGCCTACCGCATCCCGAACCGGAATCCGACGAGCGCCGGACGCGCAAGCCGAACGCACCGACCGGATCGCCGGAGGCCGCACGGCGGCTCTTTGCCATATCGCAGCCGATGACACGCACTCTCGCAGAGACGTATTTACGCAAACGCGGCATTACGGCTTTGCACGAAACCGGCTCGCTGCGTTTCCATCCGCGCTGCTTCTACCGGCCCGACGAGCATTCGCCGACCGAGACGTGGCCGGCGATGATCGCCGCCGTCACCGACTTGGGCGGCAAGCTCACCGGCGCACATCGCACCTGGCTCGACCCCGACGGCTTCAGCGAAGCGACACTCGGCAAGGCCCCGATCGACACGCCGAGACGGGCGATGGGCGATCTTCTCGGTCACGCCGTGCGACTCGGCGCGGCGGGCTCGGTGATGGCGGCAGGTGAAGGCATCGAGACCATGCTGTCGCTCAGATGCGCCCTGCCGACCATGCCGATGGTGGCCGCGCTCTCGGCCGCCCATCTCTCAGCCATCCTCTTTCCGGACGTGCTGCGCCGGCTCTACATCGCGCGCGACGACGATCCGGCAGGAGATGGCGCGATGGCGGCATTGATCGACCGGGCGGAACAGGCCGGGATCGAGGCGATCGTGCTGTCGCCGGCGCTCGGGGACTTCAACGAGGATCTGCGGATGCTCGGCATCGATGCTCTGCGGGCAGGAATCCGCGTCCAGATCGCGCCGCAGGACGTCGCCCGCTTCATGGAGCTGGCAGCGTAGCCGGAATGGGATGCGGGGCGGCTCGTCGTCGACCGCGTCGCCGGATGCTCCCCATCGCAAGAGGCCCGCGCCTCGGCCTTCGAGAGGGCGATCGGCCGTCAAACGGTCCGGCCAGGCAACCTTGGGGCCGACTATTTTCCGGCGGCCCTTCGGGCCTTTCCATCGCGAACCAAAATAGTCGGCCCCTTCGGCCCTCCGCTGCGCTTCGGCCCTGCGCTGCCGCTCCGGGTGCCAGTCCGGCCCGCCCGACGGCTTCGTCGCCATGAAGGCCGCGACGGTCGCGGTCCAAATCCGACGGAGCATCCCATGAGCGAGCATGACGACCATGAACCGCAGCACACCTCTTCCCCGACCGACCACGCCCTGACCGAGCTTCAGCTCTATGGCTACCGCCCCTACGAGGACGAACCCGATCCGCGGCCACTGCCCGAAGGCAACGCCGTCGCCGGCGCCATCGCCGACATCTTCGACGCCCTGATCGCCACCCTTGGCGACACCCGCCTCGAACCCGACCTGGACGATCTCCTCTGGTCGACCGTCAACGTCTTCCACCGCGCCGCCGAGCGGATCGCGCGCGACCTCGACGACAATGAGCAGGCGCAGCGCCGGTCCCAGCGGGAGCAGGATGGCACCGAAGTCAAATCGGTCGAACTCGAGCGGCTCATCGCGGAAGGCAGGACGCTGGTCGAGCGGCAGGATGCGTTCGAGTTGATGCGCGACCAGGCCGGCGAGCACTACGAGCGTCACGCCGGCAAGCCCTGGCTCCCGCGCAACGGGTCGAAGGTCAACCACCGCAATCTCACCTCGGCGATGATCGACAGCCGAGACTTCCTCGCCGCCAGGAAACGCGCCGAGCAGGAAGTGCTCCTGCCCCCGGGTCCGAAGATCGCCTTCACCGGCGGGCTCGAATTCAACGATCACCGACTGATCTGGGCAAAACTCGACCAAGTCCACGCCAAACATCCCGACATGGTGCTGATGCACGGCAAATCGCCGAAGGGCGCCGAGAAGATCGCCTCCCGCTGGGCTGACCACCGCGGAGTGCCGCAGATCGGTTTCGCGCCCGACTGGACGAAGCACGGTCGCGCCGCGCCCTTTAAGCGCAACGATCAGATGCTCGAAGTGCTGCCGATCGGCGTGATGGTCTTCCCCGGCACCGGCATCCAGGACAACTTCGCCGATAAAGCCAAAAAGCTCGGTATCCCGGTCTGGAGGTTCGGCGGCGCGTGAGCGCCGCCTCTTTGATGCAATGCACCGGCCAGCTCGTCCATAAAGGCCGACACCTCAACAACCTACCTGACGGTGAATTATGCGAAGGGCGGAGCGTTCAGCCGTCCCTGGCCAAGGACGATGACGGTGCAATGGTTCCGCGCGCGCGTGATGGCGTTGTAGAGCAACCTTCGCAAATGCTCCGCGCTGCCTGTAGCAGTGTGCGGCCATAGTACGATGACGTTCGGAAACTCGCGGTTCTTGGCGCGCTGGATCGTCATGGCGAGATGGCCATGTTGCTGCCGAAAGCCCAGACGCGAACGATTGCGCACGGAATCCCGGACGAACTCGGTGACTTGCGCGGCGGTGAAGGCCGCTTTCCCGTGCGCCCTACGCAGGCGGTCCATGCGGCTGATGGCCTGCGCGATGGCGGCGTGTCCAGCCAAGGGCGTTAGAAGTGCACGAAGATCGGCGCAAGACGCTGCCTCCGGCAAGGCGATATTGCCCAGCAAGGCGTCGGCCTCTTCGTTGTCGTGACGATCCCATGTGTGCGGATATGGCCCGAAAGTCGCGCCGTTATTACGTGTCCACTGCCTCGTCTGAATCGTGGCGAGAGCTGCGCGAATGATGGCATTGCCCGCATCGG
This sequence comes from Hyphomicrobiaceae bacterium, assembly GCA_035440865.1. Classification (GTDB taxonomy): domain Bacteria; phylum Pseudomonadota; class Alphaproteobacteria; order Rhizobiales; family Hyphomicrobiaceae; genus DAORNH01. The sequence continues at coordinate 4,652 of DAORNH010000004.1, read as the reverse complement.
GCGTCAGAACGGCAACCGCGCCTTGGCGCTGCGAAAAGTCATTGGCAATCGCCCATGCCAGAAGCCCAGTGTTATTCTGGGTGGCAGACGTTTCCAGAAGACGGAAACCCGCGCCGTTCCATGTTGTCCTGTTGTTGAATGTGTTGGCCGCAAGAACGGCCTTGATGTCGCGTCCTTCGCGGACAGCCAGCGCGGCGGCAAGAAGACCCTGTTGATTTGTACGCCGAGGCTGAGTGAGGTGGTGGGTGTGTCCTGCGCCCTCAAGCCACGCCATCAGGTGCGCGGTATCACGCCCGTCGTGAAGACACTGAAAGGCGTCCGCCCCCGCGACGACCCAGCAGGACTGTGAAAGCCCCTGAAGGATGCCCATGCGGTGTTCGTCGAGATCCTGCGCTTCATCAACAAGGACCAGCGGGAAGGTTCTCGCCACCCATTGCCGGACAGGCTCGCGATCCAGAAGCCCGGCCGCCAGAGCGCATGGCCCGTCAAATTCGTTCAGTGCAATGGCCTGCTCTTGCATCGCTGGCGTAATCAGGCTTCTGCGCCGCGCGGCCAGTGTCCGCGCAAACACATCGAAGGTTTGGCAGTCAAAACGCCTGCGGAACGCCGGGTTCTCACCAAGGCGCGCATCCAGTCGTCGGCGCGCACCGTTCATGAAGGTGAGCGCCAAGAGCTTGTGCCCTTCGCCCAGCGCGCCGTCCCCAACGATCTCTCCCGCGCGAGCCACGAGATTGTGGGTCTTGCCCGTGCCCGCTGCGCCCTCGAAAAAATCGAACGTCATGTGGGCACGAACCGGAAGACGTGCATGTCGGCGGTAGAATCCGCCGGGATGCGCGCAAAGAGCGGCGTATTGGCGTTGGCGGGATCGCGCAGCACGTCGCACAGGGCATTGAGCAACTGCGCGGCGCGCGCCCGGCAGGCCGCATTCGCCATGAGCGTGACGACGGCGCTTTCATGGGTCGGCGCGTAGGATTTCTGGGTAAGCAAATGTGCGGTGAGCGCCTCACGGTCGGCGAAAGGAGCACCCAGCGCGGTTCCGAGTGCGGTCAGCATCGCGGCTTCATCCGCGCCCGCAATCCACGAAACCACATGCTCCATCGCCCAGCCCTGCGGCCAGAAGACGACGCAGCGCGGCGGCGGATTGCTGCCCTTCACCGCATCGAAGTAGCCGCGCCCGTCATTGTCCCCGTCCACAAGGATGCAGGGCCGCGCGTGAACGGCGCCGACCAGCGCGAAGGTGTCGGCAATCTTGGCGTCGATGGTCGGCACGATGCCAACGAAAGTGGAGAGAAGCGGCGTATTCGCTTGCGCGTTATCCCAACCCTGATGCTGCTCAAGAGCGGTTTGCAGCGCCTCAAGCCATGCCACGTCCGAAACCCCTTCGGGGATCAGGACGCATTCGTGCATGAGCGCGGCCACCAGCTTCTGCCGCCATGCGTAGAGCAAGTGCTGCTGGTGGTTAGTAGGCTGCGCGGGCACAGCGTCCATCAGTGGCTTGGCGCTCAACGCTCCGTCGCGCGTTTCGATAAAGAGCGTATCAGGAGCCGGAAACATTGCGGCCACGATCGGCGAATGCGTCGTGACTATCGTCTGGTTGCACAGTGCATTGAGGCGGTTGACCAACCGCTTTTGCTGCGAGGGCTGGATGTGCAATTCCGGCTCCTCGACGGCCAGGATGAAGGACTGGCCCGTTTCCGCGCGCGCCTTGCCGAACTGCATGAGCAATAGAAGGCTTTGAAGGGAGACAAGGCCCGTGCCCTGCCGCTGCGAGGGAAGGGTTGGCCCCGTGCCTTGCACGAAGTGCGGCACCACGCTTTCCAAAACTGAGTCGCTGTCAGTCGCGGTCAGGCGCAACTGGAGTCTGGGGGCGCTGGCCATGAGCGCGCGCAACTCGTCATTGGCCGCGCCGACGATCTCGGAAAGCCCCGGCTGGTCTTCGAGCCGCGCACCGTCCGGCGGGGTCCAGAGTCTCTGGCGCTCGGCGCGCACTGCCTGCGCGGGCATGTCCCCACGCGTCGCCACGACGCGGCGGAACAACTCCGAGGAAAAGGAAATCCAGCGGTCCCATGTGCGCGAGGCCGGGACCAGAAAGAAGCCCAACTCCTGGAGCACCTTGGTGTGGATCGTGCGCAGATGCGCGTCTTCCGCGAACGGATCGCCCAGCGTGGCCTCGTCATCCACGAAGAAACGGAGCGTTTCGGCTTCCAGTTCGTCCAGGTCGAAGCGCGCAGCGAAACCGATCTGCACCGCCAGATCGGTATGCCGCGCGTCCGGCGCGGCGCTCAATGTCTTGGCTTTCGGGTCGAACCATTTCTCGACGCCGCGTTCGGGATTGAACCAAGACAAATGGTGGTGCGGGTCGTTGGGCGTAAAGCCCGTGACGGTGGCGATGCACAGTATGCGGGCGGTTTCGTCGGGCGCGCTGCCATGAAAGTCATGCTCGGTCAGGCGGCGCACCAGACGATCGCGCCCGAACAGCAACGCCAACGCCTCGATCACGGTGGTCTTGCCGCTATTATTTGGCCCCACCAGTACGGCATGGCGGCCCAATACGATGTCCGCCGAACGCACGCCTCGGAAGCCGGAGATTTTCAGGCGAACGACTTGCATCCCAGCACTTCCGACATTCAGATCCCCCCCCTTGGGTTATCGCACCCTCGTCCTCGGGACTGCCCAGTCAAGCTGCAGCAGACACCTGCCGGCGATTCTTCACTCAGGCACTGTAAAATTACGAGTAGAATCTCTGAATATCGACCTGAATCACGTGGCGATGTTGAACTGGATCGCTTCTTTCTGACAGGTCAAACACCCTTCATTGAAAGCTGCTGGCCGGCAGAAGTGGTGGTCGCCGTGACGGCTCGCCCCAATCGCGCTTAGTTTTGGATGTTCCGGCCTCCGCTTCCGCGACAGACCACCCCGCTTCCTATGCGCTGATCCGTGGTCCAGCCGATGGCCTGACGCCATCAACCCGTGAAGGGTCCGCTACGCGAGCGTGCGGCCTTGAGGCTCCGCCTCCGCGGTGATTGCGGCCTCGGCCGGACACATCGGGCGCCTGTCGCGCGGGGGATGGTCCCCCGCCTCCAGACAGGAGCCGGAACGAATGTCTCTCACCGACGCTCAAGCCTTCGCCTTCAGCCTCGCCACCACGCTGATGGTCGCGATCGTCATCTTCAGGGCCGGAGACGGCACGCTCTCCGTCGTCCCCTCCAACGAGTTCGACGGCGATGCCGAGATCGTGGCCGAGATCGATCCCTTCGCCTCCTGACCGGAGGCGAACCGCTTTCGCGGGCGGAGGTCGGTTCGATTTCCGCTCCCGAAGCGAGCCGACTTCGGCTATGCTGCCAATCGCGCCGCGGTGGTGGTGGAAGGCGCAACCGTCAGACTCATTCTCACGGAGACCACCACCATGATCATCCTCGCCATCCTTGGATCGCTCGCCGCCATAGGCGTGCTCTGCTGGCTGCTCTTCAAGCTCGCTGTGTTTGCGCTGCCTGCCTTTGCCGGCGTGACCATCGGCGTCTGGGCGCATCAGACCGGCGCCGGTGCCCTCGGAGCCGTCGCCATCGGCGTCGTTGCCGCCGGCGCGATTCTCGGCTTCGGCCAGCTCCTGCTCGCCTTCGTTCGTCCGATGTGGTTGAAGCTTCTGGTCGCGCTCGCCTTCGTCGCCCCGGCCGCGTTCGCCGGCTACCACGCAACGCACGGCATCGTGAAGCACACCATGCCGTCCGAAACCTGGCAGCTCGTCTTCTCCGTGATCGGCGCGGTTGCGGTCGGCATCACGGCCTTCGTTCGGATAACGACGATGGCCTCGCCCGGACCGTCCAGACAGGACATCGCCACGGCGTGAACATCATTGACGCGCGGGCGGACCAAGGCAGTCCCAAGCCGCTCCGTTCCCGCCGGTATTCTTGTCGATCATCGGACGGTGTCAGGCCCACGGCTTTCGAGGCGTGGAAGTTCGTGCCCTCGACGCGCTCGCAGCCAAGGCCCCCCACTCGACGGTCGGTCAAGGCCGCAGGATGGAGGCGCCGCGCCGTGGTGTTCCTATCGGCGGGATACGGCGTGCCTGCCCGTCCTTGGCGGAAAGCCGATGCTCTGAACGTCGTTGCCGTTTCCTGGAGGTCGCGACGGGTCGCCAAGTTCTCCATGCGTGATCCCTGCGCGCATCGAGCGCACCCAAGCGGCCTCTTCAATGGCCTGATCTAGCCGTAGGCCGGCTGAAGCCTCGATCGCCTATGGCGCAACAGCGGCGTCGAAACTTTCTTCCCCTGGGCTCACGCCCATTCCTCGCGAGGCAAGAAAGTTCCTCCTTTGCTGTCGAGCCCCTGCGGGGTGCGCCGTCGATCGCCTCCGGCCTGCCGATCGCCATCGAGGCCGCAATGGTGCGGGCTCGAGACAGTGATCTAGGAGAACTGACATGGCGACCATCGGCACCTTCAAGAAGACCGGCAACAACGAGTTCAGTGGCGAAATCGTCACCCTCAGCGTCCAGGCCAAGAACGTCCGCATCGTTCCCGACACGCGCGCCACCGGCGAGAACGCCCCCAGCCACCGCGTCTACGTTGGCCGGGTCGAGATCGGAGCCGCCTGGTCCAAGCGCTCCAACGAGGGCCGCGACTATCTGGGCCTCAAGCTCGACGATCCGAGCTTCA
>DAORNH010000003.1:48450-50152 GCA_035440865.1 Hyphomicrobiaceae bacterium | reverse complement strand
GTAGTTTCTACCTATGCTATCGCGCCATCGGCCGCCTGCGAAGGGACACTCATCCGGATTTCCGGGCGCGCCCGGCGACGAGCCGCACTTTGCGCGGCCCGGCGATCCAGATGGCGATCACCGACAGCAGGCAGCCGGCGATGATGCCGATGAACGCGAGCCGGTAGCTGCCGGTGGCATCGTGAACGGCGCCGGCGATCCAGGGTCCTGCGGCACCGCCGCCGATGAGCGCGATCGTGATGGCGCCGAAGATCGAGCCGTAGTGCGGCCCCTCGAACACTTCGGCAACAATCGGTCCCATCACGGAAGTCAGCGCGTAGCCGAAGAAGCCTTGCGCAAAGATCATGGTGTAGAGCAGCAGGGTCGAGCGCTCCTGCTCGAGCGCGATCAGTGCCACGTACGCGGTCGCGAAGCCGAGGCACCCGGCCGTCCAGATCCACTCGCGGCCGATCCGGTCGGAGAGGCCGCCGAGCAGGATCTGCCCCGGGATGGCGACGACGCTGACCGCGCCGAGCGCCCACGCCGCGACGACCGGCGAAAAGCCGATCTCAATCAGGTACTTCGTCTGGTGCACCTGAACAGCGTACCAGGCGATCAGCGCCAGGAAATAGGCGCAGACGATCCACCAGAAGCGTGCGGTTCGGGCGGCCTTCGCGAGCGTCCACTCGGTTTGTGCCCACGCCTCATCGACCACCGTCGCAATGCGCTTCGTGACGGAGCCTGCAGGAGCGGCATCGCCATCCGGGTACTGCCCGACATTGGCCGGCGCCTTCTGGACCAGATAGCTCAGCGGCCCGACAACCAGCAGCACGAGGAGGCCCATGACCACGCAGGACTGGGCCCATCCGCGCGTCAGGATCACCGTCTGCAGCCAGGGTAGAAGGACGATCGCTCCCGCGCCGGCACCGGCAAATGCGATGCTGATTGCGAGCCCGCGTCGGCGTTGGAACCAGTTCGGCAGGAATTGGGAATGGGCGGTGTAGGTCATCATGTTGGCGCCGCCTCCGACAGCGACGCCGAGGGTGGCGTAGAGCTGCCAGGGCGTTGTCACCCACGGCGCCAGCAGAAGTCCGGTCGACATCAACGCAACGCCCATTTGGATCACGAGGCGTGGTCCGCGTGTGTCGATGATCCGGCCGACGATCGGACTGAGGACGGCGGACACGAGAAAGCCGAACGAGAAGGCACCGGCTGCGAGGCCGCGATCCCACTTGAACTCGTCGATCAACGGCGGCAGCAGCAACGAGAATGCGGTCCGCGCCGTGACGCCGATCGCCATGGTCACGAACGCCACCGCGACGATGAGCCAGCCGTAATAGAAGGGCAGGCGCTGCGACCAATGACGGTGCTGATCGCGCGTACTCACATCCCGTAGGCCTTTGCCATCGCCGGATCACGGGCGGCCACGAGGCGGGCGAGGTCGACGATCACCTTGGCCTGCTTCCAGGTGGCGTCGTCCTGGAACTTGCCCTCGACAATGGCAGCGCCTGTGCCGTCCGGCATGGCCGCAATGATCTTCTTCGCGAACAGCACCTCGGCGACGTCCGGCGAGAACACGCGCTTGGCAATGTCGATCTGAGTCGGGTGCAGCGACCAGGCGCCAAGGCAGCCCTGCAGGAAGGCATTGCGGAACTGCGCTTCGCAGGCTGCCGCATCCGAGAAGTCGCCGAATGGGCCGTAGAAGGGCTTGAGCCCATAGGCG
>DAORNH010000003.1:40613-48301 GCA_035440865.1 Hyphomicrobiaceae bacterium | reverse complement strand
ATGCATGCGGGGAGAGGCCGAGGCGATCGCCTCGACGTTCTTCACACCCTCCGCCGTCTCGAGAATTGCGTGGATAAGAATGGGCTTCCCGATCTTGTGGCGCGCCTCGAGCTGGGCGAGCAGCTGGTCAAGGTAGTGCACGTCCCACGGGCCCTCGACCTTCGGCAGCATGACGACGTCGAGCTTGGCACCGGCAGCGGGTACGAGCTCCATGATGTCGTCGAGCGCCCAGGGCGAGTTCAGGCAATTGATGCGCACCCAGAAGCCGGTCGAGCCGAAGTCCGTCTTGCGCGCGATCTCGATGGCGCCGGCGCGAGCAGCCGCCTTCTGTTCGGCGGGAATCGCGTCCTCGAGGTTCGCGAGCACGACATCGACCTGGCCGACGAGCTCGGGGAGGCGCGCGCGGATCTTTTCGTTGTGGGGGGGCAGGAAGTGGATCATGCGCTCGAGCCGCACGGGGAGCTGGCGCACTGGGGCCGGCGCGCCGACGGCGAGCGGGGCATAGAATTTCTGCGGGGTGCGAGCGGTCATGTTGCGGAGCTTTCGGGTGGCGTCGGAGCACGGCGCGATCGGGCTTGCGTGCCCTCCCAACGCAGAGAGCCCGATCAGCCGGTCCGGCCGCGCGTGCCGTTCAGCGGATCAGGCTCTGAAGGGACTGCAGCGGCCCTCGCCAACTTACATGGGCCGACCGATCAGGCGGCCTTGCTCGATTTTTCGAGGAACTTCACGGCATCGCCGACGGTCTGGATCTGTTCGGCGGCATCGTCCGGGATCTCGCAGCCGAACTCCTCCTCGAAGGCCATCACAAGCTCGACGATGTCGAGGCTGTCGGCGCCGAGGTCCTCGATGAAGCTCGCCGCTTCCGTGACCTTCTCGGCCTCGACGCCGAGCTGGTCGACGACGATCTTCTTAACCCGGTCCTTGATGTCGCTCATGCTTCGTCCCTTTTGACTGGACCAATCCCAGTGTCCCCGCTTATCGCGAGGTGCTCCCATTAATGCCGCACCTTGCCGAGGGGACGCCCCCAGTGGCCGCGCGACACGAAACTAATCCGAGTTGCTCTCGGAGGGCACATCGTAGCCGTCCCCGGCGGAGGCTTTTCCCCAAGAGCGCTCGACGAGCGGCTCGTTAACACACGCCATCGGCTTTGGCGAGCACCAAGACGTGTCCCGTGGCCGCACGACGATCAGGGCCTCGCGCATCTTCTGCTCCGAAAAGTGATTAGCGTCTACACCATCGCCATGCCGCCGTTCACGTGCAGCGTCTGGCCGGTGACGTATTGCGCCTCGCTGCTGGCGAGATAGAGGGCGGCGGCGGCGATGTCGTCGGGCGTGCCGAACTTGGCCATCGGGATGTGCTTTTTCGCTTCCTCGACGATCTTCTCGTTGAGGCCCTCGGTCATCGAGGTCGTGATGAAGCCCGGCGCGATGCAATTCGCCGTGATGTTGCGCGAGGCGATCTCGCGGGCGAGCGACTTCGTCATGCCGATCATGCCGGCCTTGGCGGCCGCGTAGTTGCCCTGGCCCGGATTGCCGATGATGCCGGAGACCGATGAGATGTTGATAATGCGGCCAAAGCGGCGGCGCATCATGTTACGCAGCACGGAGCGCGACAGCGTGAAGGCCGAGGTGAGGTTTACGGCGAGCACCTGGTCCCACTCCTCGTCCTTCATCATCATGAAGAGATTGTCGCGGGTGATGCCGGCATTGTTCACGAGGATGTCGAGCTGGCCGAGCTTGGCCTCCGCTTCGCCGGCGAGCTTGGCGACGGCCGCACGATCCGCGAGATTGCAGGGGACGATGTGCACTCGCTCCTTGAGCTCGGCGGCGAGCGCCTCGAGCCGATCGGCCTTGGTCCCCGAGATCGCGACGTTGGCGCCGGCCTTGTGAAAGACGCGCGCAATCGCGCCGCCGAGCCCGCCCGTCGCACCCGTGACGAGCGCACCCTTGCCGGAGAGAGAGAACATCTTGAGATTCCTTGTGTACGGTTGGGAAAGTTGGTCGTCAGGATTTGAAGCCCGCCGCGGCTGCTTCGATGTCTGCGGGGGTGCCGATCGAGGTGGCGGTGGCGGCTTTGTCGATACGCTTTACGAGGCCGGCGAGCACCTTGCCGGCGCCGAGCTCGTGGTACGAGGTGACGCCCGCAGCAGACATGGCGAGTACGCACTCGCGCCAACGCACGGTGCCGGTCACCTGCTCGACGAGGCGGCGGCGGATCTCCGCCGGGTCGCTGATCGGGGCAGCCAGCACATTCGCAACCACAGGCACGGACGGCGCCTTGATCTCGACCTTGGAGAGCGCCTCTGCCATGGCGTCGGCAGCGGGCTGCATCAGGGCGCAATGGAAAGGCGCGGACACGGGGAGCGGCAACGCGCGACGGACACCGAAGGCCTTCCCCGCCTCGGGGATGCGATCGATTGCCGTCTTGTGACCCGAGAGCACGACCTGCGTCGGCTCATTGTCGTTGGCGATCTCGCAGCATTCACCTTGGGCCGCTGCGGCGGCGACTTGGCGGGCGACGTCGAGGCCGACGCCGAGCAGCGCCGACATCGCACCGACCCCTACCGGCACAGCCTTCTGCATCGACTGGCCGCGCAACTTGAGGAGCCGCGCCGCATCCGCGAGCTTGAAGGCGCCGGCCGCTGCGAGAGCGGAATATTCGCCGAGGCTGTGGCCGGCGACGAGCTTCGCTGCCTTGGCGACGGAGATACCCTTCTCGGCTTCGAGCACGCGCGCGACGGCGAGCGATACGGCAATCAGCGCGGGCTGCGCATTCTCAGTGAGGGTCAGCTGATCCTGCGGTCCCTCGAACATCAGCTTAGAGAGGTTCTGGCCGAGAGCCGCGTCGACCTCCTCGAAGACGGCGCGGGCAGCCGGAAACGCCGCGGCGAGCTCCTTACCCATGCCGACCGCCTGGCTCCCTTGGCCCGGAAAGATGAAAGCGATTGCCATGGGTGCTCCTCGGAGTGAACCGCGTCCATGCTTTGATCGGGTATTGTCTGCGGCGGCATAACGCACCCGCGGGCGCCGCTGTCAAGCGCGGCGAGATCGCTTCGCGAGCGAGGGCCAGCCCTCGCGCTCCCGTCGGAGGGACACCCTCCGAACCTCCCGCTTCTCGACATGACGAGGCACCCGATTGCGACATAACCAACCAAAAGGTGGTGCGCCTGGGAGGCTCCGCCTCCCAGCGGGCGCGGGGCCAGCCCCGCTGGCCGCAGAGCGGCCAATGCTCGCGCGGATTGCCGGTTGACCAGTCGCTGAGGCGCGCCTAGAAGCACACCTGCGTCCGGCGCGCCCGCGTGCCGGCGAAACGTACTGCTTTCGTGATGGCGGTCATTCGTCATCTGTCGGCTGGATGAGGCGCCTCGCGCTTCGTGCGGCAGAGGAGATAGCGCTCCATCCCGTGCATAGCAAAAGACGGATCCAAACATGACGAAGCGCATCAGCGCCAAGCACAAGATTGATCGCCGCCTTGGCGAGAACATCTGGGGCCGGCCGAAGAGCCCGCTCAACAAGACTGAGAAGCGCCCGGGCCAGCATGGTGACCGGCGGACGGGCAAGCTCACCGACTACGGCATGCAGTTGCGCGCCAAGCAGAAGCTCAAGGGCTATTACGGCAACATCGGCGAGCGCCAGTTCAAGCGCATCTATGCCGAGGCGCGCCGTTTCAAGGGCTCGACCTCGGAGCACATGATCGGCCTGCTCGAGCGACGGCTCGATACCGTCGTCTACCGTGCGAAGTTCGTGCCGACGGTGTTCGCTGCCCGCCAGTTCGTCAGCCACGGCCACGTGACCGTGAACGGCAAGAAGGTCGACATCTCGAGCTATCGCCTCCGCGTCGGCGACGTCGTCGAGGTGCGCGAGAAGTCGCGCCAGCTCGCCCTCGTTCTCGAGGCGACGAAGAGCGGCGAGCGCGACCTTCCAGATTACCTCGAGGTCGACCACAACAAGATGACCGCCAAGATGGTGCGCGTTCCGGGCCTTGGCGACGTGCCATTCCCGGTCCGCATGGAGCCCAATCTCGTCGTCGAGTTCTACTCGCGCTGATGCGAGCCGCATGAGAATGCGTGAAGGGCGGCCAGTGGCCGCCCTCCTTGATTCTGGCAGTCGGGTCCGGAAGGGCGCTTCGGGTCAGCGCCGGCCCCAGCCGAACCAGCCGCGGCGCGCCGTGTCTCGGTCGTGGCGCTCCTCGTAAATATTTCGGCTGGCGGCGCTCTGTGCACGGCGCAGGGTGGCAAGCTCATCGGCCGAGAGGCGACCGTCGCGCTTGAAGCGAGCTTCGAGGTCCTGGATGCGGCGCTGCTCCTCGATGAGCGCACGGTACTCGTGCGGGGAGAGCGAGCCGTCGCTGCGGCCCATCTCGATGCGCCGCTTCTGCTGCCACTGGTTCCAGTCGATGTCGCCGCCAGAGTGGCCTGGGCCGTAGCCATAACCCGGGCCATGACCGCGGCCGGGGCTCTGGGCGCTGGCGACGCCGGTGGCTGCGACGACGAGCGCGGCGGCAAGCGTGAGGGTCTTCAACTTCATCTGCTCCTCCTGTCGAGCGGCGATTCCCGTCGGCCGCTCATCGAGGGGGAGAATGCCGCCGCCGGCTTGAACCCATCCTGAACCCATCCGACAGCCACTATTCATGTTGCGCGGACGGCGTTTGCGCGACCGGTCGTGCTCCGGAGCGGAAGCTGTTGTAGCCTTCAGATCGATGATTTGCCGTGACCGAGCTCGAGGTTCCGCCCCGATGTCGACGCCCGTTCTGTTTGCCCTGATCTCGGCATTCCTCTTTGCACTCACCAACCATTTCCAGAGCATCGGCTTGAAGGGCGCCGACGTCCGCTCGGGCTCGCTCGTCAACATCGCGACGGGCGCCGCGATGTACTGGCTCGCTGCGCCGTTCTTCCTCGAAGGTGGCTACTGGTGGACGTGGGGCTTTATCTGCTTCGCCGTGGTCGGCCTCTTCCGACCGTCGCTCTCGTCCTGGCTCGCGCTCTCGAGTATCGCGCGCATGGGACCGACCTTGACGAGCGCGCTCACGGCCTCCGCGCCGATCTTCGGCGCTGGGCTTGCGATCCTCATCCTGAACGAGCGCCTCACGCTTGCGACCACGATCGGCACGCTCGCCGTCGTCGCCGGCGCCGTGGTGGCGACGATGCGGCCCGACGGCGTTGCGCGGGGCTGGCCGCTCTGGGCGCTCGTCCTTCCCTTCGGTGCCGCATTCATTCGCGCCGCGGGCCACGTCGGGACGAAACTCGGCCTCGGAGACGTGCCGAGCCCCTCATTCGCGGTGCTTGTCGGCAATACGGTCTCCCTGGTGCTGGTCGCGGCGGCGTTCTTCGGGCAGGGCCAGCGCATCACGGGCCGCATGTCCGATCACAAATGGTTCGTGATGGCCGGGATCGCCGCGGGAAGCTCGCTGCACTTCCTGAACTCGGCGCTGGCGGCAGGTAGCGTCGTGACAGTCGTGCCGATCGTCTCTGCAGCGCCCGTTTTCACGCTGCTACTCGGCCTGCTCGTCTTCCGCAACGAGGCCTTCAGCCTGCGGACGGCCGCGACGATTGCGCTCGTCGTGCCGGGCGTCGTACTCGTCGCACTCAGCGGCAGATAGGGTGACGTGCGGCTCAGGACTTTCCGTCCGCCCTCATCCGGTCGAGTTTGCGGTCGACGAAACCGAGGCGGTCCTGACCCCAGAAGAGTTCGCCATCGACGACGTAGGTCGGCGCGCCGAACACGCCGAGCCGCAGCGCCTCATCCGTGAACTGCCTGTACTTTTCCTGCACCACGGCGCTCCGCTCCGCCGCGACGACGGCTGCGCCGTCGTAGCCGTTCTCGTCGGCGACGGCGCGGCGGACGGCCGGATCGGTGATGTCGCGCTCCTCGGCCCAGAGCGCACGCAACAGCGCCTGCGAGAGCCGCATCGCGGGCTTGCCGTCCTCGCTCGCCGCGATTACTGCCCAGCCTGGATACTTGTTCCAGTCAGGATCGGTCACGGCCTCAGGGTAGTGTCGGGGCTTGAGGTTCAGGGGCATGCCGAGATATTGGCGCCAGCGGTCGAGCTCGGCATCGTGATAGCGCCGCCGCGGCGCAGGGCGGGTGCGCAACGGAACTCCACCGGTCGAAGGCACGACCGCCTGGAAGTCGAACGGCTTGAGGTTGAGCTTGACATGATGGCGACGCACGATGTCCTCGAGGCGGGGGCCCGCGAAATAGGCCCACGGCGAGGACAGGCTGTAGTAGCAGTCGAGCTCGATCATCTGACCCTCGATGAGTGACGCATGAGCGAGAGAATGGACGGGATCTGGTCAGCCGCCAAGCCCGAGCGAGACCCCGCAGCGATCGACCGGCTGAGAACCGCCGCCCGGCGCGACCTCGAGATGCTGAACTTCCCCGCGCCGAACTGGGTCCCGACAAGCTGTTCGGCGGACGGCCGCCCCGTGCTCGACGTGCTCATCATCGGCGGCGGCATGTGCGGGCAGACGGCCGCATTCGCGTTGATGCGGGCCGGCATCCGGAATTTCAGGATCGTCGACAAAGCGGCGCGCGGAGAGGAGGGGCCGTGGGGCACCTATGCGCGCATGGAGATCCTTCGCTCGCCGAAGCAGCTCACCGGCCCCGATCTCGGCGTGCCTTCGCTCACGTTTAGGGCCTGGTACGAGTCTGGCTGCGGGGAGGCTGCATGGCACTCACTGCACAAGGCCGGGCGGATCGACTGGCGCGACTATCTGCTGTTTGTGCGCGACACGGTCGGCATCCCGGTCGAGAACGGCGTGGAGGTTGCAGTGATCCGGCCCGCCGGTCGGTTGATTGAGGTCGAGGCATCATCAGCTGTCGGACAGGAGCGGCTTCTGGCGCGGCACGTTGTGCTCGCGACCGGCCGGGACGGCTCGGGTGGCCAGAGGCTACCGGTGATTGCGGGGCTCGATTGGCAGTCACCAGCGCGGCGTGGCCGCATTTCCCACTCGGCCGAGGAGATCGACTTCGCCTCGCTCAGGGGGAAGCGCGTCGCCGTGCTCGGCGCCGGGGCCTCGGCCTTCGACTGCGCGGCGGCTGCGCTCGAGGCCGGCGCAGGCGCGGTCGTCCTCTATTGTCGCCGCGCGCAGCTCCCCCAGATCAACAAATCGAAGGGCGCCTCGTTTCCGGGATTCCTGCGCGGCGTTGCCGCGCTTGACGATGCGACGCGTTGGAAATTCTTCAGCTATATATTTTCCGAGCAGGTTCCGCCGCCCTACGAATCTGTTTTGCGCTGCGATTCGCATGAGAATTTCTCGATCGCTTTCGGTCAGGGTTGGCGGTCGATCAGGCTCGGACGGACAGAGGTCTTTATCGACGTCGGCGGTGAAGGTACGTCCGTCGATGCCGCAATCCTTGCCACCGGCTTCGACGTTGATCTCACTTTGAACGGGCTCTTGTCGCCTCATGCTGGCGAAATCGCGTTGTGGCGCGACCGCGTTCCGCCCGATAGCGCTGCAGACCACGAGGAGACGTCGCGATTTCCCTATCTTGGTGCCGCCTTCGCGCTGCAGCCGGCGCCGCACAGCAAGGCGACATGGCTCGGGAACGTCCACATTTTCAATTGGGGCGCGACTGTGAGCCAGGGGCCGCTCTCCGGCGATATTCCGGGGCTGGCGATCGGCGCAGAGCGGCTTGCGTCCGACCTGGCAGCGCGGCTCCTCGACGCGGACATCGCCCGGCACTGGC
>DAORNH010000003.1:29423-40603 GCA_035440865.1 Hyphomicrobiaceae bacterium | reverse complement strand
ATAGATGCGGGCGCCGCGCGCCAGCGCATGATCGCGCTCCTCGAGCACGACGACCGCGAGTTGGAGCCGACGCGCCGCTTCGTCCCGGCGGCAGGAAGGTCTTGATAGGACGTGAAATTATTATGCATTGTCAATATTCTGATAACCAAGGCTTCATCCGGTGTTAGCAGATCGTAAGTATCCTTTGGCCCTCGGCACGCTTTTCGGTGGGCAGTGTCGTGCTAGGGGACGGGCATGTTCAAGCTACTGCGGTATTTCTCGCTGTCGTCGGCGGTGATCATCGTCGCGGCGACGGCGGTGCTCGTCCTCCTGTTCAAATGGCAGCAGACGCGCACCATCCTGCTGACGACCGAGCGGAACAGCGCCGAACTCACCAAAGCCATTGCCAATTCGGTCTGGGGAAGCCATCGCGATTTCCTCACGAAGGCTAGGCGTGCCCATTCGGCCAACGCTTCGCAAGGCCCCGAGATCACCGCTCTCGATCGTGACGTGCTGCAGGCCATTTCCGGCATCGATGTGCTGAAGATCAAGATCTATGCTGCCGACGGAGTGACGATCTACTCGACCGAGCATGGCCAGATTGGAGAGGACAGATCAACTGACGCAAACCACGTGGCAGTCCAGAAGACCCTATTGCCGATCTCGAGGTTTTCGTTTCGAAAGTCTTTCAATGGCGTGCGCGGCGTGGTGCGCAACGTGGAGGTGGCCGAGACGTATGTCCCGGTTGTGGAGAACGGCAAACTCGTCACTGTTTTCGAGGTCTACAAGGATATCAGCACCGAGATCCAGCAACTGAAGCGCAATACGCTATTCGTCGGCCTTTTCGCCGTCGCGGCCTTCAGCCTCCTCTACCTCGTGCTCTTCGCCGTGGTGCGACGTGCCGATCTCATTATCGAGGACCAGTATGGGGAGCTAACGAAGCTCAATAGCTCGCTCGAGCAGCGCGTGGCCGAGCGCACCGCCGCGCTCCGTGAGCAGGAGGAGGCCGCGCGCGCGACCAGCGAGCGGCTCGCCAGGGAGATCGAGCAGAAGAAGGCGGCGGAAGGCGAGCTCATCCGCAAGCGCGAGGATCTGCTCATGCAGCAGCTCGTTCTGAATGAGCTCATTCGATCCAACAGCGTGTCGCGCGGGGATTGGCGCGGGGCGATCCAGCATCTCACCAATGCGAGCGCGGTGACCCTCGGCGTCACGGGAGCCTCGGCGTGGATCGTCGATCAGGACGGATCGGTTCTGCGTCGCATCGAGGGTGAACAGCCACCGGAGCAGGCGTCCGTGTGGCCCAACGAATTGACGCGGGAGGCCAACCCGAAGCTCCTCGCCGCCATCGAGAGCGGCGAGGTTCTGACCGTCGAGGATGTCCGCACCAATCCGGCGACGCGAGAGCTCGTCGAGGTCTGGCTCGGTCCAGGCCATGTCGTCTCGCTCCTCGGTGTGCCGATCATTCGCGACGGGCGGCCGATCGGCGTCGTGTTCTTCGAGAGCGAGAATGTGAAGGCGGAGTGGACGCCCGACCGGCAGGTCTTCGCGGCATCGATCGCGAACCTCGTTGCCAGCGTCATCGAGCGGCGGGATCGCGAGATGCTGCAGACCGAAAGCGCGCGTCGCACCCTTGCGCTCGTCAACCAGCAGGCGACGCTGAACGAGCTCGTGCGCGGCAAGGCGCTCACCAGTGCGCCGCTGCTCACGGCCTTCGACACCCTCACCAAGGCGGCGGCGAGGGCGCTGGAGGTCGATAGCGTCACGATCCGCATGTTCGTCAAGGATCGACAGGGTGTGCATTGCGTGTCGCGCTACAGGGCCGCCGAAAGGGCCCACTCGCGCGGCGACGACGTTCCCATTGCGGACCTCGCGAGTGCCGTTGCCGCCATCGAAAACGGCCAGCCGCTCATCATCGAGAGTGCCGCCACGCATCCCGCGACGCGTAAATTCTACCAGAGTCAATTGAAGCCGTTCGGCATCGCCGCGATCATCTTCGTGCCGATCATGCGCAACGGCGGTCTCGCCGGCTACATCTCGTATGGCCGCAGCGACGAGCGGTGGCCATGGACGACCGAGCAGCAGGTCTTCGCGAGCTCGATCGCGAGTCTCGCTCACATGGTGCTCGAGCGCACCGACCGCGAGGCGCTCGAGATCGAGAACAGCAGCCGCACCGACGGCCTCCTTGCGCAGCAGGCGACGATCGGCGCGCTCATGCGCGATCCTGCAATCCGCTTCGGCGACATCCGGACGGCGATCGAAACCATCGCCAAGAGCATGACGCTCAACATGGGCACGGATCGCGGTGGGGTCTGGCTGCTCGACGACACGCGCACGCGCTTTGCGGCATCGTCGGTCTATGACGCAGTGCGAGGCGAGTTCGTTGCGCCGAAGTACTCGGAGAACACCGAGTTCGCCGCGCTCATGATCCAGGCCTCGGCGCATCGGATTGTCACAATCGACGACACGTCCGAGAACCACGAGCTCGCGCATCTCCAGAGTCTGGTGTTCGATGCCATCGGCGCCACCAGCGTGATGCACGTGCCGATCATGGCGAACGGCGATATCGCGGGCTTCATTACGACCGCAAGTATCGGGCGCAGGCTCGCCTGGACGGCGGACCACCGCCTCTTCGGTGCCGGTATTGCGAACCTCACGGCCCTCGTCGTCGAGCGTGGCGCGCGCGAGCGCATCGCCGAACAACTCGTCGACGCCAACAGAAAGCTCGAAGGCGCGACGCGGGCAAAGTCCGAGTTCCTCGCCAACATGAGCCATGAGATCCGTACGCCGATGAATGGTGTGTTCGGAATGACCGATCTCCTCATGCGGACCGAACTCAACGACCGCCAGCGACGCCTCGTCGGCACGATCAGTCAGTCGGCGCGGACGCTGCTCACGATCATCAACGATATCCTCGACTTGTCGCGGATCGAGGCCGGCAAGCTCGAGCTCGATCATCGCGAGTTCGACCTGCGCTATACGATCGAGACTGCCGTCGACCTCTTCGCGGAGGAGGCGCGGCGCAAGGAGCTCGAGCTTTCTCTGTTCATCGCCGACGATGTGCCGACGACGGTCGCAGGTGACCCGGGCCGCCTACGCCAGATCTGCGTGAACCTGATCGGCAATGCGATCAAGTTCACGAACGACGGTGAGGTGTCGATCCGCTTGACGCGTGACGGTGGCTCGGAGCGCGGCACGCATGTGCGTCTCGAGGTGCGTGATACCGGCATCGGCATCGACAAGGCCATCGTTGCCAAGCTCTTCTCGCCCTTTACCCAGGCCGATTCCTCGATCAGCCGGCGCTTCGGAGGCACGGGGCTCGGCCTCTCGATCTCCCTCCACCTCGCTCGCCTGATGGGCGGCAAGCTGTCGGTCGACAGCGAGTTCGGCAAAGGTACGATCGTGACGCTCGACCTCTCGCTGCAGGTCGCAGCCGATGCGCCGGAGTTGCGCCCGGATTGGACGCAGCTCGTGGGGCGGCGCATCCTTGTCGCCGACGACCGCGAGGCCAATCGGGAGATTGTCGTCAATTACCTGTCGGGACAGGGTGCGGAGGTTGTCGCCGTCGCCTCGGCCGGGGCCGCGATCGCTGCGCTCGAAAAGGCTGGCCGGGCAGGCACACCCTTCTGCATTGCGCTTCTCGATGTGGTGATGCCTGGCGTCGACGGCATCGAGCTTGTCGGAGCCATTCGCGCCACCCCCGAGATCGCGGCAACGAAGATCATCCTTTTGACGTCACTCAGCTGGAAGGGAGACGTCTCCAAGGCGCGCGAGCTCGGTGTCGATGCGCTCCTGACGAAGCCGCTGCGCCGGGGTGACCTCCTCGACGAGGTCTGTCGCATCGTCGCGGGCAAGGTGGCGCTGCCGCGACTGGCACGGCGCGAGTCAGCCGCACCGCGTTTCGCCGCCCACGTGCTGCTCGCCGAGGACAACCCCGTCAACGTTGAGGTCGCACGCGAGTTCCTCGAAAGCTACGGCTGCTCCGTCGACATTGCCAACAACGGCGTCGAGGCTGTCGTCGCCATCGAGCACGCCCGCTACGACCTCGTGCTGATGGACGTTCAGATGCCCGAAATGGATGGGCTGACGGCGACAGCGCGCATCCGCGAGATCGAGCGCCGCACGTGTCTGGCACCGACGCCCATCATCGCCATGACGGCGAATGCCTACGCCGAGGACCGCGAGAAGTGCCTGGGGGCTGGAATGAACGACTATATCTCGAAACCGTTCGACGAGGAGCGCCTCGTCTCGATGCTCGGCATCTGGCTGACAAGGTCTCGCGGGGCGCGCGCGGAGGCATTGTCGAGCAAGGCGACGTCGGAGGCCGCCATCGCCGTCGTGAGCGAGGAGGCGCCAGCCCCGGCAACGGGCCCCGCTGTTGCAGCCATCGCCGGGCCGGCCACGGCCGCGATCACTGATCCAGGGCCTGCCGCGCCAGCGCCTTCCAGTCCGGTTTCACAGCCGACACCCGTTGTGCCAGGGCCGGCGCCGATTGAGGAAAAGGTTCTCGAGGGGCTGCGCACGCACCGGCCGGAGCTTCTCAGGCGCTTGATCCGGACATATCTCGACTACGCGCCGAAGGCGATCTCGGACCTGAAGACTGCCAATGACGCAAAGGACATGCTGAGCCTGAAGATGGTCGCGCACAGCTTGAAGTCATCGAGCGCGAACCTCGGGGCACAGCGGCTGTCTGCGCTCTGCAAGGATCTCGAGGGCGCTTCGAATGCGAAAGATGAGGTGCGCGCTTCGGCCTTAGCCGTAACGATCGTCGACGAATTCGCTGTCGTCCGCGCGCGACTCGAGCAGATGGCGGCTGCGGATGCGTTGAAGCAGGTCAGCTGAACTCAGGCCTTGTCGGCGAGATAGCGCTCGAGCCAGTGGATGTCGTAAAGGCCGTTCTGGATGTCGGGATGCTGAATGAGGTCCATGAACAGCGGGATCGTGGTCTCGATGCCGTCGATGACGAACTCGGACAAGGCCCGCTTGAGCCGCATCAGGCACTCGTTGCGGTTCTTGCCGTGCACGATGAGCTTGCCGATGAGACTGTCATAGTAGGGTGGGATCTTGTAGCCCTGGTAGACGCCCGAATCGACGCGCACCCCGAGACCGCCCGGCGGATGCCAATAGGTGATCTTGCCCGGTGACGGGCGGAAGGTGCGTGGGTTCTCGGCACAGATCCGGCATTCGATGGCGTGGCCCGAGAAGGTCACCTCGTCCTGCGTGACGCTGAGTGTGCCGCCGGATGCCACGCGGATCTGCTCGAGCACGAGATCGAGGCCGGTGATCATCTCGGTCACCGGATGCTCGACCTGCAGGCGCGTGTTCATCTCGATGAAATAGAACTCGCCGTCCTCGTAGAGGAACTCGATCGTGCCGGCGCCCCGGTATGCGAGCTTCTGCATGGCCTTGGAAACGATCTGGCCGATTTTCTTGCGGTTCTCGGAGTTCAGGGCCGGCGAAGGTGCCTCCTCCCACACCTTCTGGTGGCGCCGCTGCAGCGAGCAGTCCCGCTCGCCGAGATGGATCGCGTTGCCCTTGCCGTCACCGAACACCTGCACCTCGATGTGGCGTGGGTGGGTCAGGTACTTCTCGAGGTAGACGCTGTCGTCGCCGAAGGCGGCCTTGGCCTCCGCGCGCGCGGTCTTGATGGCGAGATCGAGCTCCTCCGCCGAGCGGGCGACTTTCATGCCCCGCCCACCGCCGCCGGCCGCGGCCTTCACCAGCACAGGGAAGCCCATCTCGCGGGCGACGCGCTGCGCCTGCATCTCGTTGGTGATGGCGCCGTCCGAGCCCGGGACGCAGGGAATGCCGAGGCGCTTCGCCGTGACCTTCGCCTCGATCTTGTCGCCCATCGTGCGGATATGCGCAGCCGTCGGGCCGATGAAGGTGAGGTTGTGCTCCTCGAGGATCTCGGCGAAGCGCGCGTTCTCGGAGAGGAAGCCGTAGCCGGGATGGATGGCGTCGGCGCCGGTAATCTCGCAGGCGGCGAGGAGGCGCGGAATGTTGAGGTAGCTCTCGGCGGCCTGTGGCGGCCCGATGCAGACACTTTCGTCGGCGAGTCTCACATGCATCGCCTCGGCATCGGCCGTCGAGTGTACGGCGACTGTCTTGATGCCAAGCTCCTTGCAGGCCCGCTGCACACGCAACGCGATCTCGCCACGGTTGGCAATGAGCACCTTGTCGAACATCGGGATCCTGGACGCGAGCGGAAGGTCGGGGGCGATCGGCGGCAACGCGGCTGTGCGGCCGGCGCCTGAACGGCTATTCGATAATGAGCAACGCCTCGCCGTACTCGACCGGCTGGCCGTTCTCGATGAAGACCTCGCGCACCGTGCCCGAGCGTGGCGCCGGGATGTGGTTCATCGTCTTCATGGCTTCGATGATCAAGAGCGTTTGCCCCTGGTTGACGCGGGTGCCGACGTCGACGAAAGGGGAGGCGCCGGGCTCAGGCGCGCGGTAGGCGGTCCCGACCATGGGCGACTTGACGCAACCGGGGTGGGACGTTGGATCAGCCGCCGCAGGAGCGCCAGCTGCTGGTAGAGCATCGCCACGCGGCGCCGAGGACGCTGCCGTGCCGGGCAAGGGCGCCGGCATCATCGGCATGGGCACCGTTGCGGCCACGGTCAGCGAGCGCGCGACGCGGATTTTCAGGCCCTCGCGCTCCACCTCGATCTCGGAAAGACCGGTCTCGACGAGCAACTCGGCGAGCTCTCGAATGAGACCCTTGTCGGCCGCGTCCTTGTCCTTGGAGTCCTTGGGCATCAGTTTTGTCCGCATCAACGTGAACCTTGGCAGCACACGCTCTGAACAGGAATTTCGCCCGAACGACGGGAGGCCGGCGTCCAGGCACAATCGATGACGACTGGCGCAGCTCTATTGCGGCGCACTCACTCGACTGCGCACATGCAAAAGGGCTCGTGAGAGCCCTCTAGCAGCTTTCTTCGATCGCCGTCAAAGGCGGATGGAGCGAGGGACCCCGGTGACCACGCCGCGTGGTCAGCACGGTCCCCTCGTCCTCATCGGCTCAGCACACCTTGCAACCGGTCTTGCGCACGTCCGCCACCAGAGATTGCAGGGAGTTGGCGAGACTCTCGCCGGCGCCCGAAATCACGCGATCGCCAACCAGGAAGAAGGGCGTGCCATCGATGCCGAGCGATTCGGCAAGGGCCGTGGCGTCGTCGAGCTCCTTCTTGATCTCCGCAGACGCTGCATCACGCTTCAACTGGTCCATGTTGAGACCGAACTTCTCGGCGACTTTGAGGGCGAGCGCCTCGTTCACGACGCCCTTGTTTTCGAGGAGGGCGCGATGCACCTCCCAATACTTGCCCTGCTTGCGGGCCGCCAGCGCGATCCGAGATGCGCCGGCTGACGTTTCGCGGCCGATGAACGTCACTTCTTTGAAGACGACGCGGACTTTCGGGTCGCCTTCTATGACCTTGGCCACCGCTGCGAGTGAGACTTTGCAGTATCCGCAGTTATAGTCGAAGAATTCAACGATGGTCACGTCGCCACTCGGATTGCCGGCGACAGCAGCGGTCGGGCTCCGATAGAGCCGGCCAGCCACCTGACCGAGCATCGTCTTCATTTTTTCCGCTTTGATCTTCTCCATTTTGGCCTCGAGGGCCGTCTGGACTTCGATCATGACCTCCGGATTGGCGATCAGATACTCGCGGATGATCTTCTCGACCTCCTTGCGGTCAACGCCGGCGCTGGAAGTGCCCGCAGGTGCGGCCGGGGCACCCGGCGTTGCTGGCGCAGCGGCGCTCGCGGCGGGTGGCGCAGCCTTGTCCTGCGCCATAGCATCGAAGCTCTTCTGGCCGATGGCCAGCGTCGCACCGAACAGTAGGATGGCCGGGACAGCGAGGGCGGCGCCCTTCTTCGAGGTCAACATGTCGAAGAAGCTGCCAAATCCAGGTGAGCTCATGATTTTCTCCGTTTGCGGTCCGGCCGATGTGTGGCGGCACATTAGCGGGCTGTTCACTGGCCGGCTACGGCCTTGAAGGTCACGATTTCGTTGGCGCGAAGCCAATCGCTCTCGCCATTTCTAAGTCCTGCCTGGGCGCGCCGGGCAAATGTCTGCGCCTGCTTGAAGTCACCTTCCAAAAAATATGCCTCGGCCGTGGCGAGCTCTGCCTGCGGACGCCGACCGAGCTTGTAGTTGACGAGCGCGAACGCCCGGTAGGCCCGAGGATCCGGGTCCTCGATGATCGTCTTGCGCATGAGATCGAGGATCTCGGGGTAGAACCTTGGGTCCTCCAGAGCGAGAAGCGCTTCGGCCAGTCGCGTGCGGATGAGCGGCGCGTCACCAGCAAGCTTGAGGGACCGTCGCAGCGGCTCGACGGCGAGCGCCGCTTTCCCGCTCCGCGCGTAGAAGTCGCCCTTCACCTCCAGGAAGTAGGGGTTGTCCGGCTTCTCGCGAATGAGCTCGTCGACGAGAGGGAGCGCCGGATCGAGGCCGCTGCCGAGAAACGTCGCAATCGCCCGAGCGTAGCGCGCCGGCAGCGAAGTGTCCGTCCGCGGGTACTTGTTGAATACGATCTGCATGCGCTCGAGATAGCCCGAGATCTTCGCCCGCATGAGATCGTGGCGGAGCTGAAGAGCCGGCGGGTCGGTCACGCCATAGAAGGGGCTCGCCATGACTGCGTCTCGGAGCCGCGCGAGCCGCTCGGCTGCGACCGGATGGCTGCGCACGAACGGGTCCTTGTACTGGTCGGACACGTACTCCTGTTGCGCGAAGAATTCGAAGGTCTCGAGCATGCCGCGGCCCGACTGGCGGGTGGCGAAAAGGTACTTGAGGCCCGACTGGTCGGCCGAGCTTTCCTGCGAGCGCCGCTCGGCGAGGAGCGAGCGGAGCAGGATCTCGTCGCCGCCGGAGAGGACGGCACTACCCGAGCTCGATGTGCCGGCCGATCCGCTCGTGCCGCCCGCGATGAGGAGGCCGATGCCGAGCAGCTTGATGAGCAGGCTCTTCGTCTGGTCGCGCTGGATGCGGTCGCGCAATGCCGCGAGGTGTCCGTTCGCAATGTGACCGACCTCGTGCGCGAGGACGCCGATCACCTGGTTCGGGCTCTTGGCTTGAACGAGGAGCCCCGTATGGACGTAGATGCTCCGTCCATCGATCACGAAGGCATTGAAGACCTCGCTGCGTACGATGCGCACACGGATGCGGCCCTTCTCCTGCCCGGCGGCGCGCAGGATCGGCTGAGCGTACTCGCGCAATAGCCGCTCGATCTCCGTGTCGCGCACCTCCGGAATCATCTGCGCTTCGGCCATGACCGGCGCCAAGGCGACGGCCGCAGCAGCCACTGCGCTGACGGCGCGGCGAGCAGCGCGCGCCATCAGATTGAGGCGCGGTCTGACTGTTGTGGTAGCGGCTCGCACGGGTGAACTCCCGCCATGATGTGTTGTTGCCTTCGACGAGACGCGCGGGCGTGAGATGCGCACGCAACTCTCTGCAATTCCATGCTTGGCCCCGGGTGGAAGTGCACGCGCGACCGACGCGCTTCATCCCGAACGACGAACTCTACTCGACTGGCGACCCGGCTTTGGACGACGGGCTTGAATAGGACCTGATCTTTCCGGCAGGGCAATGGCCGGCCTCGCGTCAGCTCGCCGCAGTGGCTGCAAGATCGACCTGACGGGCGATGGCCTGCCGCGACCCATCATGATGACCAATATAGTCGGTCAATCTTGCTGTGGAAGGGCGTCCTGATAAGGTGCGCCGCCGGAGGCATCGGGCGGTCCGAGCGCTACCGACTTGCGCGGGCGCGCCTGTTGCCATGGCGAGGGGGTGTCGGACAGGGGGCATTGCAGCGGTATGGGGCCCGATCCACTCGTCAGGTTGACCGGGATCACGAAGAGCTTCGGCGGCGTGAGGGCTCTCAGGGGCGTCGATCTCGCCGTGGCGGCAGGCGAGGTCGTGGCGCTCGTCGGCCACAATGGCGCCGGCAAGTCCGTGCTGGTCCAGATCGTTTCGGGCGTTTTCGCGCCAAGCAGCGGGCGGCTCGAGGTTGCCGGCCGGGAGATCGCGCTCGCCTCGCCGAACGACGCACGCCGTCATGGCATCGAGACCATCTTCCAGACACTGGCGCTCGCCGACAACCTCGACGGGCCGGCGAACTTCTTCCTCGGACGCGAGCTTACGACGCGGCTCGGCTTTCTCGACAAGCGCCGCATGGCGGGAGAGGCACGCCAGGCGCTCCTCTCGCTCAATCCGCAGATGACCGACATCGAGCGGCCCGTGAGCCAGATGTCGGGCGGTCAGCGGCAGGCCATCGCCATCGCCCGGGCCATCCATTTCGACGTGAAGCTTCTCGTGATGGACGAGCCGACGGCGGCGCTCGGACCTCATGAGACGGCCGAGGTCGGCGCGCTGATTGCCCGGCTTCGTACGAAGGGCATCGGCATTCTGCTCATCAGCCACGACATCCGCGACGTGATGCGCCTCGCCGATCGCATCGTCGTCATGAAAAGCGGCGAGATCGTCGGCACTCTGGACGTCAAGGCAACGAGCGAGGACGAGGTGGTCGACCTCATCATCCGCGGGCGGCGCGAGGGCTCAGGCATCCGACCCGAGGCCGCGCGATGAGTTCTGCCTCCGAAACAGCGCCGCTACTGCGAGCGACTGCGACGCGGCTCGCCGGCGTCGCCCCGATCTGGCTCGTCTTGGTCGCCGTGATCGCCGCCGCCGCGCTCGTCAGCGACCGCTTCCTGACGTCCGCCAACATCGTCGCCGTGCTGCAGCAGGGTGTCATCACGGGGCTCGTCGCCCTCGGCATGACGATCGTGCTGATCGGCGGCGAGTTCGATCTCTCGACCGGCTCGACGGTGATGATGGCCGCCGTAGTGGCGCTGCTCATGGGGCCGTCGACGCCCGCCGGCGTGATGCTCGCGGTCTTGGTGCCGCTGCTGATCGGCGCCACGGTCGGCCTCCTCAACGGGATTGCGGTCTCGCGGCTAGGCGCGAACTCGATCGTCGCCACGGTCGGCATGCAATTCCTGCTGCTCGGTGCGGTTCTGGCCCTCGTCGGCGGCCAGCATGTGCGTGCCGAGAGTATTCACCCGGTCTTCACCGGGCTCGCGCTCTGGCGACCGCTCGGCATCCCGCTGCCGGTGATGCTGTTCGCGGTGCTGGTCGCGGGGTTCGCCGTGATGATGTCGAGCACCGTCCTCGGCCGCCACATCTACGCGGTCGGCGGTGATTG
>DAORNH010000003.1:28530-29400 GCA_035440865.1 Hyphomicrobiaceae bacterium | reverse complement strand
CGGTCGTTGGCGTCGGCATCACGACATTCGTGATCTCGGGCACGCTCGCCGCGCTCGCTGGCGTCATCATCGCGGCGATGGTCGGCGTCATCGATCCGACGGCGATCGCGCGTTACGAGCTGCCCGCGCTGACTGCCGCGGTGCTCGGCGGGACGAGCCTTGCGGGCGGCGTCGGGCGCCCCGCCGATACGGCCGCAGCGATACTGATCGTCTCGATCATCGCCAACGTGATGACCATCCTGAACTACCAGCACGCGAGCCAGCTCATGGTGCAGGGCATCGTGCTCGTCGCCGCCGTCGCCTTCTACGCGCGGAGCCGCGGGGAGGGTGCGACATGAGCCTGCTCGTGCGGCCATGGCTGCGCATGCTCTTCATCAAGCCGCCGCTTGTACCGCTGCTGGCGCTTGCCTGGTTCATCGACGGGTTCTGGACGATCGGCAACATCCGTGTGCTGCTCGAATCCGTCGCTGTTGACGGATTTATCGTCGCCGGCATGACGATCGTAATGATAGCGGCGGGCTTTGACTTGTCTGTCGGCGCCGTCATGGCGCTCGGCGGCGTCGCGTCGGTCGTGCTCCTCCCTTATGGATTGCTGGTCTCGTTCGCAGGGGCGATCGGCCTCGGCGCGCTCGCCGGCGTCACCTCGGGAACGTTCGTGACGCGGCTGCACATCAATCCGTTTATCGCAACTCTGGCCGTGATGGTGGTGCTGCGCGGCGCGCTCCTCGCCTACACGGGGACGCGACCTGTTGTCGGCCTCGATGAGCGCTTCCTGGCGCTCGGCGGCGGTGATCCGATCCCCTACGCATTCCTACTGATGGTGCTCGTGCTCACGCTGTTGCATCTGAGCTTGTCGAGCCGGCCGTGGGG
>DAORNH010000003.1:21933-28426 GCA_035440865.1 Hyphomicrobiaceae bacterium | reverse complement strand
CGCCGGGCTTGCGGGACTGTTTCTCGCGGCGCGCCTCGGCACCGGCTCGCCGATCATCGGCGATGCCACACCGCTCACGGCGGCGGCCGCTGCCCTCATTGGTGGCGCGACGCTGAAGGGCGGCGAAGGTTCGATCCTTGGCGCCGCCGCGGGTCTCCTGTTCATCGCGACGCTCGTGAATGTCCTCAATCATCTCGGCATTCCGGCCTACTACCAGCACATGGCGATCGGGGGCATGCTGATCGCGCTGGTGGTCACCGACGGGATGCTTGCTCGCGCCTCAACTGCGAAATAGGCCATGGGCCACGGGAGAGACTGCATGATCACCACCAGACGCGCCGTCAATGGTGCGGCACTCGCGACGCTTGCCTCGGGTCTGATTGGCCCTGCTCGCGCACAGGCCCCGATCGTGATCGGCCACTCGCAGCCCAATCTCGGCTGGCCGTACATCGCTGCTGTGACGCGCCTTCTCGAGGCGGAGGCCAAGGCGAAGCGCGTGACACTGGTCACGCTCAGTGCGAACGGCGACATCGCCAAGCAGTCGAGCGACATCGCCCAACTCGTCAATCGCAAGGTCAAGGTACTGCTTGTCACGTCGCTCGACGGCAACGCGGTGGTGCCGGCCTTGAAGCGCGCCAAAGATGTCGGCATTCCCATTCTTGCCGTCTCCAACGAGCCGTCCGAGGCGGGCCAGGCGATGCTTGCGGGTTACTCTGGGCCGGACGACTACGTGCAGGGCCGGCTCGCGGCGGAGCTGTTGCACGAGGCTCTCGCTGGCAAGGGTGGCATCGGCATCATCGAGGGTTCGCCCGGACAGAGTACGACGCTCCTGCGCACAAAAGGTCTCAAGGATCGCTTGGCCGAGCTCAAGTCCGAAATTGCCGTCATCGGCGCGCAGACCGCCGATTGGAACCCGGTGAAGGCGAAGGACGTGGCGCAGGCATTCCTGACGGCACACGGCGCGAAGCTCGTCGGGCTCTTTGCCCAGGACGACAACTCTGGCGCGGCGGCGGCCGAGGTGTTCAAAGCGGTCGGCCGCAGTGATGTGAAGGTCGTCGGCACGGGCGGCACCAAGAACGGCCTCGCCGCGATCAGGTCGGGCCTCATGTACGGCACCGTCGATCAGTCGCCCGCTGCCGATGCCAGGCAGGCGCTCGACATCGCGCTCGCACTCGCTGCCGGGCAGATGCCGAAGGAGAAGCGGAGCCTGATCCCCATGCCGAAGATCACCGCGGCCAATGTCGCGGGCTTCACGGGCGAGTGGTAACGCATTCGGCGGCCGCGGCGAGACGGCCTTTTGCGATCACGCCTTGGCCGTGGCCGGCAACGGTGCCGCGTCCGCGTCCGGCAGCCTCGTCGGTAGCAATGAGACGGCGAGGAAGATCAGCGCGGCCGTGCCGGCGAGGATGCGGAAGAGGACGTCAAAGCCCCAGTTCTTGTGCACCCAGGCAACGAGGAGCAAGGTCGCTGCGAGCGCGATGAAGCTCACGAAGTAGCGCACGCCATAGATGGTCGCGCGCAGCTCCGAGCGCGCCATGCGGCCGATCATGTAGTCATTGATTGGGATCTGCCCGAAGGCGCCGAGCATGAAGCCGAGCGCGACGAGCAATGCGGGAAGGTCACGCAAGCCCGGCATCAGCGAGAAAAACGTCACCTGCACGGCGGCGACGACCATGAACACGAGGCGCGGGCCGTATACGTCGAGCGCCTTGCCGACCATCAGCTGGGCAACCGAGGCGATGGCGAACACGACGAAGGCGAACCAGCCGACCTTGGTGGCGCTGCCTGCTAGCTCCGGCAGACGCTCCTCGAAGACCTTGGGGAGCGCGTAGGTCGTCGACTGGAAGATGATCGACGAGATGGCTGTGGTGAAGAAGATGATGGCCGTGAGCCTGATGAGCGCGCGGCGATGATCGCTCGGCATGCTGGCCGCCGCCTTGGCCGAGGCGATCGTCACCTTGGGGCTCACGCGAGCGTTGGCGGCCTTGATCTCATCGCGGGCATGTTGCCAGTAGCCGAGCCCGACCAGGATCGACAGCACGCCCGGAATGACGAACGCCCAACGCCAGCCAAGCCAATCGATGACGGCACCCGTGATGAGGGCCGCGCTGCCGACGCCGAGATTGCCCCAGATGCCGTTGATACCGAGCATCATGCCAGTGCCGTTTGCCTTCGCCTGCTCGATCACCATGGCGAGGCCGACGGGGTGATAGATCGCGGCGAACATGCCGACGACGAACACGGCGAGCGAGAGCTCGAGCGGGCTCCGCGCGAACGAGGCGAGGATCGAGGCCGCCCCGATGCCGATGAAGAAGACGACGATCATGCCATGCCGGCTCCAGCGGTCAGCGAGCCAACCGGCGGGGAGCGAGAAGGCTCCGAACGCGACGAAGCCAGGCAGGCCGTAGAGGGTCAGCTCGGCGTACGAGATGCCCCATTGCTTCACGAGTGCCAGCGCCGCGACCGAGGCGAAGATCAGCGTGAAGAGGTGGTCAAGGAAATGGCCGACGTTGAGGAACAGGAAGGATTTGCGCTCGCGCGTCATTCTGGCCCCCAGGCTCCGGTTCGTTGGAGCGGCAGGCTAGCACGCATTGTGAGTGTTGGTCGCCCGGTGCTGGCGCAGCAATTGCCGCGACCCAGCCATGCGCCCGCGGCCTTTCGCGCCTTGATTTCTGCAGCGCGCGCCTGCAGTTGCCGCAGGATGCAGCTCTGCCGGAGGGTAAGATGAACAACTCACTCGTGCTTGTCCGCCATGGCGAGAGCGCCTGGAACAAGCTCAATCTGTTCACCGGCTGGAAAGACCCCGATCTTACTGAGAAGGGCGTGGCGGAGGCGACCGCGGCCGGACGCAAGCTCAAGGATCTCGGGCTGCGCTTCGACGTCGCGTATACGAGCGCGCTGCTCCGCGCGCAGCATACGCTTGCGCTCATCCTCCGCGAGCTTGGCCAGAGCGACCTGCCCACCCATCGCGACCAGGCATTGAACGAGCGCGACTACGGCGATCTCTCCGGCCTCAACAAGGACGACGCGCGGAAGCGCTGGGGCGAGGAGCAGGTGCACATCTGGCGGCGCTCCTTCGACATTCCGCCGCCGGGTGGGGAAAGCCTCAAGGACACGGCCGAGCGCGTGCTCCCGTACTACATGGCGCGGATCTGGCCCGACGTGAAGGACGGAAAATCCGTCATCGTCGCCGCGCATGGCAACTCGCTGCGCGCCCTCATCATGCACCTCGAAGGCCTTTCGGGCGAGGCGATCATCAAGCGCGAACTCGCGACCGGCGCGCCGATCATCTATCGCCTGACGGTCGAGGGCCGCGTCGCCGACCGTCGAGACATCCCTGTCCGGTGAACGAGATGGCGCGTCGAGCGCCATAAGCCGATAGGACTGTGTGTGCCGCTCAGCCGATCCAGGCAATGGCCAAAACGTTGCGCGCCTGCTTCAAGAGGATCTCCTTGGCCTTTTCGATATGCGTCCCCGTGGTCGCAATGTCGTCGACCAGCAGGACATTGCCGCTCGGTGGCGACACGAGCTTGAAGGCCGGCAGATCGACGTTCCGGCGAGGGTGGGACGAGCCGCTGCGATGCACTGACTTGAACGCCATGTGAAATGTCAGGGGGTACGCTTCGGCGATACGCCGAGCAATGCGCACCGACAGGCACTCGTCCGATCGCGAGTGGCCACAAGGCATCGGCACGACGGTGTCGATCCCCTTGGTGCCGACGAGCATTTGAGACGCATTGATGAACTCGGAGGCTATCGCGGATACGAATTCCGGAGAGGGTTGTTTTTTCAATGATTTTATTGCGGAAATCTGGAATTTCTTAATGCTTGTTTGCCACGTTCTCAACGTTAGATAGGATGTTTTTCTCCTGCTCTTGAGAGAGCGCGTAGTCTTTAGGGTCTCCAGCAGGAACTCCGTGACGGCACCCTCGGGGACGCCCTCGGCAAGGCCCGGCGGACGCAGGCTGCTTGGGACCGCATTGTCGGCTCGGTGGAACAACTCGCTCGCAAGGGCGGCCCCCTCGTGCAGGTCGTTGATCAGCTGGGAGTTCATGGTGGACGACGGATCGATGATGATCATCGCCGCATGTGCGCCAAATGGCACGGCTGGAATCTCGATGACGAGTACTGAGCGTGCGAGCGGAGAAGCCAGCAGCAGAGGATGCTCCATGAGCGCCTTGTGTTGGCCTACATTCTTTATATAGCGCACACTGGACGACAAATCGAACTTGTTGATGAGGCTCGGCATCGACCGACCGAGTGCATGATGGAGGCCAAAGCTCGCAATAAGCCAGTCGCGCGATCCCCTCGAACCGACGATCGCGCACGAGGGCGCCCGGCACAGCCGTGCGATGAGACTGCACAAGCGGTTGAGCTGAGTATCACCCCCGCCCCCCAGCGGTCCCAATGGGTCCAAATCATTTTGCCATTCTGCTCTTGTCGCCACGTGGATGCCCAGGATGCTTGACCTCGGGCAGATTATGCCATTTTCGCCTTCCGAGCAAATCTGGATTGCTCAACAAAAGCAGAACGATGCATCCGTAAATTGTCTTTTCCGCCGAAGCAGCCACCATAGATTGCAAATGGGATCTTCCGAGTGGCACTGACTTAAATCAGACTTGAGGAGTGGATCTGGAGCACTTGTGTATTCGCACTTTGCCATCTGGGGGTGATGAAAATCAAATTACCATGCGATATCATGGAGATATCGATGAACTGCAATTTGGACTTCCCAGATCCCTTGTAGGCAAACGGCACCGAAGAACCGGACATCTCGCCGGTCTTGAGCCACCACAGTCGAACCCGCAATTCCATATTTGGAGAAACTGATATTTCCATTTGCGCGATCTGAAGGGCGCTTATCTGACGCTGGTTGTGGTGGAGGAGCCCATCGATGAGGGCATACGACAAGCTGTTGGTGCAAGAGACCGGGGTGGGGTCGCCAAGCGCAAGCTTCGGCCTGGCGACTCCGGTGGCGGGCCGCCTTGGCGCCCGCGATCGTCAGTTCGCGCCTTGGAACCGCTTGACGCGAACGTCGCCCGTGATCGCGTGGGCGATCATGCCCTCCTCGCGGCAGATGCGGCTCATGGCGGGGGCGATCTCGCGAGACGCACGGCGCGTCAGGCGCTGGTAGGTGACGGTCTTGATGAACTTGCCAACCCACAGGCCGCCTGTGTAGCGGCCGGCGCCCTCGGTCGGTAGCGTGTGGTTGGTGCCGACGCCCTTGTCGCCGTAGGCGACGGTCGATTCCTCGCCGACGAACAGCGAGCCGTAGTTCTTGAGGCGTTCGAGATAGTAGTCGTCGCGCCGCGTCTGCAGCTCGAGGTGCTCGGGTGCGTATTCGTCAGAAACGGCGATCGCCTCGTCATCGGAGTCTACGACGACGACTTCGCCATGGTCGCGCCAAGCGGCTTCCGCGTTGGCGCGTGTCGGCAGTGACGGCAGCTGCTTGGCGATCTCATTCGCTACGGCCTCGCCGAGCGCCCGCGAGGTCGTGATGAGCCATGCCGGGCTGTCGGGCCCATGCTCGGCCTGACCGAGGAGATCGGTCGCAACGAGCGCGGGATCGGCCCCCTCGTCGGCGATCACGGCGACTTCTGTCGGCCCGGCGAGGAGATCGATGCCGCAGACGCCGAAGAGCTGCCGCTTGGCCTCCGCGACGAAGGCATTGCCGGGACCGGTGATCATGTCCGCCTTCGGCATGCCGACGCAGCCGTGGGCCATTGACGCCATCGCCTGCACGCCGCCGAGGCAGTAGATCTCGTCGGCTCCCGAGTAGTGCAACGCATAGAGCGTCTGGGGATAGATGCCATCCGGACCGCGTGGCGGCGCACACGCGACGATGCGCCCGACGCCCGCGACCTTTGCCGTACCGACGCTCATGATTGCCGCGGAAATGAGCGGATATTTGCCGCCCGGAATGTAGCAGCCGACAGAGGAGACCGGGATCAGCTTCTGGCCGAGCATGATGCCGGGCGTGAGCTCGCTCTCGAAAGGTCGCATGCTGTCCTTCTGGCGTTTGGCGAACTCCGTCACGTTTTTGTGGCAGAGCGCGAAGTCTTCCTTGAATACCTTTGAGAGCGACTTCGACTTTGCCTCGACCTCTGCCTTCGTGACGCGAAAGTCCGCCGTCCACTTGTCGAGTTCGCGCGCGTATTTCCTGACCGCATCATCGCGGTTGACCTCGATGTCGGCGAGCATGCGCCGCACGGTCTCCTCCACCTCGGCTTTTCGCATCGCCTTGCTGACGGCAGCCTTCTTCAGGTACTCGCGGGCCATGGGCGCTCCTCCGAACTCGTGCTGTGGCTGACTGGTTTGGGCGTGACCGTAGGGGAGCCCGGCCGCAAGGGTCAAGGCGAGCCGCCGCTCACCGCTCCAGGATCGCGTAGACATCGCCCGAGTTCGCCGCGTGCGGAAGATCGCGGATGTGGGCCGCCATGGCGTCGCGCGAGACCGGCCGGCCGAACGTCATGGACTGGCTCTCGCCGAGGGC
>DAORNH010000003.1:15493-21923 GCA_035440865.1 Hyphomicrobiaceae bacterium | reverse complement strand
ATGTCGAAGCGATAGGCGCCGAGTGCGGCGAGACGATTGAGGCAGGCGAGCGCCACGTCGCGTTGGATGGTCGTGAACTCGAAAGATAGCGCCGGCAGCGCCCGCGTCAGACCGGCGAGCACGGAGGCCTCGAAGCCTTCGACATCGATCTTCGTGAACGCGGGCGTGCCATGGCGGGCGATGAGTTCGTCGAGGGTCGTTGCCGGAACTTCGACCTCACGATCCCAGACCTGGCCTTCCCAGCCGCCGGCCCCGTCCGCCGCGCTGACGAACTCGCGCGAGGCCGTCGACACGGTCGGATTGGCAGAGTTGATGCGGAAGGTCACCCTGCCGACCGTGGCAGCGCAAGCAGCGTTGATGAGCGTCACGCGCTGGTCGTCGCCGAACAGGCGAGCACGGCTGCAGGCCCCCCTTGCGGCTCGAGGGCGACGACGCGCGCGCCGAGTCGGAGGAACGATGCCGTCCGGTCGCCGACATGGGCGCCGATGTCGAAGGCGAGGTCGCCCGGCTTCACGAACCGGCTGTAGAGGTGGTCCATGGCCGCGGTCTTCGCTGCATCCCCGTGATAGGTCACGATCGAGCGGGCAAGCGCCACCTCCTCGACGATGCGGGCCTCGGCGCGAGAGGTCTCGGGCATGTCTCACTCGCAAATGACTGCATCGCGCAGCGGAGCTGCGCGGCGGCCCGGCTCAGAACATGTTGAGGGCAAGCCGCGCCTCGTCCGACATGCGGCTCTGGTCCCAGGGCGGGTCGAAGGTCAGCGTCACTGTGGTGTTGTTGACGCCCGGCACGGTGTTGACCGCGTTCTCCACCCACTTCGGCATCTCGCCCGCGACCGGGCAGCCGGGCGCCGTCAGCGTCATTTCGACGGCAACGTCACGGTTATCGCCGATATCGATCTTGTAGATGAGCCCGAGCTCGTAGATGTCCGAGGGGATCTCGGGGTCGTAGACGGTCTTGAGGGCGGCAACGATGTCCGCCGTCATCTGCTCGAGCTCCTCCTGGGAGAGCGTCGAGCCTGCGACCGGCGTGCCGCCCTCAGCAACCGTCGGCGGCGTCAGACGCGGCGCGCCGTCCACCGCCGCGTCACCCGCGTCGACGCTCAGCACGTCGCGCTCGGTCGACGCGCGCTCGATCGTCTTGCTCTCCATCGGCTTGCCATCCATGGGCTGAGCGCCCTTCCTTCATGACGTGTCCTGGTCGGACGGCAGCATCATACACCGGCCGCCGTCTCAAGCGAAGAAATCGTGTGCCTTGATCAGGGCATTGGCGAGCGCATCGACCTCGGCGCGCGTATTATACATGGCGAACGAGGCGCGGCAGGTCGCCGTGACGCCGAGACGCTCCATCAGCGGCTGCGCGCAATGGTGACCGGCCCGGACCGCGACACCCGAGCGATCGATGATCGTCGAGATGTCGTGCGGGTGCATGCCGTCGATCGAGAAGGCGACGATGGCGCCCTTGCCCTTGGCCCGGCCATGGATTTTCAGCCAGTTGAGCTCGCCGAGGCGGGCATGCGCATACGCGCCGAGGTCCGCCTCATGTGCCGCGATGCGATCCCGGCCGACCTGCATCATGTAATTGAGCGCGGCGCCGAGGCCGATCGCTGGAACGATCGCTGGTGTTCCTGCCTCAAAGCGGTGCGGGCTCTTGCCATAGGTGATCTTGTCGACGTGCACGGCCTCGATCATCTCGCCGCCGCCACGATAGGGCGGCAGGCTGTCCAGGATCGCCTTCTTGCCGTAGAGCACGCCGATGCCCGACGGTCCATACACCTTGTGGCCCGTGAAGACGTAGAAGTCGCAGTCGAGGTCCTGCACGTCGACGGGCATGTGCACGGCCGCCTGCGAGCCGTCGATGAGGACGCGAACGCCTTTCTCATGGGCAAGCCGCACGATCTCCTTCACAGGGGTCACCGTGCCGAGCACGTTGGACATTTGGGTGAGCGCCACGATCTTGGTCTTCGGAGTGATCAGCCGGGCAAACTCGTCGAGCAGGAACTCGCCGCTGTCCGAGACCTGCGCCCACTTGAGGACGCAGCCCTTGCGCTCGCGCAAGAAATGCCACGGCACGATATTCGAGTGGTGCTCCATGATGGAGACGATGATCTCGTCGCCCTCCGCGAGGCTGAGACCGACGCTCGAGGCGACGAGGTTGATCGCGTCCGTCGCGTTGCCGGTGAAGACGATCTCCTCCTCGTAGCGCGCGTTGAGGAAGCGGCGTGTGATGGCGCGTGCTTCCTCGAAGCGCGACGTCGCGGTGTTCGAGAGGTAGTGCAGGCCGCGGTGAACGTTCGCGTATTCGAACTTGTAGGCGTGGTCCATGGCGTCGAGCACGGAGCGCGGCTTCTGCGCGCTTGCCGCGTTGTCGAGGTAGACGAGGGGCTTCCCGTAGACCTCGCGGAAGAGGATCGGGAAGTCGGCGCGGATGCGCTCGACATCGAAGGCGCCGCTGCCGCCGGTGCGGATCGCGCGATCAGGTGTTGCTGGCGTGCTCATGGTCTCTACCGTGGTCTCGGAATGCTCGGGATGGCCGGAGCTGGGGAGAATGAGGCTCAGAGGTTCGTCTTCAGCCAGCCGGCGACGATCTCCAAACAGGCCTCGCGCAGCTCGCCATCTTCGACCTTAGCAAGCGCCTCGCCGATGAAGCTGTCGATGAGCAGCGTGCGCGCCTCGGCCTCGGGGATGCCGCGGGAGCGGCAGTAGAACATCAGTTCCGCATCGAGTTCGGCAGTCGTGGAACCGTGCCCGCAAATCACGTCGTCGGCGTAGATCTCGAGCTCGGGCTTGCTGTCGAACTCGGCCGTGGGCGAAAGCATGAGAGCTTGCGCCATTTGCTTGCCGTCGGTCTTCTGCGCGTCGGGCCGCACGATCACCTTGCCCTGGAAGACACCCTTCGCATCGCCTGCGAGGATGCCCTTGAAGAGTTCGCGGCTTTCGCAGCCGGGCACGGCGTGGTCGATGACGAGCGTCGTATCGACATGATCCGCGCCGGCGCCGAGGAAAGCGCCCGAGATGTCGAGCCTGGCGTCCGGCCCCGCGAAGGTTGCAAACACATTGGTGCGCGCGAGGCCCGATCCGGGTGTCAGATGGAAAGCGCGGTAGGTCGCCCCCGCTCCGATCTCGACATCCGAGCTCGAGAGATGGGCGCCCCTGGAGCCTTCGAGTGCGAACTTGTGATGATGCAGCTTCGCGCCCTTGCCGATCCGGACGATCGAGCCGGCACTGGTCTGGATCGCAGAAGACCCGATGCGGCCGTAGACCTCGATCACGGTCGCCGTCATTCCGGCATCGATCTCGATGCGATGCCGTGTGGTGACGCGAAGCGGTGCCCGCGCCGTGCTGAGCGACACGATCATGATCGGCTTCGCCGGCGATCCACTGCGCACTTTGGCATCGCGCGCAGATGTGCTTGCGTCGTCCTGAACCGAAATGATGGCGCCGTCGCTCGCAAACGCCTCATTGAGCGCCTGCAGAGCATCGCCGCGGGCGCCTTCGGAGATCGGTTTGGCGGTCGGCACGAACGTCTGGCTTGCTGCCGCGACCTTGACCGCAATTGCGTCCGTGCCGAGAGCATCGAGCGGCGAGAGTGCGGGGGCATAGATGCCGTCCACGAACACCAGGCGGTGCGCCTCGAGCGTCCCGAGCGGGCCGAGGGCTGCGGCGACGTCAGCTGCGGTCACGCCGTTGGCGCCATCGGCCGCGGCGAACACCTCCTTCAACCCGGCGCGTAAATCGGTGTACTTCCATTCCTCGATCCGGCGATGCGGAAGACCTGACGCCGCAAGGCGCGCCATGGCCGCGCGGCGCTCATCGCGCAGCCCCTCGCCCGGCAGCCGGTCGATGATGCGGTCAAATTCGGCGGCGAGCGCCATCTCGGCCATTGTCTTCTCGGTCGTCGTCATGATGGTCGTCTCGGTATTTCTCGCAATGATGATCCGACAGGCCGGCCCCGAGCCCTGCTTCGCACCCGTGCCAACTGCGGGCGCACCAGCGGATGGGCATCCCTGCGCGAGCAGCGGGCCTCATTGGACCATGGGCGTCGCCGCGCTTATGCCGCCTTGCTCCTGAAGCCGGCGTAGCCCGACTTCTCGAGCTCGAGTGCCAGCTCCTTGCCGCCGGACTTCTGGATGCGGCCCTCGGCGAGCACGTGGACGCGATCGGGGACGATGTAGTTCAGCAGGCGCTGGTAGTGTGTGATCACCAGCTGCGCGCGGTCCTTGGAGCGGAGCTTGTTGGCGCCTTCCGAGACGATCCGGATAGCATCGATGTCGAGGCCGGAATCGGTTTCGTCGAGAACCGCGAGCGACGGTTCGAGCATCAGCATCTGCAGCACTTCCATCCGCTTCTTCTCGCCGCCGGAAAAGCCGACGTTCAACGGGCGCTTCAGCATGTCGTCGGAGATGCCGAGTTCCGCTGCCCGAGCCTTCACGAGCTTCATGAACTCGGGTGTCGTCAGTTCCTTCGTGCCGCGCTTCTTGCGGACTGCGTTCACGGCGGTACGCAGGAACGTCATCGTCGCGACGCCTGGCAGCTCGAAGGGGTATTGGAAGGCGAGGAAGACGCCCCTTGCGGCTCGCTCGTCCGGCGCCATGCCGATGAGAGACTCTCCTTGCCAGAGGATGTCGCCGCTGACGATCTCGTAGTCTTCGCGGCCGGCCAGCACATAGGCGAGCGTCGACTTCCCCGAGCCGTTCGGCCCCATGATCGCGTGCACCTCGCCCTTCGGGACGGTGAGTGTGACGCCTTTAAGGATTTCGACGTCCTCCTCGGCAATACGGACGTGGAGGTCTTTGATCTCAAGCATATTCACCTGCTCCCGAATCTTTCTCGCACGGGCCGCACGGCGGCACATGCTCCTCATTCCATGCCGGGCGCGACGGCGCGCGCTCGGTGATCCGTCCAGCTGTTCGCGCACTTCGCGCGCTGACGTCGTGCGTGGCCACTCGGCAGGCTCGCGCCTTCGAGCGCAATACGCTCGAGCATGAGCAGCAGTCCTCGCCGCCTAGCTTGCGGCATTGGACCGTGTGCTCTCGCCGTTGCGGCTTTCGCCCAGTAATACGAGCAGGCAGCCGACTTGGCTCACCGCTCGCGTCGTCCGGCTCATTCCAAGTCGGCGCATCAAGTCGGCATACAAGATCGTCGCGGCACCGCCTCGGCCCAACTCCGCAGCTGAACGCTGACATGCCGGCCAGCAGGCGCCGCCGCAACCCCGGCAGGATCTGCCGAGATCCGGCCGATGCCTCTGCCGCCTCGATTGACAGGCTGCCATCGAAAGCCAGGCAATGCTCCACGCAACAGCCCTCCGGATCAGCATCCGCTCCAGTTTCAACGTGCCCTCACGCTGAAACCGGTGCGGCTGCGGACCTGTCGGACGCTCCCTTCGTGAGGTCGCTCGGCCGGCGATCAGGCGGCCCTGACGATGCGCGCGGCCGGGATATCCGCCGAAGACACGAGCTCAAGCTCGCTCGAGTAGAGCACACCGAGCCAGTCGCAACTGTTGGCCTTCGGTCCGAACTCGACGAGAAACGCCTCGCCCTCGCCGAATTTCTCGAGAACGTTGCCGATCTGGCCGGGTTTCAGCGTAAAGCCGGGAACGGTCCGTGAGAGCGCATTCCGGCGCCGGCACTCATCCTCGCCGATCTGCCTGACGAGCTTCGCCGTCGCAATGAGCTCACCCATACCCGCCGCATCCGTCATGACGCCCAACTCCTTCGATTGATCCGCGGTGCCGTGTGCACCTCGGTAGAGAACAACTGCGCTTCCAACCACGTACTCAACACTCGTCTCGCCCCGACGGCACTTATGCTCTGACCGTTCCCGGGCGCACACTTCGACTAAAGTCGGGCGATCCTAGCGACTGGATTGGCCGTTGCCCAGTCCAATTTGCACACATTGTCGCACCTCGCCGCAGTCTAGCCGGATGATCGAGCCAAAGCTCGACCTGACCGGGATTGTTGCTTAACTGCATCAGCCGACACTGCCTTCGAGGCTGATCCCGATCAGCTTTTGCGTCTCCGCCATGAACTCCATCGGCAGCTGCTGGAGGACATCGCGCACGAAGCCGTTCACCACGAGCGCGACGGCCTCCTCCTCACCGAGGCCACGCTGCATGCAATAGAAGAGCGTGTCGTCCGAGATCTTCGAGGTGGTCGCCTCGTGCTCGAAGTGGGCCGAGGCGTTCTTGGCCTCAATGTAGGGCACCGTGTGCGCCCCGCACTTTCCGCCGATCAAGAGGCTGTCACAATTGGTGAAGTTGCGGGCGCCCGTTGCGCGCCGATGGGCCGAGACGAGGCCACGGTAGGTGTTCTGCGAGTGGCCGGCAGCGATGCCTTTCGAGATGATGCGGCTCGACGTATTCCGCCCGAGATGGATCATCTTCGTGCCGCTGTCGACTTGCTGACGGCCATTCGATACGGCGATCGAGTAGA
>DAORNH010000003.1:0-15461 GCA_035440865.1 Hyphomicrobiaceae bacterium | reverse complement strand
CCAGGTGATCGCGGAGCCGGTCTCGACCTGCGTCCAGCTGATCTTGGAGTTGCGGCCGCGGCAGTCGCCGCGCTTCGTCACGAAATTGAAGATGCCACCCTTGCCGTCCTTGTCGCCGGGGTACCAGTTCTGCACGGTCGAGTACTTGATCTCGGCATCGTCGAGGGCGACGAGCTCGACAACCGCCGCATGCAGCTGGTGCTCGTCGCGCATCGGCGCGGTGCAGCCTTCGAGGTAGGAGACGTAGGAGCCCTTGTCGGCGATGATCAGCGTCCGCTCGAACTGGCCCGTCTTCTTCTCGTTGATGCGGAAGTATGTCGAAAGCTCCATCGGGCAGCGCACGCCCTTCGGCACGTAGACGAACGAGCCGTCCGAGAACACGGCCGAGTTGAGGGTGGCATAGTAGTTGTCGGTGGTCGGCACCACGGAGCCGAGGTACTTGCGGACGAGCTCGGGATGCTCGCGCAGCGCCTCCGAGATCGAGCAGAAGATCACGCCCGCCTTGGCGAGCTCCTTCTTGAAGGTCGTCACCACCGAGACGCTGTCGAACACCGCGTCGACCGCGACCTTGCCGGCCATGCTGGCAAAGCCCTCGGCATCGTCGATGTGGCTCGGTTCGCCGGGCTTTCTCACGCCCGCGAGAAGCTCCTGCTCCTTGAGCGGAATGCCGAGCTTCGCGTAGGTCTTCAGAATCTCCGGATCGACCTCGTCGAGCGACTTCGGCCCTTCGGTCGAGCGGGGTGCTGCATAGTAGTGCAGGTCCTGGAAGTCGATTTTCGGGTAGCTGACCTTGGCCCATGTCGGCTCGGTCATGGCCTGCCAGCGCCGAAACGCCTCGAGCCGCCAGGCGAGCATCCACTCGGGCTCGCCCTTCTTCTCCGAGATGTAGCGTACAATATCAGCGTTGAGGCCCTTCGGGGCGAGCACGCTCTCGATCTTGGTCTCGAAGCCGTACTTGTACTTGTCGACGTCGAGGGCCTTCACCTGGTCGATCGTCTGCTGAACTGCGGCCATGGCCTAATGCTCTCCGACTGCGAAGGGGCGCGGTTCCGGCGAGAGGTCGGCGTGCATGCGCCGCGGCCTCGCCTCAACACCCGATGTTGCGTGAATGGCCGACCACGCGTGCATCAGGAGGTCGATCTCCCGATCACTCGTGGCCGCGCCGATGCTGATCCTGATCGCGCTCCCGGCGACCTCGGGCGAAAGCCCCATGGCCTCGAGTGTGGCGCTCCGGCCGACCTTTCCCGACGAGCACGCTGCTCCGGCGCTGATCGCGACGCCAGCGAGATCGAGACGGATCACCAGCGTTTCCGAGCGTGACCCGGCCAAAGCGACACACGACGTGTTGGCGAGGCGCGGCGCGCCTTCGCCGATCACGACGAGGTCAGGAGTGATGGCTCTCAGCCCGCGCTCGATGCGGTCTCGCACAATTTCAACGCGCGCCGAGGCGCCGTCCGCGAGATCGGCGCGCGCGGCAGCGGCGGCGGCACCGAAGCCGGCGATTCCTGCGACATTCTCCGTACCGGAGCGGCGGCGACGCTCCTGGCCACCCCCCGTGATGAGTGCCGGCACCGTGCAGCCCTCGCGGATGACCAGTGCTCCGACGCCCTTGGGTCCGCCGATCTTGTGCGCCGAGAGCGCAAGTGTCGAAACCGAGAGCGCCTCGCAGTCGACGACCATGCGTCCCGCGGCCTGTGTCGCATCGCAGTGGAGATGAATGCCGTGGCCGTGGCAGAACGCCCCAAGCTCGGCAACAGGCTGCACGACGCCCGTCTCGCCATTGGCGAGCTGCAGGGTGACGAGCGACAGCTCGGGCGCAATCCGCGTCGTGCGAAGCACGAGATCGGCGATGGCTTCGGCCGCAACGATGCCCTCCGAACCCGCGCGCAGCTCGACAAAATCGGCCGACTGCGCCGCCGGCACGGCGATCGAAGGATGCTCGAGCCGCGAGGCGATCACATGCCGGCACGGCGCGGCGAGCACCGTTGCGTTCGCCTCGCTGGCGCCGCTCGTGAACACGACCTCGCTCGGCCGGGCATTCACAAGCGCTGCGACCTGCTCCCGCGACGTCTCGACGATTGCGCGCGCGGCGCGACCCTCTGCATGGACCGATGAGGGATTGCCGCAGAAATCGAGCGCCGCGAGCATGGCGGACCGCGCCTCGGGCCTGAGCGGTGCCGACGCATTCCAATCGAGATAGGCGCGCGCGTCAGCCATTCGCCGGCGCTCCCCGCGGGCCTGTCGAGGCCGCGTTTCCTGATGCGCGCGATGCGCGGCGTCGCTCGCCGAGCGAGCCGTCGATGACTTCGGCCAGTGTCACGCGATCGAGGAAGCGGGCGATCTCGGCGCCGAGCGCATCCCACAGATCGTGCGTGAGGCAGCGCTCGCCCGCCTGGCATGGCGCGCTATCGTCGCCGCGGCAGCGGGTCATTCGCACGCCCTCCTCCACGGCGAGCATGATCTCGGCGACCGAGATGCTCTCGGCGGGGCGGCAGAGCTTATAGCCGCCGGTCCTGCCACGGGCGCTCTCGACAAGGCCTGCGCGGCGGAGCTTCAGGAAGAGCTGCTCGAGATAGGCGAGGGAGAGGCCCTGGCGCGTGGCGATCACCGACAGCGGCACCGCCTCCTCGCCCGCATGCCTGGCGAGATCGGCGAGCGCCGTCACCGCGTACCGGCCTTTGGTATTCAGTTCCACGCCACCGAGCTCCACACAGACGCGCCGCCCCGGCCGATCAACGCGACACCTTCGCCCGCGCGACGTTTCGATACGCCGCTGCCGCGCCAATGTGCTAATAGCCGCCGCCAAAGCCTCGGCAACGAGGTGCGACCGCCGCGCGTGGCCGGACCGACCACCCGTCGAAAACTGCTCGCGACCCTCGCCCCGAGCGGAGGCCTACGTCCGAACCTTTGGGTGACGTGCGGGCATCGACGATGCCGGTGCCGCTACCCTGAGGTTCGAACTATTCTAAACTTGCCGGATATATGGAAATTCCGAGCGTCGCCGTCAAGTATAAACTGTGCCCGGTCTGCCGGCTTGGCAGAACCATCGGGCGCCTACATATGCAAGCGAAGTCGAGGTGGAGCGCACCATGCCCGAACTGATCATCAATGGCCCGGCGGGCCGCATCGAGGCCCGTTATCACCACGACGGCCGCCCGCGGGCCCCGGTGGCGCTGATCCTCCACCCGCATCCCGAGTTCGGCGGGACGATGAACAACCCGATCGTCTACAGCCTCTACTACGCCTTCGTTAACCGTGGCTTCTCGGTGCTGCGCTTCAATTTCCGCGGTGTCGGGCGGAGCCAAGGCTACTTCGACAACGGCCCAGGCGAGCTTGCCGACGCGGCCTCCGCGCTCGATTGGCTGCAGCTCCAGAACCAGGATGCTGGCGGCACCTGGATCGCAGGCGTCTCGTTCGGTACCTGGATCGCCATGCAGCTCCTCATGCGCCGGCCCGAGGTCGACGGCTTCGTCTGCGTCGGCCCGCCGGCGAACCTATACGACTTCACGTTCTTGGCGCCTTGCCCCTCGTCGGGCATCCTGGTCAACGGCGACAAGGATCGCGTGGTGCCGACCGCCGCCGTCGCCGAACTCGCCGCCAAGACGAAGACGCAGAAGGGCATCAAGATCACCCACGAGG
Source organism: Hyphomicrobiaceae bacterium (assembly GCA_035440865.1). GTDB lineage: Bacteria > Pseudomonadota > Alphaproteobacteria > Rhizobiales > Hyphomicrobiaceae > DAORNH01. Next base: position 11,822 of record DAORNH010000003.1, on the reverse strand, counting down.
TGGTGCCGGGCGCCAACCACTTCTTCGAGAGCAAGACGGAAGAGCTGGCCGAGGTCGTCGGCGCCTATGTCGATCAGCGCCTCAAAGCAAAGCGCGAGGAGCGCGCCAAGGGCGAGTGATGCCATGATCCGGGTTGGTGAGGACGATTTCGACGTCGGCGCCGAGGTCGCACGCTTGACCGCGGGTCGCACCGATCTCGGCGCAATCGTCACCTTCACGGGCGTCGTGCGCGGCACCGTCAAGGGCCGCCCGCTCGCCTCGATGACGCTCGAGCACTACCCAGGCATGACCGAAAGCGAGCTCGCCCGCATCGAGGCGGACGCGCGGCGCCGCTGGCCGATCGAGGCGTCGCTGATCGTGCACCGCATCGGCGCACTGAAGCCCGGCGACAACATCGTCCTCGTCGTCACGGCCTCCGCGCACCGCCAAGCCGCCTTCGAAGCCGCCGAATTCCTGATGGACTACCTGAAGACCCGCGCCCCCTTCTGGAAGAAGGAGACCTTCCTCGACGGCAGCGGCGACTGGGTCGACGCGCGCGAGAGTGACGGAGCGGCCGAGGCGAGGTGGGAGCGGGGGTAAGTGGGCGTGCCCGGCGAAGCTCCCCGGTATGAAAACCGAAAGTGCGGAGAGGGCCTTGGACGGTCGGCGTTGAGCCGTTGCGGTCGTGAGCAGGTGCAGCATTGCGACGTGCACGGCCGGCGGCGCCGCAGACTTTAGAAGACATAGTGCGATTACTGGTGCACACGCAAGATCGCGTGCCGCGTTGGGGTAGCAATACCTCGGGAAGCGGATGCGTTGCATAGTGTCGAATCTGCTAGCTATTCTGCATGACCGAGCGCCGCAAAGAAGTCGATCCGAACCGCGTCCAGCAGCTGCTGCTGTGCCTTGATGGGTTGCGCTATTCGTTCGCCATCATTCTTTCTTGTCATGCCCGAGTTCGATCTGCCCTGAACTCCTTCGAGGCCGATTGGCAGTCAGGAGCATCTTCCAGCGCCGTTATGCAGGTTGTGGCCGACACATGGATGATGATCGACGCCACGCAGCGCATCCGGCTCCTGATCGAGCGCACACCGACGCTATCGAAGAACGAGCCCGCAATCCGCGTCTTCAAGGACGGCACGAGTGCCGTTGAGCCGCTCCGTCACTATGTCCAGCACATCAACAACGAAGTCACCAGGATCACTGGTCAAGCGCAGCCGTTGTGGGGCTCGATTTCATGGGTCAGTGCAGCCGATCGCCTGACGCAGTTCTCGCTCTGCACCGGTACTCTGCACCTTCGAGCGAGCGTGCCGGGCCTCGTGTTCGACAGACAAGAGATGCGGTTCGTCCGCTCACTCGAGTTAAGTGTCGGTTCACATAGCATTGATCTCGACAATTTGGCGCAACGTGCGCGGGGACTGGATCAGATGATCGCCGATTGGGCAGGCACCATCGAATTCGCTGACGGCCAGAAGTACGATTACCGACCACCTGTTGCCCCCGTCGTAATGATTGCGGTGCGAACTATGACCACCGCCGAACCTCACTCGGAACAGTCTCAGGGTGCGCCATCAGGGCAGGATTCTTGAGTGCGGTAGCGATAATCGCAGATGCGGCCCGCTTCTGGTCACTGCGATGTGCGGCGCGGATACCCGAAAAATGTCTCGCCGCCGCGTCACTCCAATCGGTGTTTTGCGGAATTTTGTCCGGGTATAGAGCTGCGTACCAAGTGACAAACACTTGCGCCTCGATTGGCGATTTCCGTTCCAACATAACGAAGTCGATGCTCGGAATCAGCAAGATATGATCACAATCAGTGTCGGTGAAATCGCGCCAGACGGAATCTGGATCTCGATCGGCATGCTTGAAGAAGTTCCGCGCCGGATTGATTAGTTGTGTCTGGATTCGATCGCTGTTCATGCCCGTTGGAGCGGCAATATTCCCGCGCAAGGAAAGTACCCCGCGCCGCTCGCAGAGAGTCGAAAGGATCTCTTGGGCGTTTGTGGCCAGGGAATAGACCGAGACCGGATCGCGATCGTCGAACAGTAGGCGGATGGCTGTCACCAGCTGCCGCCGAGCAACATCGATCTTCGTCAGCGTTTCCATAGATCAAGCTCAGCGAATCAACGAACGCGCATAAGATACGCGATCCGAACTGCGCACCAAAGCAGGCTTCCAGGGAGGGATGGCGGTATAAAGGCTGCATCCAAATGGAATGGTATTCTCCTGGACGCAACCGCCGATAGCAGCAATTGACAGAGATGCACATATTGTGCGCCAGGCGATCATCGGAAACGTCCGCTTCTGCTTGGGCGGGTTGGTGTGCAGCGCAATATGAATAAGACGCACAATATCTGCTTCTGGCCCATTGCGTACGTCCCTCGTCGTGACGGGACGATCGTAAGCGCCGCCTGCTCAGCCCCCCTGGCTGCGGGCGCGGCAGACCGCTACCTTGCCACCTGCCCACCGCCACCCGGATCTCCGCCATGCCCACGCCTATCGCCGTCGACGGCCTCGACATCCAGATCATCGTCGACAACGTCACGGACAACCTCTCCTCGACGCCCGCTTTCGTCGAGACCGAGACGGCGGCGCTGAGCCGCCGGCGGCGCGGCGCCTGGGTGCTCGACGGGGATTGCCTATGCTGCGCGGCGCATGGCCTCTCCTGCCTTGTCACGCTGAGGCGCGGTGACGAGACGCGCACGGTCCTCTTCGATTCCGGTCCCGAAGATCGCGTCTTCGAGCAGAACGTCTCGCGCCTCGGCATCGATATCGCCCCTGTCGAGGCGATCGTGCTCTCGCACGGGCACTGGGATCACGCGGGCGGCATGCTGCGCGCGCTGCAGATGATCCGCGACCGTAATGGCGGCAAGACCGTCGCCTACTACGCGCATCCCGAGATGTTCCGCTCGCGCGCGGCGCGCCTCGCCGACGGCGCCATCCGGCCGATGAAGGACGTGCCGTCCATTGCAGCACTCGAGGCCAATGGCGCCTCCGTCGTCTCCTCGCGCGAGCCGCAGGCATTGATCGACGGGCTCGCGGTCGTCAGCGGTGAGATCGCCCGCGTGACGCCCTACGAGACGGGCCTCCCCGGACAGGTGCGGCGCACGCTCGATGGCACGGGCTGGGAGCCGGACGAGCTTCTGATGGACGAGCGCTCGCTCGCCTTCAATGTGGCGGGGAAGGGCCTCGTCGTCCTCTCGGCCTGCTCGCACGCGGGCATCGTCAACGTGCTCACGCATGCGCGGAAGATGATGCCGGACGTACCGCTCTACGCAGCCCTCGGCGGGCTGCATCTCTCAGGCACCAACGAGCGCATCATCCCTGAGACGGTCGAGGCGCTCCGGGGCTTCGGCCTCACTGTCCTCGGCGCCGGGCATTGCACCGGCTGGCGCGCCATGACCGCGCTCGCCAACGCTTTCGGCGACAAGGTGTTGGCACCGCTGGCCGTCGGCAAGCGGTTCAGGTTTTGAGGTCGGTCGGTTCGCTGCGCGAGGCAGGGCCAGCCCCGCAACCCCGCTGGCGGGACAGCCGCCTGACCGCCCGACTTTTGTTACAAAGTCGGGTGGTTCGGAGGGTGTCCCTCCGCCCGGGGTGTGGGGCGGGAGCCCCGCTTCGCGAAGCGAACTCTATACCCACCACCGCGACGGCACGGTGAACCGTCCCGCAGCCTTCTCGATTACCGCCCCGGCGCGGAAGAGCGTCGCCTCGTCGAAGGGCTTGCCGATCAGCTGGAGGCCCATCGGCGTCTTCTCGGCCGAGAGGCCTGCGGGTACCGAGATGCCGGGCAGGCCCGCCATGTTGACGGTCACCGTGAAGATGTCCTCGAGGTACATGGCGATCGGGTCGCCGGACTTCTCGCCGGCCGCGAAGGCGGGGTTCGGGGTCGTCGGTGTCAGCACCACGTCGACCTTGGCCCACGCCTCGTCGAAGTCGCGCTTGATGAGCGTGCGCACCTTCTGCGCCTTCAGGTAGTAGGCGTCGTAGTAGCCGGCCGAGAGCACGTAGGTGCCGATCATGACGCGGCGGCGGACCTCCGCGCCGAAGCCTTCCGCGCGCGTCGCCTCGTAGGTGTCGATCAGGTCCTTTCCCGGACGGCGCAGCCCGTAGCGCATGCCGTCGTAGCGGGCGAGGTTCGAGGAGCACTCGGCGGGGGCGACGATGTAGTAGGCCGGCAGCGCATATTTCGTGTGCCGGAGCGAGATGTCGTGCACGCTGGCGCCGGCGTCCTTCAGCCAGGCGATGCCCTTCGCCCACAGATCCTCGGCCTCTTTGGACATGCCGTCGACGCGATATTCCTTGGGCACGCCGACGCGGAGGCCCTTCACGCTCTGGCCGACGGCTGCCTCGTAGTCTTGCACCGGGGCGTTCACCGAGGTCGAATCCTTCGGGTCGTGGCTCGCCATTTGGCGTAGCATCGCCGCGGCATCACGGACCGTCTTGGCGATGGGGCCCGCCTGGTCGAGCGAGGAGGCGAAGGCGACGATGCCCCAGCGTGAGCAGCGGCCATAGGTCGGCTTGATGCCGACCGTGCCGGTCAATGCCGCCGGCTGGCGGATGGAGCCGCCGGTATCGGTCGCCGTTGCGGCGAGGCAGAGGTCAGCCGAGACCGCGGCCGATGAGCCGCCGGACGAGCCTCCGGGCACGAGCCGAGCGTTGTCGATCGCGCCGTTGCGCACGCGCTGCCATGGGTTGGTGACGCCACCGAAGCAGCTCGTCTCGTTCGACGAGCCCATGGCGAACTCGTCGTTGTTGAGCTTGCCGAGCATGATCGCGCCGGCGTCCCAGAGGTTCTGGCCGACGGTCGATTCGTAGGTCGGCTTGAAGTCGCCGAGGATCTTCGAGCAGGCCGTCGTGCGGATGCCCTTGGTGCAGTAGAGATCCTTGTGGCCGAGCGGCAGGCCCTCGAGTGGACGCGCGCTGCCGTCGGCGAGGCGCTGGTCACTCACCTTCGCCTGGGCGAGTGCATGCTCGGGTGTCGGCAATACGTAGGCGTTGAGCGCGCCGTTGGCCTTCTCGATGGCGCCGAGGAATGCCTTGGTGAGCTCGGTCGCTGAGAACTTCTTGGCGCGGAGGCCGTCGCGGGCCTCGGTGAGGGTCAGACGTGTAAGGTCGGTCATGTCGGCACGCTCGTCGGGCTCGCCGCGGTGGGCGTTCGGGTCAAGGGCTTCATGTGGGCCGGCGCGGGCCTTCGCAAGAACTATTTTTCGGGCTGTGTCAGCCGCGGCCGCGATAGGCCGGCATACCTTGATCGGGGAGCCAGAGGCCCGCGGGCGGCACACCCGTCTGCCAGAAGACGTCGATCGGCATGCCGCCGCGCGGATACCAGTAGCCGCCGATGCGCAGCCATTGGGGCGCGAGCAACGCGACGAGGCGCTTGCCGATCGCAACCGTGCAGTCCTCGTGGAACGCGCCATGGCTGCGGAAGGCAGCGAGATAGAGCTTCAGCGACTTCGATTCGACGAGCCACTGGTCGGGCACATAGTCGATGACGAGGTGCGCGAAATCGGGCTGTCCGGTCACCGGGCAGAGAGAGGTGAACTCGGGCGCGGTGAAGCGGGCGAGGTAGCGCGTATCGGGATGCGGATTCGGCACGCGCTCGAGCACGGCCGCCTTGCCGGCAATGCGACGTGCTGGCCGAGCAGCATGGGTTTGTCGTGGCTCATGGGCCGCTCTGTGCCCCGGCCCAGGGCGGCTTGTCCAGGGCCTATGTGCACTGAGGCTGGCGGTGGTCCGCCGGCATTGAGCCGGCCACCCGGGGCGCAGCCGATCGCGCCGTGCGGATGGCATCGGTCAATGCTGCGGCCAGAGCGTCACGCTCCTCGGGCGATAGGAAGTCGCCGATCGCGGCGCGCCTGCCGCCTTCGACAAGCTCGATGCGGCGCTCGACGTGGCGGTGCTGGGCAATCTCGATGCGGACCCAATGGGTCGAGAATTCCGGTCCATCGTGGCGCCCTCCGTGAACGAAGCGCGTGAGCCGGAGGATGCCGGGACCGATCTCGATGCGCTCTCCGTACCGCGCGGAGCGTTGATTGCGCCATAGCGCTACGGCCATGATGACGAGCGTCAGAAGGCTGCCGGCGATCATCGGCCACATCACGCGCGTCGGGGCCCGGAGGACGCCGATGCCGAGCCCGGTCGACAGGGCGAGGAACAGCCAAGCCATGCCCGACGTGCCAAGCGAGCGATGGGGCCACAGATCGAATGTGCAGAGAATGGCGTCCGCCCTTCGGGATGCCGTTGCCTCATCCGTCAATGGTCATCATCCTTGATCCGTGGCAGTGTCTCGAACGAGTGGAACGGCGGCGGCGAGGAGAGCGTCCATTCGAGCGTGGTCGCGCCCTTGCCCCACGGGTTCGCCTCTGCCGGCCGACGGGCGCGGAAAGCGGCGGCAATGCCGATGAAGAACACGATCGCCCCGAGCGCCGACATGTAGGAGCCGAGTGACGAGATCTTGTTGAACCCTGCGAGCGCATCCGGATAGTCGACATAGCGACGTGGCATCCCGGCGAGCCCGAGGAAATGCTGCGGGAAGAAGGTGAGGTTCACGCCGAGGAAGGTCAGCCAGAAATGCAGCTTTCCGAGCGGCTCGGAATACATGAAGCCGCTCATCTTCGGGAACCAGTAGTACCAGCCCGCGAACAGTGTGAAGAGCGCGCCGAGCGACATCGTGTAGTGGAAATGCGCGACCACGTAGTAGGTATCGTGCAGCGCTCGGTCGACGCCCGCATTGGCGAGCATGACGCCGGTGACCCCGCCGAGCGTGAACAGGAACACAAATCCGAGCGCGAACAGCATCGGCGTCGTGAACACGATCGAGCCGCCCCACATGGTGGCGATCCAGGAAAAGATCTTGATGCCGGTCGGTACCGCGATGACCATGGTCGCGAACACGAAGTAGGCTTGTGTGTTGACGTTGATGCCGGATGTATACATGTGGTGCGCCCACACGACGAAGCCGACGACGCCGATGGCGACCATCGCGTAGGCCATGCCGAGATAGCCGAAAATCGGCTTCCGCGAGAAGGTCGCGATAACGTGGCTGACAAGCCCGAACCCCGGCAGAATGATGATGTAGACCTCCGGGTGCCCGAAGAACCAGAAGAGATGCTGGAAGAGTAGCGGATCACCACCGCCCGATGACGTGAAAAACGTCGTGCCGAAGTTGCGGTCCGTCAGCAGCATCGTGATCGCGCCCGCGAGCACCGGCAGCGACAGGAGCAGCAGGAAGGCCGTGATCAGGATCGACCAGACGAATAGCGGCATCTTGTGCAGCGTCATGCCGGGCGCGCGCATGTTGAAGATTGTCGTGATGAAGTTGATCGACGACAGGATCGACGAGGCGCCCGCGACGTGGAGCGACAAGATCGCGAAGTCGACGGCCGGTCCACTGTGGCCCTTCGTCGAAAGCGGCGCGTAGGCCGTCCACCCGATGCCGGCACCGCAGCCCGAGAGGTCGCGGGTTGCCGCATCGAGGCTTACGACGCACGGCCCGGCGCCGGGCACGAAGAGCGAGATGACGAGCAGTGTCAGCGCCGACGGGAGCAACCAGAACGAAATGTTGTTCATGCGCGGGAACGCCATGTCCGGCGCGCCGATCATCAGTGGGGCGAACCAGTTCCCGAAGCCGCCGAAGAGCGACGGCATGATCATGAAGAACACCATGATCAGGCCGTGGCCGGTGGTGAACACGTTGAACATGTGGGTTGAGCCGAAGTATTGGAGGCCCGGCTCCTGCAACTCGAGGCGGATGCCCACCGACAAGGCGCCACCGACGATCCCGCCGAACATGGCGAAGATCAGGTACATCGTGCCGATGTCCTTGTGGTTGGTCGACAGCAGCCAGCGCCGCCAGCCCGACGGGTGATCATGCGCGTGTGTGTGTTCTGCCACCGCCATATCGTCGCCCCCAACCTGCTCCCGGCCGAGCGCGCACGCGACGCGCCCCAATCGTGGCTGCAACCTGGAGCAGGCCGATCCGTGCCGCTTGATCGAGATCAAACCCTGCTGCGGCAACTTGTGCCTCGCTGCTGCGACCAGCGCGCGCTGCCACGCCCATCCAGGACTTGGCGCCGTGCGCCTCCAGGGCATTCGAAAGCCAGGCCCATGCTTCCCACGTCCTGCCGCACTTGCGCCATTCGTGATGCCGCCCTCTGCCGGGCGTTGCCGGACGGCGCACTCGCGCAACTCAATCAGATTGCCCGCCGGAGGCGCTATCACGCAGGCGCGCAGATATTTTCGGGTCACGAGGATCGCCAGCTGGTCGCCAGTATCGTGCATGGTGTCGTGCGCCACTCGAAGGCGCTCTCCGACGGGCGGACGCAGATCGTCGCGCTGCAGTTCGCTTCCGACTTCCTGGGGTTGCCGACGTCACCACAGAACGCCGTGCTGACGGAAGCCGCGACCGATGTCGAATTGTGCACGTTTACGCGAGCGCAGCTCGATGTGCTCGTGCGCGCACATCCGGCCGTGCAGACCCAGCTGATGCAGCGTCTCGCGAAGGATCTCGAGGATGCTCGCGACTGGATGGTGCTGCTCGGCCGGAAGACAGCCGAGGAGCGGGTCGCGAGCTTCATCATGCTGTGCCTCGCGAAGCACCGGAAGCTGGCGTGCGGTGCGACTGGCACGAGCGCCGGCGAGCGCATAGAGCTCCCCCTCTCGCGCACCGATATCGCCGACTACCTCGGTATCACGCTCGAGACGGTCGCCCGCAAGCTCCGCCAGCTCTCCGACGACGGCGTCATTGCCATCAACACGGGCCGCTTCCTCACCGTTCTCGACACGGGAATGCTGCAGGCCAGGGCCGAGCCGGCCTGATCGCGGTCGCTTCGCTGCGTGTCCCATCGCTGATCCTTGCCGTCGCCGCCGGGTGATCGCGACGGATCGGCAACCTTTCTGCCGTTCATTGGCCCAATTGGTGCCCGAAACGGGGGCTGCCGAGGGAATGCGAGGGATGTCTCATGGCCAAGCAGGACACGGCGACGGCGCTCCGCCGTTTCGGGCTCGGCGCAAGACCGGGCGATCACGCCCGGATCGCTGCCGATCCACGCGGCTATGTGCTTGCGGCGCTGGCCGATCGGCAAGCCGCCCTCCTCGACGATCCGGACCTCGATCCGAGCCACGTCATCTTCACCGATGTCCTGACGGCGCAGTCGGCCATTCGCACCGCAAGGCTCGAGGCCAAGGGCGTTGTCGGCTCCGACAAGGCGAAGGGCGCGCCACCGGCCGGACCAGCAGCCCCGGCCGGCTCGAGTGCTGCTGGCGCGCCGGCGCCGCCGAAACTTGCGCCAAACCCGCTCGGCCGCCTTGGGCGCCTGCGCAATCTCGCACTGCAGGACGAGATCGCCGCCCGGCTCGAACGCGCCATCACGTCCGACCAGCCGTTCATCGAGCGGCTCGTCATGTTCTGGTCGGCCCACTTCTGCGTCTCGGCAGCGAAAGGCAATGTGCGCGCGCTCGCCGGCGCCTTCGAACGCGAGGCGATCCGCCCGCACGTCCTCGGCCGCTTCGCCGACATGCTGAAGGCGGTCGAGCAGCATCCCGCCATGTTGATCTACCTCGACAATCAGTTTTCGATCGGCCCGAACAGCATCGCCGGCCTGCGCGTCAAGCGCGGCCTCAACGAGAACCTCGCGCGCGAGATTCTTGAGCTGCACACACTCGGCGTCGACGGCGGCTATTCGCAGGTCGACGTGACCAATCTTGCGCGCATCCTGACCGGATGGACCTTCGGCGGACCGCAGACCCAGATCGGCGAGACGGGCAAGTTCGTTTTCGTCGCGAACCGCCACGAGCCTGGCAACTGGACCGTTCTCGGCAAGACCTACCTCGACCAGGGTGTCATGACGGGCGAGGCCGTGCTCGAAGATATTGCGCGACAACCGGCGACCGCCCGCCACATCGCGCTAAAGCTCGCCCGCCACTTCGTCTCCGAGGCGCCGCCTCAGGCGCTGGTCGCGGAGCTCGCCGAGACCTTTCTGAAGACCGGCGGCGACTTGGCGGCGCTCGCCCGAACGCTCGTCGCGCATCCGGCCGCCTGGTCCACGCCCGCCGTCAAGATCGTACCGCCCTACGATTTTCTGGTCTCCCTCGCTCGCGGGCTTGGTCATCGCCCGAAAGCCGGCGAGTTCATGCGGCTTTCAGCGGCCCTCGGCCAGCCGATCTGGATGCCGCCGTCGCCGAAGGGCTGGCCCGAGGACGACAATGCCTGGACGGGGCCTTCCGCCATCCGCGAACGGCTGAGAATCGCCGAGATGGCGGCCCGCCAGATCGACAAGCTCGCCGATCCCCGCACCGTTGCCGCCGACGCCCTGGGCCCGCGCCTCAGCGATGAGACGCGCCAGGCCATCGCGCGCGCCGAGAACCGGGAACAGGGCTTCGAGCTCCTGATCATGTCGCCAGAATTCCAGCGGAGGTGAGGCCATGGACTGCACCGAGAGCACGCGCCTGAGCCGCCGTCATCTCCTCAAGGGCGGGGCCGCGAGCCTTGCGCTCTGGGGCTTCATGCCGAGAACGGCGCTCGGCGCCGCGCGCGACCCGCGGCTGCTCACCATCGTACTCCGCGGCGGTCTCGACGGTATCGCCATGGCCGCTCCTGTCGGCGATCCGGCCTACGCGAGCCTGCGCGGTGCCATCGCCGTTCCGGCGAGCGGGACCGGGGCCGGGCTGCCGCTCGACAGCCTCTTCGCCCTCAATCTCAACATGCCCTTCCTGCACGGCCTCTACCTGAAGCGCGAGGCGCTCATCGTGCATGCGGTGGCGACGCCCTACCGCGGGCGCTCGCACTTCGACGGGCAGGACGTGCTGGAGAGCGGGCTCCCGGGCGTCGTGCGCGCCGACGACGGCTGGCTCAACCGTGCGCTTGCCGGACTGCCGAAGGGCGATAAGGTTGCGCCGAGGAAGGGCCTCTCGATGGGCGCCGTCGTACCCCTCGTGATACGCGGTGGGGCGCCCGTGCTCTCATGGGTGCCGAAGACCTACAACCTGCCGCTCCGCGAGCAGACAATCGCCCGCCTCCTCGACCTCTACAATGTCACCGATCCGAGGCTGTCTAAGGCCCTCACGGAAGGCCTCGAGATCGACCGCGTGGCGACTGCGTCGGCGGCGGCACCAGCTGTTTCGCCGGCGGGCAGCGGCGCAATGGCGTCAGTGGCAGCTGCACCCGCGTCGGGTGCGCGCCCGTTCGCCGAGTTCATCGGCGCGGCCGAGGCGGCGGCGCGCTTTCTCTCGACCGCCGATGGGCCCCGCATCGGGGCGCTCAGCTACAACGGCTGGGATACCCACGCCAATGAAGGCGTCATCAACGGCCTCCTCGCCAACCGCCTGGCCGGGCTCGATGCCGCCATCAAGACGTTCGCCGAAGGCATGGGCGCGGCCTGGAAAGAGACGGTCGTCGTCATCGTCACCGAGTTCGGGCGCACCGCGCGCGTCAACGGGACGGCGGGCACCGATCACGGGACGGCGACGGCGGCAGTGCTGGCCGGCGGCGCGGTGAAGGGCGGACGGGTCGTCTCGGATTGGCCGGGGCTCGCCGAGAAGGCGCTTTACGAGGGGCGCGACCTCGCGCCGACGCGCGATTTGCGCGGCGTGCTGAAGGGCGTGCTCAGCGATCATCTCGGCATTCCCGAGGGCGCGCTCGCGAAGGCGGTGTTCCCGGAGAGCGGCGCGGTGAAGCCCGAGGCCGGGCTGATCGGGTGATTGAGCGCGTGATTGCAGGGCTGCCGCCCTGCACCCGCGTCAGGGGCCCCGGCCACTGACAACCCCGATTTGGGATGCGACGGCCAAGCTGTTGATGACCTTCCCGAGACAGGGGGTGCACTTCGTTCCGGACACATAGGTTACAC
>DAORNH010000002.1:0-54537 GCA_035440865.1 Hyphomicrobiaceae bacterium | reverse complement strand
CGATGCGATCTGGCGGGTGGCAGGCGCCGGATCCGGCGTGGCGATCCGCGCCGTCGTCCGACGTCCCGAGGCGATCTCGGCGTTCGGGGACACGCGCCTCGTGACGCCGGTCGCTCTCGTCGATCTGCGCGTCTCCGAAGCGCCGACCATTGCCGCCGGCGATACGATCGAGATCGATGGCGACATCCTGCTCGTTCAGGGCGAGCCGGTGCGTGACGCGGAACGGCTGATCTGGACGGTCGAGGGACGTTCCCCATGAGACTCTCCGCCGCCCTGTCGGGCAGCCTGAAGCAGCTGATGGAGGCCGAGCTCAAAGGGGCGGAGCGCGCCATCACGCTGGGGGTACGCGAAGCGACGGATGGGCTCAAAGGCGAGCTCAGAACGCAAATCACCGGAGCCGGCCTTGGCGAGAAACTCGCCCGGACCTGGCGCGGCGAGGTCTATCCAAAAGGCCAGAGCAGCGTCGCCGCCGCGGGCTTCGTCTGGAGCAAGGCGCCGGGAATCGTGCGCATCTACGAGGACGGCGCGACCATCCGCTCCACCACGGGGCTGTTCCTGGCGATCCCGACGCTGGCGGCGGGACGCTACGGCGATGGCGGCGCCAAGATCACGCCAGGCGGCTGGGAGCGGCGAACGGGGATGCGCCTGCGCTTCGTCTACCGTCGTGGCGCGCCATCCTTGCTGGTCGCCGACAATTCGCGGCTGAACAGCCGAGGGCGCGCCGTCGCCAATCAGGGGCGCCGGCAGGGTTCGACCTTCACCCGGCTCTCCGGGCGCAGCACGGTGCCGATCTTCGTGCTGGTGCCGAGCGTGACGTTCAAGAAACGGCTCGATTTTGCGGGCGCCGCCCGGCGCTGGCATGGCCGATTGCCGGAACTTGTATTGCGGCAGTGGCGATTGACGGAAGGGAGCACGCGCTGATGTCGCGACGCGAGGCGATTCTGTCCGCCCTGTTCGAACGGCTCCAGACCCTGCTTTCGGCCACCGTGCGGCGAAACGAGACCCTGCCCGAGAAAGTGCCGGTGGCGGGCCTGGTGATCCTGCGCGACGGCGAGCCGGGAGAGCCCGACGTCACGCTCAATCCGCGCACCGAGTTCTATAGCCACCGGATCGAGATCGAAACCTATGTGACACGTGCGGCCGATGGCAGCGGCGAGGCCGCCCTCGATGACCTGCTTGGCGACATCGGCCTGGCGCTGGCAACCGACCCATCGATGGGCGGCCTTGCGGAGAACCTCAATACCTCCGCGCCAGAGGTGTCGGCACTCGCGATCGAAGGCGCCGCGCCGATCCTGAGCGCCCGCCTCACCATCACGATCGAATACCTGGTGAGCGATCCGCTCACCTCCTGATCAACACCGCTACCCAAGGAGTCCGATATGGCCAAGGTGCGCGCTTACGGCGCGGACGCCACGCTCAAGGTTGCCCGAGAGGTCAGCTACGGTGTGGCGCCGCTCGCCGGCTATCGCAGTCTGGATTTCAAATCGACGGATCTCTCCTCGAACCAGCCATTGGGCGATGATCCGCTGCTCGGGCGCGGGCGCAACGCGCAGGATCCCTATCGCGGGCTGATCACCGATGAAGGGCAGATCGAAATCCCGCTCGACTTGCGCGGCACCGGGTTCTGGCTGACCGCCCTGTTCGGCGATCCGACCACGACGACCGTCGCGGCTTCGGGCAGCATCGCCTTTGCCGGGCAGCCGACGGCCACCAGCACGATCACGATCAATGGCGTGGTCTGGACCTTCGTCTCGGGTACGCCTTCGGGCAACCAGATCGAAATCGGCGGCACGCTCGCCGCAACCCTGACCAATGCCGCCGCTGCCCTCAACGCGAGCGCCTCGCCGCTTGTGTCCGCCGCGACCTATGGCACGAGTGGCGGCACGACGCTCACGATCACGCACGACACGGCGGGCCCCACCGGCAATGCCTTCACGCTCGCAGCATCGGCGACGAGCAACGGCACCGTCTCGGGAACGACGCTCAAGGGCGGCGGTTACGCGCATGTCTGGGACAGCGGCGCCGACGACATTCCGAGCTTCACCTTCGAGGTTGGCCATCCAAAGCTGGTGACCCCGGTCTTCTTTCGCCACCTGGGGACGGTCGTCGAGAACCTCACCTTCGAGATGGGCCAGGAAGGTCCGGCCAATGCGCGCCTGCAGCTGGTGGCGCAGGGCGAGGAAGGTGCGGCGGCGACGATCGACGCCACGCCGGACAGTTTTGCGCTCAAGCGCTTCAGCCAGGGCCGCGGCTTCATCCGTCGCGGCGGCTCGGCGCTGGCCGGGGTCACGGGCGGCACCCTGACCTTCTCCAACAATCTGGAACGGGTGCGTGTCATCCGCGAGGACGGCAAGATCGAAGCCGCCGATCCCACCTTCGCCTCGTGCCAGGGTGGCATGACCGTGCGCTTCGATGGCGCCACGCTGGTGGCGGAAGCCGCCAATGGCGATCCGGTCGTGGTCGACTACGGTTTTACCATGGCGGAGGGCTGGGAACTCAAGTTCGAGCTCTTCCGCGTCTTCCTTCCCAAACCGAAATACGCTGTCTCCGGCCCCGGCGGGGTCGAGGCGAGCTTCGACTGGCGCGCCGCCTTCGATGAGACGCAAGGCACCATGCTGCGCGCGCGCCTGCTGAATGACGTTGCCTCTTACGTGTGAGGGTTCTCATGATCCGGCTGGACTTGAAGCGTGAGCCGCACTGGCTCGATCTCGGCCATGGCGTTCGCGTCCATGTGCGACCCTGCTCGACCGCGCTGGTCATGGCGGCCCGCGCCGCCGCCGCGCGCGCGAACGTCGGCGTGCCGATCGACGACGAGGCCTCCGTCGGCTTGCGCACGGCGGCGCTGGTGAAGGCGCTGGCGCGGCTTGCCGTCGACGACTGGGAGGGGGTTGGCGACACGGAGGGAAAGCCGGTCGCGGTCACGCCGGAGGGGCTCGACGCGCTCCTCGACCTCTGGCCGATCGCCGAAGCCTTCGAGCGGAACTACCTGGGACCCGCGCTTCTGCTGGACGCTGAAAAAAACGTCTGACGGCCCGCGCCCAATGGCATTTCGGGGGTGGGCCGTCCTATTGCGAAGGCTGCCGGCGCGACCGGCGTCCCTGTGCGCGCGGCGAGGCGGGCATCGACGGCAATTGCTGTCCCTACATTGCCCATGAGCCGCTGAGCGACGCGGGCTGGGCGGCCTGGGACGTGCTGACGCGCTGCAGTGGACAGCTTCGCCTGGCGCCCCAAGGCGCCGGCGTGATCGGTCTCGATCTCGCTGCCGCGATCCAATTGGGCCGCGCAGCTGGTTACGGCGAGCAGGCTCTCGCCGAGCTGTTGCCTGCAGGGGAAGCGGGATTGGTGAAGGCTTTGAATGATAGGTTCTCGTTGGCTCAGGAATCCACGTAATTTCGCCTGTCCGTCCTAAGGTCGCACACCAGGAAGGCGAAACTCCAACGATGTCATTTCGCAAATAATCTCATCGATGAATTGAGCTGGGGCGAGCTGAATGAACTCAGTCAGGAGCCAGTTAGCTTGTCCATCTAGGTGGCCCGATAGCCCTTTAGGGTCGTACCTCGAAAGTTCACTTAGGCGGTGCATTATTGCCATTATCATCGTCATGCCATAGCGACGAATGATCGAATTTCCGCTGACCTCCCGACGTAAGTACCATAGGTCTAGAGGCGCAGAAATGAAGCTCAGATCGAGTCTGACGGAGCGATGCAGTGTGTTCAGGCGTGCTAACGCTTGAGCTTTGGATGCTTTTGGAGTTCCTCGACGAAACCACTTGATCCGCTTTTTCGTGCGGATGACGCAGCGATCATCATAACCTGCATCCACCTCAAAACGTGGCGGTAGCGTTCTTAGGCTACGTTTGTCGGCAAATCTTCCGACAATTTCCGCAGTGAACCAAACATAGTCATCAGTTGGGTGTTTCCTGTAGACCACATTTCTCACTGGAATGAACAATTCCTTCTGTGATTTGAATGTGTGTCGATAGGAGCGATGTATGAAGGGGAGATTTGCGAGCAGATCAGTTAGCGCATGTTCGTTCTGGGTTTCGGGTTCTTCCATGTAACTGGATAGCGCTGTCATTATTCCAGCCGATTGAATCTTCACAACCTCGTTTGAAAGAACTCTTTTGGCTGCTGGGTTGAATTCGCCAGAAACGCCGTGCCTTTCCGAAAAGGCAACACCTTTGACAGTCAACAGCGCTTTTGTGGCGTTCAGAAAGCAATAATAGCTGGTGAGTGGGGCAGATACGGCAGGCAAATTTCGTGACGCGGAATAGTAATTTGCTGCCTGTCGCCAGAATGGCAACGCTTCTCTGCAATTTCGGCGCAACCATAGTTCAGCAAACTGAAACGCGTCGCGAGTCAACACGCTTTCACTTTGAAAATCTGGCGTCCTGATCGCTTTGCGAAGATACGCTGTTCGATTTCCGATGCGCAGCTCAGGGGCAGGCATTTTGTTTCTTTCGTAAGCGACATGAGTAGTGCGCCTCTTCGGCACGCACTGCTCATAACTTTTCCGACTTGCTAATCTTCGGGTAAAAAGGTGGCTGAACGCAATCTTTCCGTCCGCCTCGCCGTGATCGACGGCGGCAAGGTGAAGGCGGAGCTGCGCGATGTCGGCGAGACCGGCGAACGCGCGCTGAAGCGCATCGAGGACGCGAGCAGGCCCGCCTCGCGCGCCTTGCAGGCGATCGACGGCGCGACAGGCCAGGTGCGCGGCTCGCTTGAGGCCATGACGGGACGTCTTGGTCCGCTCGGGGCCGCGCTCACCCGTCTGGGACCGGCTGGCATCGCCGCCGGCGCGGCTTTGGCCGGCATCGGGCTCGCCTTGACGGCGGGGTTGCAGGAGGCCGCCGAAGCTGAGCGCTCCTATCGCCGCCTCGAAGCGGTGCTGCGCGCCACCGGCCAGGCATCGGGCCTCACCGCGCGCTCCATTGCCGCCTTCGCCGATGAAATCGAACGCACGACGCTGACGACCGCCGAGTCCGTGCAGGACGCCGCGGCCGTGCTTGCGACCTTCCGCTCGGTCTCGGGCGATACCTTCACGCGGGCGCTCCGGCTGGCGCAGGATCTGTCGGCCGTTTTCGGTCAGGATCTTCGATCCTCCGCGACGCAACTCGGCAAGGCGCTGGAGGAACCCGTCGAGGGCATCTCGGCGCTGCGCCGGGTCGGTGTTTCTTTCACCGCCTCGCAGCGTGAACTCATCCAGTCGCTGGTCGAGACCGGCCAGACGGCTGAGGCGCAGAAGGTCATCCTCGATGCGCTCGAACAACAAGTCGGCGGTGCGGGCGCAGCCGAGGCGGGCGGCCTTACGGGCGCCGCCAACCGGCTCTCCGATGCCTGGGGCAATCTGCTTGAGGCCATCGGCCAAACGCCGGCTGTTTCAGGTTTGGCGGAAGGCGCGCTCAATTTGCTCGCCGACGCCGCCGAAGGGATCGCCAGCCTGTTCGAGGACGATCCGATCGCGACGCGGATCGTCGCGCTCAACAAACGTCTGATCGAAGCGCAGGACGAGCTTGCCCGCCTGCAGGCTGGCGGCCCGGGCACACCCCTCCTCGGGCAGCGCTTCGCCATCGAGGAGCAGCGTCGGACGGTCGAAGCGCTGCAGCGCCAGGTCGATGATCTGATCGCGCAGGCCCGCTCCGAGGCCGAGAGCTTCGCCGCCGAGCAGCGCCAGGCCGAAGCGGGCCGCCGGGCCGCCGAGGCCGAGCGGCTGGCCGAGCTTCTGGCGACACAGCGCCGCGACATCGACCGGGTGATCGACCAGATCGCGACGGATCCGGGTGAGCGGATCGCCCGCATCAATCGGGAATTGGAGGAGACGCGCCGGCGCTTGACCGCGCTGCGCCTGCCCGATGGAAGCAATGCCTCCGATGTCGACGCGGCGATCGCGCGCGCCGAGGAACTGGCGCGTCGGCGTATCGATGCCATCGAACGCCCGGCGCGCGAGGCGGCAACCCGTGCCGGAGCTGCCAATGCCCGCATCATCGAGGACTTTCGCCGCCAGGTGGCAGGTCTCAACGATGAGCGGCAGGCCGCCATCGATCAGGCGCTGTCGCGCTTGTCGGAGGGAGCGACCGCCGCCCAGCGCGCGGAGGTCGAGCGGCTGGCCGGCGCGCTCTACGACGAGAAACAGGCTCGCGAAGAGCTCGCCAAAGCGATGCGCGAAGAAGAGCGGCTGCGCGAGGAAGGGCGCCGGCTCATCGAGCAGACGCGAACGCCGACGGAAGAGTACGCCGCCACGCTGGAGCGGCTGAATACACTCCTGCGCGCAGGCGCAATCGACCAGGAGACCTTCAACCGGGCGCTCGCGGGGGCCAACGAGGACCTTGCCGAGGCGCAGGAGCGCGCCCTGCGTCAGAGCCGCGAATGGCAGGACGGCGTGCGCCGTGCGCTTAAGGATTATGTCGATGCCTCGACCGACGCCGCGAGCGCGGCCGAAGAGGCAACCACGCTCGCCTTCCAGTCCATGGAGGACGCGCTCGTTTCCTTCGTGACCACCGGCAAGTTCGAGTTCTCCTCGCTGACCGAGAGCATTCTGGCCGACATCACGCGGATCGCCGTGCGTCAGGCGATTACCGCGCCACTCGCAGGATTCTTGAACGATAACGCCGACGATCTGCTGGGCGGCATCGGCCAGATCTTCGCGGGCCTCTTCCACGAAGGTGGCGTGATCGGCCATTCGGCCTCGCCCGCGCGTTCGGTGGATGCCGGTCTCTTCCTGACCGCGCCGCGCTACCACACCGGCGGACTGGCGGGCCTCGCGCCCGACGAACTACCAGCCATCTTGAAGCGCGGTGAGGCGGTTCTGACGCCCGAACAGATGCGCGCCCTGGGCGGCTCCATGGGCCGGGAAAGCCGCGCTTCGCAACCGATCAACGTGGTGATGAATATCTCCACGCCGGACACCAACGGCTTTCGCTATGCGCAGGGGCAGATCGCGGCCGAGGCGGCGCGCGCCATCGACCGGGCCCGGTGCAATCTCTGACGGAGGGCGATCATGGCCGGGTTCCACGAGGTTCAGTTCCCGCCCGACATCTCCTATGGCGCGGCGGGCGGTCCCGGCTACTCGACGACGGTCGTGACCACAGTGTCGGGCCACGAGCGCCGCAACGCCAATTGGGCGCAGGCGCGCGGCCGCTGGAATGTGGCGCACGGGCTGAAGAAGCGGGACCAGGTGGCAGCCTTGATTGCGTTCTTTCGGGCGCGGAAGGGTCGCGCCTATGGCTTCCGCTTCAAGGACTGGACCGACTACCAGGGCCTCGCGCAAGCGATCGGGGTCGGCGACGGCACGACCAAGACCTTTCAGCTGGTCAAGCACTATGCGAGCGGCGCCGAGGTCGAGCAGCGCACCATCGTCAAGCTGGTCGCCGGCAGCACCAAGCTCTATCGCAACGGCATCGAGGCCACGTCCGGCTGGAGCATCGATATCACGACGGGTCTCGTCACCTTCACGGCGGCGCCGGCCTCCGGCGTCCAGGTGACGGCGGACTTCGAGTTCGATGTGCCGGCCCGTTTCGACAGCGACCAGATGGACATCACGATCGAGACCTATCAGCTGGGCAGCTGGGGGCAGATCCCCATCATCGAGATCCGCCCATGAAATCCGTCTCCACGGCGCTTGCGGCCCACTTGGCAGGGCCGGTGACGACGCTCGCCTGCCTCTGGCGCATCACCCGTCTCGACGGCGTCGAGTTCTATTTCACCGACCACGACCGGGACATCGATTTCGAAGGCAGCACCTATCGCGCCAGCACCGGCTATTCGCGCACGGCGATCGCCAATGACGCAAGCCTCAGCGTCGACAATCTCGATGTCGAAGGTGTCTTCGACAGCACGGCGATCCGTGAGGAGGAACTTCGCGCTGGGCTGTTCGACGGCGCCGAGGTTCGCATCTTTCTCGTCAACTGGATGGACCCGGCGCAAGGCCCCTTGCGGATGCGCAGGGGCTGGTTCGGCGAGGTCCTGCTCACCGAGCAGGGCACCTTCCGCACGGAGTTGCGCGGCATGACCCAGGCGCTGCAGCAGCGCATCGGCGAGCTCTACAGCCCCGAATGCCGCGCCGATCTCGGCGATCATCGTTGCAAAGTCCCGATCCTGCCGGCGGAGATCGCGCGCGCGACTGCCTATGCCGCTGGCGATGTCGTTCGTGTCCGGACGTCAACCGCGCCCGCGCAGATCGGGAACCCGTTCGTCAATCCGGGCTTCGATGCTGGCAGTCTCTCGGGCTGGACGGTCGCCTCCGGCACGGCGACAGCCAAGACGATCAGCTCCCCGCTCGGACCCAAGACACGCACGCACTTTCTCGAAGGCGGCAGCATCGCCAGTTTCGAGGTGCGTCAGACGGTCGATCTGACCGACGTCATCGATCCCGCGAAGACCGACAGCGGCGCCTATCTCGTAACCTTGCGCGGCTGGCGGGCCAATGGCTCGAACGATCTCGTCGATCAGGGGCGTCTGCGCTTCGAATGTCTCGATGCCGCAGGTGCCGTGCTGGCGACACCGCTCGATACCGGTAATGAGGTGGCTGGAACGTCCTGGTCGCTTCGCCAGGCCGTCGATGTCCCCGTGCCGGCGGGGACGCGCCAGCTGCGCGTCATTTTCAACGGCACGCGCCTGGGTGGCACCGTGTGCAACGCGGCGCTCGACGGCATCGAAGGACACTTCTCGGACACGACCGCGGTCGTTGCGACATCCGCCGCATTCGAAAACCGCATCTACCGTTGCACCACGGCGGGCACGACAGCGGTCACGCAGCCGGCATACACAACGACGGTCGGCGCGCAGACGACCGACGGCACGGCGGTCTTTATCGCGGAGGATGCCTGGACGCGGTCCGGTATCGTCGCCGATGTCATCGACCGCGCCAGTATGTTCGTCGTGCTCGACGAACCTCGCGCCGTCGATGACTGGTTCGCCGGCGGCGTGCTGACCTGGGAGTCTGGCAACAACGCCGGCCGCGCGATGGAAGTGAAAGCCTGGACCGCGAGCACCGCGCGCCTCGAGCTGTTCCTCGCCATGGGCTACGCGATCCGGGTCGGCGACGCCTTCCGAATCCACCCCGGATGCGACAAGCGCCTCGACACCTGTATCGACCGCTTTGCCAATGTCCTGAACTTCCGGGGTGAGCCCTACGTGCCCGGGCAGGACTCGCTCATGACCTATCCCGATGCACGATGAAACCGTGACGGCTGATCGGCTGGTGGCCCAGGCGCGGTCCTATCTCGGCATTCCCTGGCGGCATCAAGGGCGCACGCGTGCGGGCATCGATTGCGCCGGCCTGGTCGTCCTCGTCGCGCGCGATCTGGGGCTGGCGGATTATGACAGCACGGCCTATGGCCGCCGGGCGCAAGGCCAAGGCTTCGTCGAGCATTTCCGCAGCCAGATGGATAGTGTCGCCGTCACCGAGGTGCGCGGCGGCGACGTGCTGGTCTTTGCCGACCAGGCCTATCCCTGCCATTGCGGCTTTCTGACCGAGCGCTTCGGTACGCCTCATCTGCTTCATGCGCATGCGCTGAGACGGCAGGTGATCGAAGAGCCTTACGCCAGCGAATGGCGTGCGAAGGTCAAATTCGCCTTCCGCTTTCGCGGAGTTTCGGAGTAGCCCATGGCCATCCTTGTCGCGGTTGGCGGCGCCGTGCTCGGCTCGGCCGTCGGCGTGGGCTGGAGCGCAGGCTGGCTGGTCGGATCGGTCGTCGGCAACCTGATCTTCCCGCGTCGCGGTCCGGACGTCCGGACCGAAGGCCCGCGCCTTGGCGACCTGACGGTCACATCCTCGGCTTACGGTGCGCCGATCGCGATCGCCTATGGCACCTTGCGCATGGCCGGCAATGTCATCTGGTCGTCCGGCATCCGCGAACAGCAGAACGTCACCCGTACCCGTTCCGGGGGTAAGGGCGGCAGCGGTGGTGCCACCCAGACCTCGGTCACCTATTCCTACTTCGCCTCGTTCGCCCTCAGCTTCGGCGAGGGGCCGGCCGAAGATGTCTTGCGCATCTGGGCCGACGGCAAGCTGATCTACGACAAGACCGGATCGAGCGCGGATGTCGCAAAACCCAATCTACGGTTCCGTTTTCACGCGGGCGAAGAGACCCAGTTGCCCGATCCCTTGATCGAAACCCATGTCGGCGCCGGCCGCGCGCCCGCGCACCGTGGTCTGTGCACGATCGTTTTTGAGGACCTGGCCTTGGCCGATTTCGGGAACAGGATCCCGAACATCACCGCCGAAATCACCTTCCGGCGCGCCGAGAGCAGGCCCTATCAACTGCTCGATTTCATCACCACGGGCGAAGGCGGCCTTCTCGATTCCTATCAGATCGACGAGCTCGCGGTCGATTGGCGGCGCGGCTACGGCTACTTCATCGACAGCGATGTCAGCGCCTCGAACGCGGGCATCCGGCGCTTCAGCCTGCGGACGATGAAAGAGGACCGCCAGGCGCGCATGAGCGACGTCACCAGCGTTTCGCCGAACAACTTCCCGAGCACGCTCTTCTGCGGCGAGGATGGCTACCTGTATCTCGTGACGGGATCGAGCAATTCCCGACCGATCCTGCGCGTCGAGCCCAATGCTCTGAAAGAGGTGAGTCGTTTCGGCTCGACCAGCAGCGGGCTATCGAACTCAACGCTGCGGTTCGTGGCGACCACATGGATGGGCATGGTCTCCGCCTATGGCCCGTCGGGCCGGGCGGACTTCATCCTGACCGGTTCGCTTTTCGATGATGTCGGTCTGATCCGCGCCGACGGCATGGGTTATGTCTGGGGCGCGGGCCAAACGGTCGATGAGTCGCGCGTCCGTGGCGCGATCGGCGGCGCAGTCGGCGAAGGTTTCGGCGAGGGCTGGGTTCTCGGCAGCGGCACCGGTACGAGCCACACCGGGCTTGCGCTCTATCGCATTCGTGTCGCCGCTGCAGCCGCCTACGATTCCTTGAGCGGCCTTAGTCTCGGCGTGACTTTCGAGAAGGTCGCGAGCTTCGCGCCTTCGCAGATTCAAGCAGGGGCAACCGCGTTCTATGACGATGCCGGCGGCCTCACCTATGACGCGACCGACGATGGCGTGATCTTTCAGGTGCAGATCTCGAATGGCGGGTCGGCCGGCGCGATCTACACGGTCAAATGGCGAAGCGATGCCGGGATCGTCTGGAAGACGCCGACGCCGATCCAGATCAACTACGAGGGGCCATTCTTCGGTCAGAGCCGCCTTCAGGGTCAACACTGGACGCTGATGCGCTCGACGCGGCTCGTCCAGATCGATACCGCGACGGGCGCCCTCGTAACCGACGAAACCTGGCCGGGCGCGGTTAGCGAAACCGGTGCGCAGGTCTATGACGCGATCACCGACACGCATCTGGTGCGTGGCGCCAATGGCTGGGCCCGGCTGTTTCTCAATCGCGGCGGCGGTGAAGGCGAAACACTCTCCGGTATCGTTGCCGACCTCTGCGAGCGAGCGGGCTTAGGGCTGGCCGACCTTGATCTCGGTGAACTCGACGACATCGTGCCCGGCTACGTGATCGGGCGGCAGACCACCGTTCGCGGCGCGATCGAACCGCTGGCGCAGGCCTATTTCTTCGACGCCGCCGAAAGCGACGACGTGCTGCGTTTCCGTACACGCGGCCGGGCGCCGGTCGCGACGATCGACAGCCAGTTCCTCGTGCCGATCGACGATCGGACCGCCGAAACCTGGCGCGAGCGGCGAACGCAAGAGGTGGAGCTGCCCGAGCGGGTCAGCATCGTCTACATGGACACCGCCGCCGACTATGCGCAGGGCTCGCAGAGCGAGAAGCGGGCGTCCTTGCCGACGCCGACCATGCATTCGCGCAATCAGGCGAGCCTCGAACTGGCGCTCGCCATCGATGCCACCACCGCCAAGCGCATTGCCGCGAAAACCCTGTTCAGCGCCTGGGAGGAGCGCTCCTCCTACGAGGCGCAGCTGCCACCCGACTGGCTACGGCTCGACCCGACCGACGTAATCGATGTCGTGTTCGCGACCGGCTCTGGTTTTAGGACACGTCTGACCCGCATCGATGTCGGCGCCGACTTCCTGCTCGGGATCAAGGGCGTGTCCGAGACCGCCGCGACCTACGTCTCCTCGGTTCTTGCCGATAGCGGCGCCGGCAAACCGGCCCAAGTGATCGCTGCGCAGGCGGCGAGCAAGCTGATCCTTCCCGATCTGCCTTTGCTGCGCGACACCGACGATCTCGGGCAGACCGGCTCGCGCGCCTACTACCTGATGGGAGGCTTTGGTGGCCCCGGCTGGCCCGGCGGCTCGCTCTACCGAAGTCTCGACGGCTCGGCCTGGTCGCAGGTCGGCCGGGCCTTGAGCGAAGCGGCCTGGGGCGCGACGGCCAATGCGCTGGGCAGTCCCAGCTCGCCCTTCGCAACGGATGAAGTGAACGTGCTCGCCGTGTTCATGACCACGGGCAGCGATCGCCTGGAGAGCGTCTCGCAGGAGGCGCTGGTCAATGGGGCGAACGCAGCACTGGTGCTCAAGGCCAATGGCGAGCCCGAGGTCATCCAGTTCCGGGACGTCACGCTCAATCCGGATGGCTCTTATACCTTGCGTGGCCTGCTGCGAGGACGGCGGGGCACCGATGTCTTCGTCAGCGGCCACGCACCCGGCGAGCTCTTCGTGCTTCTCGACCCCGACGATGTCGAATCGCTGAGCCTGTCGCTTGGCGATCTGGGCTTGAGCCGGCTCTGGCGAGCGCTCGGCTTCGGAACCCTGTTCGAAGACGCCGAGACCGTATCCCACGCCCATACCGGCCGCGATCTGAAGCCCTACGCGCCTTGGAACCTTCGCGCCGTGAAGACCGGCAGTCCGAGCAATATCACGCTCAGCTGGGTTCGGCGCACGCGCATCGGCGGCGAGCTGAAAGACGGCTCCGGCGTGGTGCCGCTTGGGGAGGCGAGCGAGGCCTACGAGATCGACATCCTAGCTGGCCCCGGCGGCGCCTTGAAACGCACGCTGGTCACCGCCAGTCCGAGTGTCGTCTACGCCAATGCCGACATCCTCACCGACTTTGGCACCGTGCCGACGTCGCTGTCGGTCGCCGCCTATCAGCTGAGCGCGATCGCGGGCCGAGGATTTGCGCGCGCCGTCACCGTGGAGGTTGCCTGAATGCCGACGCCTAATCTCGCCATCACCCATGTCGCGGCCTCGCAAAACCAGAAGGAGGTCACGATCAATGATGCGCTGGACAGGCTCGATCTGGCGATGAACGACACCGTGGACGTCGATTGCACCGGCGGCAACACGACGGTTTCAGCGTCGGATTATCGTGAGAACTTCCTGATCCGCCTCACCGGCACGCCGGCCTCGGATTTCACGCTCACGGTCCCGGACGGCAAGCGAATCTTGGCCGTGCACAACACGACGGCAAGGATCGCCACGCTGCGAACCACAACGGCGGGCGCCACGGTGATCCTCCGGGCAAGCGAACTCGGGATCGTCGGCTCGCGGGGCACCAATCTGGTTTCGCTCGCGGCCTCGGCAATAGGCGGCCTTTACGACCTTGGGCTGTTCATTCCTGGCCTGCCTGCTGCGACTGCGCTCGTCTTTCAGTACGTGTTCCCGAGAGGCGTGAGTTTTCCGACAAGCCTGACGGGGAGTACCGGCCGGGCAGCCACAGGGGCGACGAGCCTCGCGTCGTTCGCGCTCCGCAAGAACGGCACCAACGTCGGCTCCGTCGATTTCGCCGCCGGTCAGGCAGTCGCCAGCTTCACTTTGGCAGGCGGCACCAACTTCGCAGCTGGGGACGTGCTCGAACTGCTCGCGCCTGCGCCCCAGGACGCGACGCTCGCGGACATCTCTCTCTCGTTTGTCGGCGCGAGAACCTAATGCACAAGGATGGATAATTATGGCGCTGCAATTCTGTGACGGCTTCGACAGCTATGGCGCGATCGGCGATACGGTCGGGAAATGGGGCAGCTACCGTTTCTCGGTCGCCGCCGACCTCTCTTTTCTGCCGACTGGCGGGCGGTTTGGCGGTGGAGCCGTGCGGTTCTCAGCGACGACCGGGATGCTGGTGAGAAAGACCAACCCTGCCGTCGACGAGATGTTCGTCTGGGCGGCGATCTTTCCCCGATCTTATCCGACGACCAGCACGCCATTCCTATGGTTCGAGGATGTCCTCGGCAATGGCGCTTCCTTGCGCATCACAACGGGTGGCGCCCTGTTCGGAACATTGATGGGGTCCTCGGCCGCCTTTACCTCGAACTCCGCGAACTCGATCGTGCTTGGCGAATGGAACACGATCGCCTTGCACTTCAAATGTGCCGACAGCGGCGGGCGCTGGCGCCTGATTTTGAATGGCGTCGAGCAATTCAATCTCATTGGCGATACGCGTTCCGGGACCTCAGGCCCCAACATCGATCGGGTAATCATCGGCACACCGCGTGGCGGCGCAGGACTCGAATGGGATTGGGACGACTTCATTCTCCATGATGCATCCGGGTCATACCTCAACGCGATCCTCACATCCGACCTCAAGATCGAAACTCTGCGGCCCACCGCCGACCAGCCAAGCGGCGGCTGGACGCCATCGACCGGAACCGACCGCTTCGCGCTGATTGACGAGGCGGCGCCCAATGATGCCGACTTCCTGTCTGCGACGGCGACGGGTGCTCGCGAGATCTTCACGATGACGGACCCCGTGGCTGAGCCCCAGACGACCCATGCTCTTGTCGTGAATGTTCGAGGCCGCCGAACCGATGTTGGCGCGCGGGTCCTCAAACCCTTCATTCGTGTGAATGCTGCAGAGGACCTGAATGCTGGGCTCGCGCTCTCCAATCAGTTCTCGACATTGCAGCATCCGGTCTACCGTAACCCGGATGGTGGTGGACCCTGGGCGGGCTCGACGATCAACGCAGCGCAGCTCGGCATCGAACTGGGGGCCTGATCCGTCATGCCGACCTACCCGAAGCGGCTTGCGGTCACCAACCCGAGCTTCGAAACCGGTGTTGCGCCCGGCGATGGTTGGACGACCGTCAATGGAACCCCAGTCTTCAAGACCACCAGTCCGCCGACCGATATTCGGGGCGGCAGCAGGTACTTGCAGGTCGCCAACAATGGCAGCGCCGGCTCCTACCGAGTGCGCCAGGATGTGGTGGTTCCAGCGGATTGCCTGACTGACGTCGATGCCGGGCTGCTGTCGGTTTCGCTCCGCGTTCTCTGGAGCAACTTCGCAGCTGGCAACGACATCGGATTCGTCGAAGTGGCGTTTCTCGATGTCGCGGATGTGCTAATCTCGACGGCATCGAGCGGCAATTTCCCTGACAGCGCTCAGGCTTGGGGATTGCGGGCCCTCACACCGGCGATTCCCGCCGGGACGCGCAAGCTGCGCCTGATCTTAGGGGGCATGTGGGTTACTGGGACCTCGACGGATTCGTACTTCGACATCGTCGACGCCGAACTGGTGCTGAGCACGCCACCAGCTGGCGATCTCGTCCAAGTCTATGCAGAGGCGCTGCTTGATGCGCCGAGCCCGGCGCGGGCGGCGCAAGCCTATGCCGAGGCGCTGGTCGCGACCGCATCGACGGGGCGCGCCGCGCAGATCTACGCGGAGCTGATCCGCTCGGTCGCTGACAAGCCGGCGACCGCCGGTGGCGGGACGATCGTTTGCGTCGTTACCGGCTAACGGCGGCGGCGTATCTCTCCGATCCTCGAACGCGTGGGGCTTTCAATGGATCTGACCTGGTGCGTCTCGGCCATCCAGGTACCGGCTCTTGGCGGCCTGTCTTGGCTTCTGCAGAGCCATCGCGCGGCGAATGAACGCGACCTCAAGGCCCGCCGCGATGAACTTGCCGCCTTCAAGCTTCACGTCGCCACGAGCTACGCCTCGATCGTCTACCTGAAAACGGTGTTTGAGCCAGGCGATATCCTGTGAGCATCGTCGCGCCATCGACGCCCGATGCGACCTTGGTCGACCTCGGCGCCACGCTCGCTGGGGCGCTGGTGGTCTGACCACTGCCACGGAAACCAGACGCATGGATCAGAATAGGGAAAGCGGCGGGATGGTCAGCCTGCCGAGCGACGAGTTCGAGGCGCTCTTGGAGCGCGCCGCCGAAACCGGGGCGCGGCGGGCGCTGCATGAGGTCGGCCTTGACGGAGCGGATGCGGCCGAAGACATCCGCGATCTCCGCTCATTGCTGTCCAGCTTTCGGCTTGCGAAGCAGACAGCAGTTCAGACCGCTGTGCGGCTGATCACCACCGGCATCCTGCTCGCCCTGATGGCCGGCATCGCCATCAAGCTGAAGCTCTTCGGTCCGTCGCCGTAAGCCATCACTCAGACATCTGAGACCGCGCCCGCCCTCGATGAGGAGCGGGCTTTTTTGTGCCTGGAGACCTCCCATGACGACGAGCTACTTTAACCACTGGCGCGACGTGCCCGAGGGCGCCTGGCGCTGGAAAAATTTCTCGCCCGCGGAGATCGCGTGTCGCGGCAGCGGCTCTTTGCGCATCAACGAAGGAGCGCTCGACAAGCTCCAGGCGCTCCGCGATCGGCTCGGCAAGCCGCTTATCGTCCGTTCGGCCTACCGCAGTCCTGCGCACAACCGGGCCGTCGGCGGCGCGCCGCGCTCGAAGCACATGGACGGCACGGCCTTCGACATCGCCATGGCGAACCACGATCCGGTGGCATTCGAGGTCGCCGCCCGAGCCGTTGGCTTTCTCGGCTTCGGCTACTATCCGCGCTCGGGCTTCATGCACATCGATCTCGGTCCCGCCCGGCAATGGGGCGCACGCTTCCCGGTGCAGGCGATGGCGTTCGCCGCGGAAACGGCGCCCGTGCGGGAGGTCTTGGCCGACAGTCGCACGATGAAGGGCAGCGGCGCAGCTGGCGTGGCCACGCTGGGCGCCGCGGGTGTCGAGGTGGCGCAGAGTATCCTCACCGAGACGCAATCAGCCATTCTGCCGCTCCTGCCTTACCTGGACACGCTGCGCTGGGTGTTCATCGCAGTCGCGCTTATCGGCATTGCCGTCGCGATCTATGCCCGCATCGACGACTGGAAACGGGGACGGCGATGATCACGGCTTTGTTCGGCGCGATCACCAGCAGTCCCTGGGCGCGTACCGCCCTACGATACAGCGCTCTCGCCCTCGCCGTCCTGTTGTTCCTGTTCTCCCTCCGGCGTTCCGGCGAGAGAGCAGGTCGTCTCGTTGAACGCCTAGAAGCCACGGAGAAGGCCAATGAAATCCAACGTCGCATGGTTGAGGCGGCGGCTCGCCGCCCTCGCGATCGTGACGACCTCGCTGAGCGCATGCGCGACGGTCGGTTCTGACCCGCTCCGCGTTTCGATCTGTCCGCCGGTCGTGGAGTACAGCCGCGAGCTTCAGATGCAAGCAGCCGACGAACTCGCTCTTCTGCCTGATCGATCAGCGATCGTTGCCATGATGAGCGACTACGAAGTAATGCGAACGCAGGCGAGAGCCTGCCGGGGTTGATGAGGATCAGCGGAGGTTGCGAAGGCGCGGCGGAAGCGAGACGGGCCTCCTACTGATTCCTCCTACTAGCCGTTGAGCGCTTCAATGACGCGACATTGGGCGACAACCCCATTCTGACATTCCGTCAGCATGCGGGTGAGCTCGGCGCGCAGGCTCTGGAGCCTGGCAATTCGGCTCTCGACCGCCTCGAGCTGTGCTTGGGCGATACGGCTTGCATCTTCGCAGGAGGCTTCGGGTTGCTCCTGCAGGGCAAGAAGCGTGCGCACGTCGGCCAGATCAAATCCAAGATCCCGGGCATGACGAATGAAGCCCAAGCGGCGCGCATCGTCTTGGGAGTAGGTACGCCGGCCGTTCACCTGGCGGGCCGCCCTAGGCAGCACGCCGATCCGCTCGTAATACCGGATGGTTTCGATGTTGACGCCGGCGGCGCGCGACAGGTCCCCGATCTGCATTTTTAGTCCTTGCTCCTGTAGTCGCTACAGGTTGTAGATTCGGAGCACATATCACCGCAAGGGCGCGTTCGGCATATCGAGAAAGGAGGCCTTCGCATGGGTGAAAACCTGCTTGGGCTCGTGATCGATAACCGCCGCGCGAGGAAGGAAGGGGCCGAAGGCATTGTCCGACGGCAACGTGAGCGACTCGGCGCAATGGTCGCTTTCGCTCGGGCCAATTCCCCCCTCTACCGGCGTCTTTATGCCGATATACCCGAGGGGCCGGTTAGGCTCGAGAACATGCCGATCACCACCAAGAAGTGGCTGATGAGTGGATTCGACGATTGGGTAACCGATCGGACGATCAGGTTGTCCGACGCACAAGCCTTCGCCGAAGACCTGAAAAAAGTCGGCGAGAAGTTCCACGGCTACACCCTGGCGACCACCTCAGGGACGAGTGGGACCAAAGGCATCTTCGTTTATGACGATCGGGCCATGGCGGTCACACAGTCGATCGCCTTTCGCATGCTCACGAGCTGGTTAAGCTTCGGCGATTTCGTGAAGATCATCGCCGGCTCCGGGCGCATGGCGATGGTGATGGCCAAGGGCGGACATTTCGCGTCGGCTGTGGCCGCCGCGGCGTTGAAGCGTCGGCGCAAGAATAAACTGCTGCAGCTCTCGGTGCATGATCCAATCCGGGAGATCGTGGCCGCCCTTAATGATTTCCAGCCCGTGCTCGTGGCGCCTTACGCGAGCATTGCAGCGCTACTCGCCACAGAACAGGAGCAGGGCCGGCTGCATATTCGCCCCGCGCTGCTCGCGCTTGCGGCCGAGGGCTTAGCTCCGGAAGAATACGGGCGCATCGCGCGCGCCTTCAACGCCAAGGTGGGCAATAGCTACGCTTCAACGGAAGTGCCGTTTTTGAGCTTCAGCTGCCCTCATGGTTGGCTGCACGTGAACTCCGATTGGGCGACATTCGAGGCCGTCGATGCGAGCCACAGGCCAGTACCCAAAGGGGATGTCTCGCACACGGTCCTGGTGAGCAATCTGGCGAACGCCCTGCAGCCCGTTCTACGCTACGATCTCGGCGACAGCATCGTCGAGCGGCCGGACGCCTGCCCCTGCGGCAGCCCTTTTCCGGCAATCCGAGTCCAAGGGCGCGCCTCCGAACTAGTGCGCTTCGCCGGCCGCGGCGGCCAGGCCGTGACCATGCCGCCAATGGTCTTTTACTCCCTACTTGATCCAGTGCAGGGCGTCGATCTCTACCAGGTGGTGCAGACGGCACCCGATGCGGTGCGCGTGCGCCTGAAAGTCTCCGGCAATCCTGACACCGTATGGCCGCGGGTCGAGGCTGATATGCGCGGACTGCTCGAGCGACACGGTCTCGGCCACGTCCGAATCGAGCGCGGCGACGAGCCGCCCGAACAAACCCAAGGCGGCAAAGTTCGCCCGATCATTCCCTTCGAGCCCAAAGGACCGAATCCATGACTGCTCCCGCCACGGCCCGCTATCACGTCACGGGCATGGATTGTGCCTCGTGCGCCGCCAAAATCGAAGGCGCAGCGCGCAAGGTCTCCGGTGTCTCCGATGTAAAGGTGTCGATCGCCTCGCAGATCATGACGCTTGAGGTCGATGATCCAGCCGCCCGACTGCCCGTCGTTGAAAATGCGGTGAGCGAGCTCGGTTACCAACTCGACCGTATCGGCGCGGCCAAGGCTTCGGCCGATGCCGCCGAGGATGATGACGACGACCGCATCCCAGATCTGTCGCATGTCACGCCGGCCTATAAGCGGGCCCTATGGATCGTCGTTCTGCTGAACGTTGGCTACGGCGTCATTGAAATCGGCGGCAGCTTCCTCGCGGGCTCGCAAGCGCTGCAGGCCGACGCGCTCGACTTCATCGGCGACGGTCTGATCTCGTTCCTTGGGCTGATAGCCGTGGGCTGGGGCCTTGCAGCGCGAGCCCGCGCGGCACTGCTGCAGGGAATCTTTCTCGCGCTGCTCGGCTTTGGCGTGATCGGCTCGACGTTCTACCGCGTCTTCGTCGAGCACGAGCCCCAAACGCTGCTGATGGCGGGTTTTGCCATCGTCGCCCTGATCGTCAACGTGCTCGCGGCCGTGGTGCTGCTGCCGCACCGGAAGGGCGATGCCAACATGCGCGCCGTGTGGCTGTTTTCACGCAACGACGCAATTGGCAACCTCGCCGTAGTGGTCGCGGCCGGCGTCGTATGGGCGCTGAATTCGCCCTGGCCGGATCTGATCGTGGCGTTTGCCGTGGCCGGGCTGTTCCTGCAGTCGGCGTGGTCGATCATCCGCGATGCCCGCAACGATCTTCGAGAGGCCGCATCGGCGAGCGGCGCCAAGGCCTGACGGAGGAGGATCGCAGTGGACCCCTCCGGCGTTGGTATAGCCACGGCTTTTGCCGCGGGCGTCATCTCGTTCCTATCCCCTTGCGTTCTGCCTCTCGTGCCGGGCTATGTGTCCTATGTCGCCGGGCGGACCATCAGCCCGGATGGGCTTGCCGGCCCAGTAGGCCTGAAGGAGACGGTTCGAACACTCGGTTTGGGCCTCTGCTTCGTGCTCGGCTTCACTACCGTATTCGTCCTCCTCGGAGCCAGCGCGACAGCGCTAAGTGGGCTTCTGCGCGCGCACCTCTATGAGGCCAATCTGATCGGCGGTGCGATCGTCATTGTCTTCGGCCTGTTCACGACCGGCCTCGTGCCCATGCCGTGGTTCGAGCGGGATGTGAGATTTCATTCGGGCCGTCATGGCGGCGGGCCTTGGGCAAACTACCTCCTGGGCCTCGCCTTCGCCTTCGGCTGGACGCCCTGCATCGGGCCGGTTCTCGGTGCGATATTGGCGCTTTCGGCCGCGAACGCCACGGCCGGAAGCGGAACGGCCCTCCTGGCAGTCTATTCGCTCGGACTTGGCCTGCCGTTCATCCTAGCCGCCCTGTTCATGCGCGGTTTCATGGCGCGGATGACGGCCATGCGGCGAACCGGACGCGTCCTGAAGATCGTTGCCGGCGGGACAATGGTAGTAATGGGCATCGCGATGATTACCGGCCAACTGAGCAGCTTCGCGATCTGGCTCCTGCAGACCTTCCCGGCTCTTGGCCAGATCGGTTGAGCCCAACAACGGAATAGGACAGGCATGCTGAAACTTGGGCTCCCCATCGCATTCATTGCCTTCACGGCGGATCAGGTATCGAAGTGGCTGATCCTCAACCACGTCATGGCCCCGCCCCGGGTGATCCCGGTCACCGGCTTCTTCAACCTGGTCCTCGGCCGCAACACGGGCGTGAGTTTCGGGCTGTTTGGCGACGCCTCGCCATGGGCACTGATGGCTCTCACGCTGGCGATTGTGGCCGGGCTCATTGTTTGGATGCAGCGGGCCGATTACCGCCGGACGGCCATTTCGCTCGGGCTCATCGCCGGGGGCGCGGTCGGCAACCTCGTCGACCGGCTGCGGCATGGCGCCGTGACGGACTTTCTGGACTTCTACCTCGCCACCTTTCACTGGCCGGCTTTCAATCTCGCCGATGTGGCGATCGTGAGCGGCGTCGGCCTTCTGTTGCTCGAAAGCATCTTGCCCAGAGACGAGGCGAAGGGTCCGAAGAAGCACCCCGATGTTGGTCCGATGAAGGCGCCTTGATGCCGCAACTCCCTCGTGACAACCGGCTCGACGCGACGCTCGCGCTGCTCAAGGACCCTTACAGGTTCATCTCGAAGCAGTGCCGCGCCCATGGAGCTGACCTGTTCGAGACCCGGCTTATGCTCGGCAAGACAATCTGTATGACGGGGCCCGAGGCGGCTCGGCTTTTCTACGATCAAAGCCGATTTAAGCGGCAGGGCGCCATGATCGGGCGAATCCAGAAAACGCTGCTCGGAAGAGGTGGTGTGCAAGGGCTGGATGACGCGGCTCACCGACATCGCAAGCAGATGTTCATGTCCCTGATGACGCCCGAGCGGATCGAAGGACTGATAGCAACTACTGCGGAGGAGTGGCAGGCCCGTGCTCGCCTATGGGCACAGAAGGACGAGATCGTCTTATACGACGAGCTTCACGAACTCCTGACCCGAGCCGCGTGCGCGTGGGCCGGGGTGCCGCTACCCGAGGCTCAGGTGCCACAGCGAACGCACGAGATCACCGCGCTGTTCGACGCCGCGGGCTCGGTCGGCCCCAAGCACTGGCGAGCTCGTTGGGCGCGCAAGCGGGCCAATCGCTGGATTGAGAACGTTGTCATGCAGATCCGTTCAGGACAAATGCGCCCGCCGGAAGGATCGGCTGCTTCGACCATTGCGAAGCATCGGGACTTGGACGGTGAACTGCTGAGCCCTCACGTCGCCGCTGTTGAAGTCCTCAACGTGATTAGACCGATCGTTGCCGTCGGTGTCTACATCACCTTCGTCGCCCACGCCCTTCATCACCATCCTGATTGCCGCAGCGAGCTCGAAGACGGCGACGACGGTTCTTACCCAGAACTCTTCGTCCAGGAGGTTCGGCGCTTCTACCCTTTCTTTCCCGCTGTCGCGGCGCTGGTGCGATCCGATTTCGATTGGATGGGATACCGCTTCCCTAGAGCATGATTCTGGTGATTTGAATCATTGGGATTCCCAAGGGTCTGCGAGTCTGATTCAAGATGCAGACTGGCAGGAGGTCAGCATGAATGGTCCGAGCGTTATCTGAGGATTTGCGCAAGCGGGTGGTGCGGCGTGTGGAAGCTGGTCACTCATGCCGCGAGGTTGCGGCGATTTTTGGTGTCAGCGTCGCCAGCGTGGTCCGCTGGTCACAGCGCAAGCGGCAGACCGGCACTGTTGCCGCCAAGCCGATGGGGACGCGCCATGCGCGCTCTCTGGCCGGGCAGCGGGACTGGATGCTGCAGCGTCTTCAAGCCAAGCCGGACCTGACATTGCGCGCACTGGTGGGCGAACTCCACGCGCGTGCGATCCCGGCGAGCTATGGCTCGGTCTGGCGCCTGCTGGACGACGAAGGGATCACCTTCAAAAAAAAGCCTGCACGCAAGCGAGCAGGACAGGCCTGACGTCGCAAGGCGGCGCGAACGCTGGAAGCGCCATCAGGGCAAACTTGATCCCGCCCGCCTCGTCTTCATTGATGAGACGTGGGCCAAGACCAACATGACGCGCACCCATGGCCGCTGCGCGCGGGGCCAGCGCCTCGTCGCCAAAGTGCCGCACGGACACTGGCGGACGCTGACCTTCCTTGCCGCTTTGCGCACGGACCGCATCGACGCACCCTGTGTGATGGACGGACCCATCAATGGCCAATCCTTTCTGGCCTATGTCGAGCAGATTCTTGTGCCCACGCTCACCCCGGGCGACATCGTCATCCTCGACAATCTGGGAAGCCACAAAGGCAAAGCCGTGCGCGCGGCCCTGCGCAGGGCCGGGGCCAAGCTGCTCTTCCTGCCGCCCTACAGCCCGGACCTCAATCCCATCGAGCAGGTCTTCGCAAAGCTCAAGACACTCCTTCGCAAAGCCGACAGGCGCAGCGTCGAAGCAACCTGGCGGCACATCGGATCGCTGCTCAACAACTTCACTCCAACCGAATGCTCAAACTATCTCTCCAACTCAGGATATGCTTCCATATGAATGGATCATGCTCTAGCGGGCGACGCGTTATCCTGGATCTTTACGGAACGAACCACGACGCCAGGACGTGGGACTCACCCGAGGCTTTTTGGCCTGAACGATTTCGTGCTTGGGACGGCAGCCCGTTCAACTTCGTTCCTCAGGGCGGCGGGGATCACAACGCCGACCACCGCTGCGCTGGCGAGTGGATCACAATCCAGCTGATGAAGCAGGCGTCAGACGTTCTGACCAGACGGATCAGATACCAAGTGCCGGAGCAAGATTTGCGGATCGACTACTCACGGCTGCCCGCATTACCCCAAAGCCGGTTCATCATCAGCCGGGTAAGCTGACCCCCCATACTCCTGCCGCGGGGCTTCAGCTCAGCGATGATCGTTGGGCGACAGCGCTTCGATAATCCGGCATTCGGCGATTGTGCCGCATCCGCACTGGCTGAGAATGCTGTCCAGCTCGCGGCGCAGGGCCTGAAGGTCCCGGATCTTGCGCTGCACTTCGCCGAGATGCTCCCGGGCGATCGCGTCAACAGCCTCACAAGGTCGATCGCGCTGATCGGAAAGTCCGAGGAGGTCGCGCACCTGCTCGATCGAGAAGCCGAGATCGCGCGCGCGGCGAATGAAGCTGAGGCGACCGAGATGCGCGGCCGAATAGCTCCGGTAATTGCCGCTAGTGCGTGCTGGCTCCGGCAAGAGCCCTATGCGCTCGTAATACCGGATCGTCTCTACCTTCGTGTCGGTCGCCTTGGCCAAATCGCCGATTGAGAACTTTTCGCGCGTCATCATCTTGACCCTGTAGTTGCTACAGGGTCTATATGCGATGTCACATCGAACAAGTCGAGGTGACATCATGGCAGTTGCGCCAGCCAGTGCGCTTAAGCTCCGCGTCGAAGGCATGGATTGCGGGGCCTGCGGACTCAAAATCGAGAACGGACTGAAACGTCTGCCCGGCGTCAGCGACATCAATGTGAATGTCGGACTGGAGATGCTCTCGCTCGTTCTGGACGAGGACCGCACGTCGCGCACGGTGATCGAGGAGCGCATCCGCTCGCTCGGTTACACGCCGTACCCCGTGGGCGGCGAGCCTATGGCGGACGAAAATGTCCCGCCTGACCGACCTGAGACCGTCGATCGGACCTGGTGGCGCACCGGCAAAGGCCAGCTCGTTCTCGGCACCGGCGCGCTCCTTGCTCTGGCCTTCGCAGTCGCGACGATTGCGCCGGATGTGGCGGACTGGGCCTATGTGGCGGCGGCGGGTCTCGGCCTCGTGCCGATCGCCCGGCGTGCAGTCGCCGGGGCACGTCATGGTACGCCCTTCAGCATCGAAACCCTGATGTCCGTTGCCGCGATCGGCGCCATCGCGATTGGCGAGGGCGCAGAGGCCGCCGTCGTGGTCTTCCTGTTCGCGGTAGGCGAGCTGCTCGAGAACGTCGCCGCAGGACGGGCGCGCTCCGGGATCGCTTCGCTGATGAACCTCGTGCCGCGCGTCGCCCGCCTGGAGCGAGATGGAACTGTTGCGGAAGTT
Organism: Hyphomicrobiaceae bacterium; assembly: GCA_035440865.1. Taxonomy (GTDB): domain Bacteria; phylum Pseudomonadota; class Alphaproteobacteria; order Rhizobiales; family Hyphomicrobiaceae; genus DAORNH01. Next base: position 29,544 of record DAORNH010000002.1, on the reverse strand, counting down.
CCGGTCGAACGGCTCGCCATCGGCAATATCGTCGTGGTCCGCCCTGGCGATCGCGTGCCTTCCGATGGAGAGGTTGTCGAGGGCTCGTCCGAGCTGGACGAGGCGCCCGTCACGGGCGAGTCGGTGCCGGTCCTTAAGGAGCCGGGCAGCGCCGTTTTTGCCGGCAGCATCAACGCCAATGGCGTGCTGCGGGTGCGGATCACGCGGACGGCCGCCGACAACACGATTGCACGCATCATTCATCTCGTAGAGGAGGCGCAAGGCTCGAAAGCCCCGACGGCGCGCTTCATCGACCGGTTCAGCACCTATTACACACCCGCCGCCATGGCGGTTGCCGCCCTGATCATGATCGCGCCTCCGCTGCTGTTCGGGGCGGAATGGTCGACCTGGGTCTATCGCGGCCTAGCGACGCTGCTTATCGCCTGTCCATGCGCGCTCGTCATCTCGACGCCGGCGGCGATCGCTTCCGGACTGGCCGCAGGTGCCCGGCGCGGGCTTCTCGTGAAAGGCGGCGCCGCGCTTGAGACGCTGGGCAAAGTGCGCACGGTCGCCTTTGACAAGACCGGAACGCTTACGGTCGGGCGGCCGCGCGTGACGGATGTCATTGCCCTCGAGGGCGACGATGCCGAAATCCTCGCCAAGGCCGCCGCAGTCGAAAGCGGGTCCAGCCACCCGCTCGGCGCCGCCATCGTCGAGGCGGCGGAGGCCCGCGGCCTGGAGCTGCCGAAGACGTTCGGCGGGGCGATGGCGGTCCCCGGCAAGGCCGTAACGGCACGCCTTCGGGAGGGCTTCGTTTCGGTTGGCTCACCGCGCTACGCGGCTGAGCAAGCCGAGGTACCCGAAGAGATCGGTGCCCGCCTGAGATCGCTGGAGTTCGAAGGCAAGACCGCCGTTGTGCTGCTGAGCGGCAAGAGGATCCTCGGCATCATCGCCCTGCGCGACGAGCCGCGCGAGGATGCCGCCGCCGGCGTGGCACGCCTTAACGAGCTCGGCGTCCGGGCTGTCATGCTGACCGGCGACAACGCGCGCACGGCTGCTGCAATCGCTGGCGGTCTGGGAATGGAAGCCAAAACGGAACTGCTGCCCGACGCCAAGCTCTCCGAGATCGGCGCGCTGAGAGCGCATGGTGGCGTTGCTATGGTGGGGGACGGCATTAACGATGCGCCGGCGCTGGCAGCTGCCTCGGTGGGCATCGCCATGGGCGGTGGCACCGACGTCGCGTTGGAAACAGCCGACGCGGCGCTTCTGAAGAACCGGGTTACGGGTGTGGCCGAGTTGGTGGAGCTGTCGCGTGCGACGCTGGGCAATATCTGGCAGAACATCGCTCTCGCGCTCGGCCTCAAGGCCGTTTTCCTGGTTACGACGCTCACCGGCACGACGACGCTCTGGATGGCGATCCTGGCCGATACTGGCGCCACCGTGCTCGTCACGATCAATGCGCTGCGGCTCCTTCGCTTCCGTGCCAATCGCGCTTCGACGAGCGGCAGGGGTGCGAGCGCAGCCAAAAACGAAAGAATCGGAGTGACAGGATGAAACTGGTGAAGACCCTCGCGCTCGGCCTGGTACTGAGCGCGGCAACGCAGGGTGTGCTTGCTCATGACTACGAGGCCGGGCCACTCGCGATTGACCATCCCTGGGCGCGGGCGACGCCGCCCGGAGCACCAGTCGCTGGCGGCTATCTCACCATTACCAACACCGGCACCGAGCCCGACCGCCTTCTCGGCGGCTCCTCGGATGCCGCCGAGGCCGTGGAGATTCACGAGTCGACAATAACTGACGGCGTGGCGCGGATGCGTCCCGCCGAAGACGGAATTGCAATCGCGCCCGGCGAAACCCTCAGGCTGGAGCCCGGCGCCGCCCACATCATGTTCGTCGATCCGGCAAAGCCGCTGAAGGACGGCGAGCGCTTTCCGGCAACGCTTACCTTCGAGAAGGCCGGCGATGTCGCGGTGGAGTTCGCGATTGTGCCGATGGGCGCAACGCCGGAAGCGCCTCAGAACCACGAAGGCCACGGAGCGCCCGTATCACAATGAAAGCGTTGAAGATCATCCGCATCACGGCCTGGGGCGCGGTGGCGATCGTCGGGGGTGTGCTGTTGGCCTTCAGTGGCATCCTGCCGGGCGTCGAGAAGCCTGGAGCGCTCACTTCGAGCACGGTCACGGGCGTTGCCGCGATCGGCGGTCCGTTCGAGCTGACAACGCATGGGGGCGAGACGCTGACCGACGAGGACCTGGAGGGAAAGCCCTATCTCGTCTTCTTCGGCTTCACGCATTGCCCCGACATTTGCCCGACGACGCTCTTCGAGCTGAGCGGCCTGCTGGCGGACCTCGGGCCGGATGCCGACAAGATCAAGCCGCTGTTCATCACCGTCGATCCCGAGCGCGATACGCAGGAACTGCTGGCAAGCTACATGACCTCGTTCGACACCCGCATTCTCGCCCTGCGCGGCACGAAGGAACAGACGGATCAGGCCGCGAAGGCGTTCGCCGCGTATTACGAGAAAGTGCCGCTGGAAGGCGGCAACTACACGATGGACCACACCGCTGGCGTCTACCTGATGGATGCCGAGGGCGAGTTCATGGGCACGCTCGATTTGCACGAGCCGAGAGAAACCCAGCTTCGGAAGCTCCGCCGCTTGGCGGACACGGCCGCATGAACAAAGGAGAAGATGCCGTGTCCTTTGTTCGCACAACCGGACTCGCCGTTGCCGCCTCGCTCATGATGGATGCCGATCCTATGACGTGCTTCTGGTGCGCCGCGACGGATCGACCGAAATTTACCCGAGCTATCCCTGATCGGCTGGCCTGAAGACCAACATGTCACCGATCGAGACCGTCTGCTCTGCAATAGTGCTGGTCTATATGGCGCTATTCCTAATTCTGACGGCCCGTGCGGCACGGGCGTCGGGCCAATCATTTTGGCTGTTCGGCAAGGGATCGGAGAGCCAGGCGCTCCCAGCGCTCCTGTTCCGACTCTCCTTCGTCGGCGTCGCTTTCTACGCGCTGACGGCGCTGGTGTTAGGCGACCCACTGGCCGCCCCGGTACACAACGCACTCGACGGCCGCTTCGGCGATCTGGTCGGAGCCGCCCTCGCCTCGGCCGGAGCAGGCCTCGCGCTCTATTCTCAGATCCATATGGGCCGATCCTGGAGGATCGGGGCAGCGTCGGGGCAGCTCGGCACCATCGTACGAACAGGACCGTTCGCCTTCTCGCGCAACCCTGTGTTCGTCGGTCAGGTGATGCTGTTCCTCGGGTTGGCTCTCGCGCTGCCTAACCTCATCCAATTCACCCTGAGCTTCCTGCTGCTTGCGGCTGTGCACCGTCAGGTCCGGATCGAGGAACGGGTCCTGGAGGGCGACCTCGGTGCCGAATATCAGACGTACAGAAGGGAGGTGCGACGCTGGATCTGACCGTATCGGATTGTCGAGAGGCAGTTCGCCCCAGCGTTGGCATTCTCGCGCTGCAAGTCGCGCACCAGATCACTCCAGACCTTGAGCAAAACACGAGCTTGCCGCGCCAGTCCTCTAGCGATCGCGCGGCTCTGTCCTCGGCGACGTCGGGCTCTGGTGGGCTCGTGCAACGCGATGGCCGGCAGCAAAACGGCCGCCAAGACGCCGACGCAAGCGTCGACAGGCATTACCTTCAACGCGCCTCGTCCTTCTCGCGCCGGCTCATCTCCGTCTGATAAGCGCGCTCCCGCTCCGGCCAGGTGCTCTTGACGAAGGCCAGGACGGCACGGATCTCCTCGTCACTCATCATGTTCCCGAATCCCGGCATGTCGCTTTCGTATCCGTCTCCAACCACGGCTGCGGGACCCTCCTTGGTGATCCGGAAGAGGACCCCATCGGGATGATGCCAGGTGTGCCCGGAGGCGTCGTGAGGCGGGGCGGGCATGCGCCCCGAAGGAAGCGGCCTCTTCCAGTCCGATTGACCTTCCAAGTTGGCGCCATGGCAGACCGCACAGTGTTCGGCATAGAGTTGCCGTCCCTGCGCAATCCCCGCGGCCTCGCCCGAGCCCGCTCCGAACAGCCAGACCCACGCCATCACAGCGGCTCCCGCAAGCATGGCCATCACCGCCAGGATCGGGGTACTTCTCATTTCCTGCCGCTGAAGAAGAGGTACTTCACCAGCGCCGCGGCTGAGAGAACGAGTATGACGATGAGCAGGAGCCATCCAAGGCCCATACCCAGCATCATGCCGCTCATGCCGTCCATCATTCCGCCGTCCATCATCGGGTTCGTCCGGTCAAGATTGTCAGGCCTGCTATTCGCGCGCGTAGACTCCGCCGATAGTGCCGGACGTTGTGATCTCCAGCATCTCGAAGGGTGCCTCCTTCACGCCGCTCATGCCGGGCGAGCCCAGCGGCATGCCGGGTAGCGTCACGCCGGCGATGTCGGGCCGCTCGGTCAGGAGTTTCTCGACCGTGTCTATGGGGACGTGGCCGCTGACGACGTAGCCATCGATGAATGAAAGGTGACAGCCTTGGAACTCGTCGGGGATGCCCGCCTGCCGGCTCATTTCGGCCAGATCGTGCGTGGGCTTGGTGGTGACGGTGAAGCCGTTGTCCCGCAGGTAGTCGGCATAGCCCTCGCAGCAGCCACACTGCGGGTTCTTGTAAAGGGTGACATCCTTCTCACCAGCCAATGCCGGGGCAGTGCCCCAGACGAAGGAGGCAAGAGCGACGGCGCTCAGTATTGTTCGCATTTCGGTTCTCCTTTCGAGATAATTGGTCAGGCGACGCGGAAGACACCCATCATTCCTGCGGCCTGATGTTCGAGAACGTGGCAGTGGAGCATCCAGTCGCCCACATTGTCGGCGACGAAAGCGATCTCGACGCGCTCTCGAGGTGACATGAGCACCGTGTCCTGCCATTCGCGGTGGCGGGTCGGCTTGCCGTTCCGGGAGATCACCCGGAAGGAATGGCCGTGCAGGTGGATCGGGTGATGCCAGGCCGTCGCGTTCGTCATCGCGATGACATGGCTTTTATCCCGCGCCAGCGTCAGTATCGGGTCCATGATGTGACCTTCCGCCGCCACGCCGTTGACGAACCAGATGCCGCCGGAATGCATCATGTTCATCATCGAGCCCATCCCGCCCATCATGCCTCCCGGCGCGGCCTCTCCCATGCTGCCGCCCATCTCCTGCATGACCATGGCTCCCATCATGCCGCCGTTGAAGGTGACCTCGTGACGGGCGGCCGTCGCGAGCTCTGGCTCCGGCAGCGGGTTTGGCGGGAGGGCGAGCGGCCAGTCTGGTGCCGTGTCCCTCAGCGGCTGCTTCTCGTAGGCAAGATCAACCAGACGGTACTCCAGCCCCTCGTAGAAACGATCCACCACGGAAACCTGGCTTCCTGCATCAGCGGTCATGTCGAGGATGACGTCAGCGCGCATGGCGGGTCCGAGGACCACCAGCCGACCTTCCGGCGCATGCGGCTCGACCGGCTGTCCGTCGAGCGCAATGACGACGGGCTCATGGCTCCCGAAATCGAGACCGAAGATCCGTGCGTTGGCGGCGTTGATCAGGCGCAGGCGAATGCGCTCTCCCTTGCGCACAGGAAAGGTATCTGGCACGCGGCCGTTGATCGTGACCGTGTTGCCCACCCGGCCGTTGTGCATCATGTCGTGGCGGTTGCCGAAATCATCCCGCACCTCCGCCGATCTGGTCAGCCGCCAGTCGGACAGCAGCCACGTGAGATCGCGGTCGACTTGGACCGGAACGGCTTCCTCCACGATCATTGGGCCGTAGAGACCGCGTCCGACCTGCTCAAAGCTGCGATGGTGCGGGTGATACCAGAAGGTGCCCGCATCGACTGCGTCGAACTCATAAACGAATACTTCGCCGGGCGCGATCGGCGCCTGAGTGAGGTGAGGCACGCCGTCCATGGCGTTCGGGACGCGCACGCCGTGCCAATGCACTGTCGTTTCCTCGTCTAACGCGTTCGCGACCGCGATCCGCAGGCGTTCTCCCTGACGGACGCGGATCTCCGGGCCAGGCAGGCTCCCGTCATAGCACCAGACGGGTGTCTGGCCGTAGGGTTCGGGTGCGATCTGGGCCCGACCGTATCCGGCGCGCAAGTGGAACGCCCGAACGCTCGTCGCGCGGGCTTGCGATCGAAGAATCGTGCTCGCCGAGACAACGGCGGCTGATGCGAGGAAGGCTCGACGCGTCAGCGCCGGAAGACGTGGATAGGACATGGATCAACCGTCCGTGGAATAGCCTGATGTGACGCGCGGAGCGTAGCCAGGGCGCGTCGACGGTCGGCTGCGAGCGATCTTGCCGCGGCCGCTTCAGCCCATGTGTATGGTTCGGGGAGGATAGGGATCGGGCGGCCCGACACGACCACCGGGCGATGCCGCGGTACCGATCACCACGACATCCGTGACATTCGGCAGGACTGTCCCTGCAGGCGTGCAGATCGCGGCTAGGGTGGTCACGCAGAACTGGTCGCATGCCGACGTCTGAGCGTCATCGCCGGGACAGTCCTGACAGTCCGCCATACCGCCGTCGTCCATATTTGCCATGGACATCATCAGCGACATTTGGGTAGCAGCCGCCGCATTCGCCGCCGTGCCCGCAGCGAAGGCTGCGAGAAAGACGAACGCGAATATGCGGACGAGCTTGCTCATAAGGTCAAGCTATTCCTGTCAGCGCAATAAGTCGAGATTAGGATTGCCGCGGGCAATCGGTGAAGGGACGACTGCCGGATCTACGCACGAGCCAGCTTGCGGAACCTGTGCAATTCGGAGTAGAGCCGCGCCAGAGAAGGTTGGATATCAGACCCATCCCCTCCGCCATCTACCATTGATTTGACTAAGTTTTTCGCTTTTTCACGCGCCTGGCCCCACTTCCGGCCCCTATTTCTATTTTCGATTTCCCGCAATAATCGGAATCGGTGGCCCCGAATAGTTCCGCATAAGTTGGCACGGCGGCGCACACGTTCCCCTTTCCTACTTGTGCCGGAACAAGTTTTTTATTCAATCCGAAAGCCGACCGAGTGACGCGAGATTGAATGAACCGCGATTGGTCAAAGCGGACCCATTGGCGCATACATGCCACATGCCGATCAACCCAATAGCTTGAACTGCCAAACTGCCTTATCGCTGCTCACCACGCAATCGTTGCCCGGTCATTGTTGCATGGATTGACGTCGGCCAACTCCTTTATCGATTTGTTTCCTCGACAAGTTGGGCCACGCGGCGCGGCTCACGCTCGAAATACCGCGCCGAAGTTTGTCTACTCCAGTGAGACTTCCGCTTCCGTCAATAGATTCAGGTTGAGATGCCTAATGACCAGCAACAAGAGCGACGCTCCTGACACGGACGGTTCAGCAAAGGGGACGGAAGCCCGCAACCATCTTCTTTCGAAGCACGTGGGCCACCTGCGCGATGCGTTGCTCAGCCTTGAACCTGCGGGACCAGCGGGTTTTGAGGGCCTTCTCGCGTGCGTTTTGAGTAAAGCGTCCGGGCAGGATTTTCGTTTGGCCAAATCCGGCCTGCAGAATGGGAAAGACGGCGCGACATCCTCTACTGCGAGCAATCACATCTCCTTTGAGGGCAAGCTTTACAATAAAAAGATCAACGATAACGAGGTTCTGACAAAGATTACGCGGTTGATCGGCAGCGGCGCGCCGCCTGACGTGTGGGTTTTCGGCGCCACGGTCGAGGCAAGCACGCAATTGCTCGACCCAATGCATACCGCCGCCGCCAAGAACGGCATTGGCATACTTGTGCTGGACTGGCCAAGCGCTTCCGCCATTCCGCCGCTGGCCGCCGCTTGCGCTCTCGCGAGCGAAGAAACCTCCGTGTTTCTTAGGAAACACCTCAATGAAGTTGAATGCGTTGAGAGGGCGGAAGCGGCGCTCGCCGCAATCCAGAGAGCGGAAACGTTTCGCGCAAGCGCTGATGCTCTTGTCCAGAAGCTTCAGGAATCCTCGCTTGGACAGGCCAATGCGAGGAGCGCCAATGCAAAGTGGCTTGAGGCTGTTTTCGCGGATCGGCGGCGCGCCAAGGCAGCCTTCGGCCAGGTTCTCGCACCGAACGCGGAAGGAGCGCTCTCGCTTCGGCAACGTTCCGCCATCGTGGAGCAAGTTCATCAGCATCTGTCGGCGGCCCCCTCGCGCAAGATCGTGGCGCTCGTCGGAGGAGAAGGAAGCGGAAAATCATGGCTGCTTGCGCAGAGCTGGCTTGAACTTGGCGTCCGCCCGCTGCTGGTCGTGATCCCGGCGACCGACCTCAAGCCGGTTGCGGCGTACGGGAGCCTCACGCCCTTTCTGACCTCGAAGCTGATCCAGCAGACTGACGACAGCGACACGGAAATCCCCCGCAAACGCTGGGAAAGGCGGCTCGCGCGATGGAAGGAGCAGGCAAACGAGGCATCGCCCCGCTTCATCTTGTGTGTCGACGGTCTCAACCAGCAGCCTGGATTTGACTGGCCGCGATGGCTTGATGACGCCGCCATGGTCGTTGAGCAGCTAGGCGGTACTCTCACCATAACTTCGCGCGAGAGCTATTTTGACGAGCGCATACGCTCTGCGGTGCATTCCAAGATCGCCACCGTACGCGTACCGGAATGGACGGAGCGGGAACTGAAAGAGATTCTCGTGGCCAAAGGCATCGACGCGAGCAAGATTAAACCGGCGGTGCTCACGCGGCTCCGCAACCCACGCATTCTGGGGATCGCTTTCGACCTGCTGGACAAGGTCGAGGTTAAGAACTTCGACGAGCTGAGCGTGGAAAGACTGCTCTTCGAGCATATCCGCGTCGGCGCGCACGACGGGAACGCTGCGGAGCCGCCGGATCAATTCTCAAAGCGGCTGGCGCAACACGCCCAGGACATAATCGACCGAGTGAAGCAGCAACAGCGCGAAGACCGGTTGATCTTCGACCGCGCCGACGGCAAAGGCGGACACGCCCTGAGCGCCGACCTTCTCGCCGTCACAGCAGAGCATTTCTTCCGGCCGCTCCCGGAGGATTCCACTCTATATGCTCTTGCCGATGGCGGGCTTTCGCTGGCGCTCGGCCTCTCGATCATCAAGGCGCTGCAGAAGGCCGAGCGCAACGGGCGCGATGTGGCCGATGCGCTGGACGAGCTGATTGAGCCGATCGCTGCCCTCGACAAGACCGCCGATGCGGTTTTCTCCGGCGTCATGGTGTCCAGCATCGATGAGCAATGCTCACTGGCGATCAGGCGCGCTCTCATTTGCGGTTTCCTGCGTCTCCAGAATGTCGACGCGCAGAACTACCCGGCGTTTGTCGCCGTCGCGCGCAACGCGACGGATGCGGCGATGTTGGCGCTGTTCGATCTCTCGGCGGCGAACTCCCGCTATGCAGCCAACAAGGACTGGCTTTCGGCGGCCCTGCGTAAGTGCCGACACAAACCGGAATGCTGGGCGATCATCAGCAAGCATGTGTCGAACTGGCTCCGCTCCTATTCCCTCGATCCGAAAATCGGCGTGATGAGCACCCCCGGCCACGACAGCGATGATAAGGTCGCCAAGGACACGGAGGAGGAGATCCAAGCGCTCGCGCGGAAAATGGCGGAGCTGTCCGCGGCGGAACGAGTGTTCCTCGAAAGGAACATGCTTCAGTGCAAGGGTTACGATCCTTCGCTGCTCCATCAGGATGCCTTCGAGATGCTGGCCGGGATGCCGCTGGCGGGCTTTGCCGAGCAGCTTGTCGCGTGCAGTTTTTCGCGTGCCCTCAATTCAAGCTTCCGGGCGCCATACGACGAGTATCTCGCGCTGATCCGTTACAACCGCCGTGACTGGCAGGAGACGCGGAAGCTGCTCCTTGAGGCGTCGGATTTCCTGGCGCAGAAGGATACATCGCAGACGGGCCAATGGGCGCTGGTGGCGATCTTGCGGGGCATCAGCACCGTCGAGGACGCCGGGCGCGCAGAGCAGCTCATCGAGGCGCTTACCAAGGATCGGGAGAAATTCGGGGGATGGAGGCTCGTCGAAAAATACTGTGCCACCGATCCTTGTGATCCTGCATCCACAAAGCCGGACAATCTCGATGTGACCGCCGATAAATACTCGCAAGTCGATGCTGAAGAAGTGGCACGCCACGCCTCTATGGGCGAGGAGGATCACTTTGTGAGGGACGCGCTTCCGGGGCTGGTCCGGTTCGCGCCGGAAGTGGCGATCGAGGCCCAGCGCAAAATCGCACGATCAATCGTCGCCCGCGAATCAGCGGAGCTCATGCGAGGTATCACTTTGCTGGAGCCGCATTGCGCAGCGCTGGATTCCGAGACGGTTGGCAAGCTCGTTGAAATCGCAAATACGCTTAGTTCGCCGCGCGAGCCAGAATCCAAGGACTCCCACGATAACTGGATCGCTTCGCAATATGCCATCCAGATCGCATTCCCCCACCTGGGTGGCGATCGGCAGCTCGACCACCTGGCCGCATTGCCGTCTCACGGCCCACCCTTGCTCAAGCTGGCCGAAGTGCTGAAGCCGGCGATGCCCGAGAAGCTGGAATGGTCGCTGAATCAAGCAATGCAGTCGGCCGAGCACAACAGGGCACTTGTCGCGCTGTTGTTCGCGCGGTGCTCCGGCACGATTCTGACCCCGCGCAGCCGGACTCTCGTCGGGCAGTTCGCGGAGAATGAGCGATCGTCAGTGCGCGCGGAAGCAATGGACATTATCGCGCACTTGAAAGACCGCGATCTGATCGAAAGGGTGATAGCTACCGGATGGAGCGCCGCCTTGCTCGATCCTCGGAAGAACCACTTCGAGATTTGGTATGGCTCGCTCATTGTCATCAATGCGGCCGAGCAAGGGATGATCAGCGCCGATGAGGCGTTGGACAGGACTACCCCGCGCCTCTGCAGCGTCGCGGCGGAGGTGCTCGGAGCGGAGTGCCACGCGGCAATTGCCGCGCGCCTCACCGCAGCAGCCGCAAAGGCGATTGATATTGAACTGCCGTTCTTGCCGCCTTCTGTTGAGCAGGACATGGAGATGGCAGGCCGTCCGATCCCGCCGCTCCTGTCGTTGGCGGAGCCCGATGAAGTCTTAGGCCCCGAGGCATTCTTCAAGCGCCTGTCTGAAACGCCGGAAGACTTTGAAGCGCGCCAGCGCCAGGGGTGGGAGGCGTACAATCGGTTTGAGACGGCGCTAACGAATGAAAAGGCGCGGCTCATCCTGGAGGACGTGGGCTTTGAAGCGGTCGATGCGTGCGTTTCGACATCGCCGGATCATTGCGCCGCATTGGTCGGACAGCTCCTTGGCCTGGACGATCGCAAGCTCATGCACGTCCAGAACTTCGCCTTGATGCTGGCAAGGTCGGTTTCCCGCCACGACCTGACGCTCGCCCGCAAACTGTTCGACCGCCTCTCAGGCAGGCGGGCTTTCGTCAGCCTGGTGTCCGGCCTCTCGGGCGTGTCGCTTGAGGCCATCTGCATCTGGGAGAGTGCCGATGGCGGCGCGCTGGATGAGCTGCGGGCGCAGCGGCTGGATCGCGCGGCGAATGACCATCAGTTGGCGCAAGAGGTGCTGGCGGCCCTAATGGCCGGGGAGGCAGCGTTCCTTGAACAGTACGCGCGCAAGAATTTGGAACGCCCTGAACCTGCTGCCAATGCACGGGCTCTCATGGTGATCGGCTTCGGCATGGAATCAACCACATCCGAAGCGTTGCTGGACCGATATGCGGACGCCAAAGGTCTGATCGGTAACGCGGCGAAGGCGGCGCGCTTCGCATATGATCGAAACCGCTGGGCGCGGCACTGGTTCGAAAAGATGTGCGCCACCAATTCTCCCGAAGAGTTCTGGGCGTTCAGCATCCTGTTTCTCAAGATTGTCGATGCGCGAGTCGGATTGTGGAAAACCTCGGTTCCGCGTAGTGGCGCAGCGATAGGATGGTTCGAGCCCAGTATCCACAGCAAGCTGAAACATCGCGCAAAGGCTTGGAAGGCGAAACGCGAGAAAACTCTTTGCGGCGACAAAATGCCGAGCCAAGTTTACACTGTCCTCGAATGAATCAGGCCACCTGGTCTCCATTCTCAATAATGCGGGTGAGAGCGAGGTGGCTCTGGCTGGTCACACACGACAGTTCCCATCTTGGCCCGACACCGCTTCTTGAGGTTTTCCACAAATCGGGGATAGTCGCGGGACAATCGGACCCGGATAATCCCCGCAATGATAGTACGCAGCGATAGGCTTATCGAGGGATGGAATGGCTGAACAAGCGCAGAAAGACAGGTTCGTGACGGTGCTGAAAGAGCTTGGCGGCTCCGCCGGCAACGGACGTTTGCGCGAAGCCCTGCAGTGGGATGAAGCCGCCTACAATGCGGTGAAGGATGAACTCGTCGCCGAGGGCATTGTTACGCCTGGGCGTGGTCGCGGCGGCTCGGTCTCTCTCAGAGGCGCGGTAGAAGCCGAAGTCGAGGAAGCGGTGCCGGTTGCTACACGAGCAAAACCTGCCCGCGCCAACGGCAAGGGCGGCGATCTTGGCTTCGAGGCCGATCTCTTCAAGGCGGCCGACAAGCTGCGCGGCAACATGGAGCCGTCGGACTATAAGCACGTCGCGCTCGGCCTGATCTTCCTCAAGCACATTTCCGATAGCTTCGAAGCCAAGCGCGCCGAGCTGCTGGCCAATTATCCTGACGGCGCCGAGGACCCGGACGAGTATTCCGCAGAGAACGTCTTCTGGGTGCCGAAGGAAGCGCGCTGGTCGCATCTTCAGGCGAACGCAAAGCAGCCGTCGATCGGAAAGATGATTGACGAAGCGATGATCGCCATTGAGAAGCGCAACGAAACCCTGAAAGGGGTGCTGCCGAAAGACTACGCCCGGCCCGCGCTCAACGCGGTGATGCTCGGCGAACTGATCGACCTGATCTCCGGCATCTCGCTCGGCCAGGAAAAGGGCGAGGCGCGCGACGTGCTCGGCCGCGTCTATGAATACTTCCTCGGCCAGTTCGCCGGATCTGAAGGCAAGCGCGGCGGTGAGTTCTATACGCCGCGCTCAGTCGTGCGGGTGATGGTTGAGATGATCGAGCCCTACAAGGGCCGGGTCTATGATCCCTGCTGTGGCTCGGGCGGCATGTTCGTTCAGTCGGAGAAGTTCGTCGAACTGCACGGCGGGCGCATCGGCGACATCGCCGTCTATGGGCAGGAGTCGAATTACACGACGTGGCGGCTTTGCAAGATGAACCTCGCCGTGCGCGGCATCGACGCGGATATCAAGTGGAACAGCGAGGGCAGCTTCCATAAGGACGAACTGCGCGACCTCAAGGCCGATTTCATCCTCGCCAACCCGCCATTCAATATTTCTGATTGGGGCGGCGACCGGCTGCGCGAAGATGTGCGCTGGCGATATGGCGTGCCGCCGGCTGGCAACGCCAACTTCGCCTGGGTGCAGCATATCGTGCACCACCTCTCACCCTCGGGCGTGGCGGGCGTGGTGCTGGCGAACGGCTCGATGTCATCAACCCAGAACAGCGAGGGCGAGATTCGCCGGGCGCTGATAGAGGGCGTCAACGGCGCGCCGGGTGTGGTCGATTGCATGGTCGCGCTGCCGGGCCAGCTGTTCTATTCGACCCAGATTCCGGTCTGCCTCTGGTTCCTTGCCCGGGACAAATCGAACGGCATCGCCCGCAACGCAAAGCTGCGCGACAGGTGCGGCGAGATACTGTTTATCGATGCGCGCAAGCTCGGACACATGGTGGACCGCACGCGTAAGGAGTTTTCCGACGGCGATATCGAGAAGATCACCCGCGCCTATCACGCCTGGCGCGGCGAAGGCGAAGCGGGCGCTTACGAGGACGTGCCGGGCTTTTGCAAGGCGGTGACCTTGGAGGAGATCAAGGCCCACGGATACGTGTTGACCCCGGGGCGCTATGTCGGCACGGCCGATATCGAAGACGACGACGTGCCGTTTGCCGAGCGGTTAACTGGGCTAAAAGGAAAACTTGAGCTGCAGTTCGCCGAGTCCGAACGGCTCACTGGCATCATCCGTGCACGACTAAAAGGCGTTGCTCCCGATGCCTGAGATCGTTCCGACGGCACTTTCTGAAATTGTTGAGATTCAACAAGGTCGATATCTCTCAAAAGAGGAGATGGCGGAGCAAGCGTCTGCCGATTTTCCTATTCCGGTTCACGGGGCGAATGGGATCATTGGCTGGACTTCTGCGCCAATGTACCCTGAGGGCGTACCTCTCGTGACATGCCGCGGTTCAAACAGCGGTATGGTTTTGTGGGCAAAAGGTCCGCTTTGGGTTTCGAACAACGCCATGGCTATTCTGCCACGGGCAGGCAGCAACCGCTTTTTGTTTTATTCGTTACTTAATTCCCCGCCGTATTCGGTTGTTACTGGTTCGGCACAGCCTCAGATAACTCGCCGTGATCTGATAGGACACCGCATCGCATGGGCGTCCCCACTCGTGCAAGAAGCTATCGCCTCCGTGCTCGGTGCGCTTGATGACAAGATCGAGCTGAACCGGCGGATGAACGAGACGCTGGAGGCGATGGCGCGGGCGATCTTCAAGGATTGGTTCGTCGACTTCGGCCCGACCCGCGCGAAGATTGAGGGCCGCGCGCCCTACCTCGCCCCGGACATCTGGTCCCTTTTCCCCGACCGCCTCGACGATGAAGGCAAGCCGGAGGGGTGGATCACTTCCACGATCGGCCAAGAAGTCGAAGTTCTCGGCGGCTCAACGCCGAGCACGAAAGAGCCTTCCTTCTGGGGCGGCGACGTCGCTTGGGCGACTCCGAAAGACCTCTCGTCGTTGAGCACTCCGGTGCTGCTCAGCACGGAACGGCAGATCACCGAAGCTGGCCTGTCCCAGATTGGCTCTGGCTTGCTGCCTGCCGGAACGGTGCTTCTCTCATCGCGTGCCCCGATCGGCTACATGGCGATCGCCCAGATTCCGGTTGCGGTCAATCAGGGCTTCATCGCGATGATCTGCAACAAGCGCTTGTCCAACGTCTTCGTCTGGCAATGGACGCAAGCCAACATGGAGACGGTCCATCAGAACGCCAATGGATCGACCTTTCAGGAAATCAGCAAAGCAAACTTCCGACCGATCGAAGTGACCGTCCCGGCACTCGAACTCCTTCGGTCATTCGACGAGACGGCCAAGCCCCTGTTTGATAGGATCGTCGCCAACGACAAGGAAAACCGCACCCTCGCCACCACGCGCGAGTTCCTGCTTCCGAAGCTCATGTCGGGCGAAGTTCGCGTCGGTGACGCGGCCTTATCGGCTTAACGGAGGTGCGGCGTGGAGTATTTCCGTCAGCGCTTCGTCGAAGAGCTCAACGATGAGGGCCTAGTCACCGTCCGGACCTTTGAATGGCCTCCCGCCGATGTCCTTAAGACGATGGCGCCGCTCGACTACGAGGCGCATTTTCTGGACTGGGTTGCAAGCCAGAAACAGAACGCCATGGATCGCGCGCGCGAGTTCCTTGAGCGGTTCAATTGCCTTGATCGGTTCAACCGGCTGCACACGCAGCTCAAACGACAAAGCGTTATCCCGTTTGTCGGGGCGGGCCTTTCGCGGCCGACAGGCTTTCCTTTATGGGGCGCGTTTCTAGCAGGATTGACCGCAGACTATCCCGCTATTGCCGACGACGTTCGCGCCCACCTGGCGGCATATCGATACGAAGAAGCGGCTCAGCTGGTGCTTGATCGTATGGGACCAGATGTCTTTGCCGAGGCGGTTCAAAATGCGTTCGGCTCACGCGTGAAGGCCTTGAGGGGACCGGTACAACTGCTTCCGCTGATCTTCAAACGTGGTTGCCTGACAACGAACTTCGACTATGTCCTGAACCGCGTCTATGAAGCTTCCGATTGCCGCCTGAAGGGCGAGTTCTCTGGGACTCGACTGAATGAGGCACCGCGAAGGCTTGCGGATGAACCTCATTGCCTTCTCCGGCTTCATGGTGAAGCAGATAGCGCTCAAGGCCGCGTTCTCACCGGCGGGGAATACACAGCCTGCTATGGAGACGGCGGCAACTATCGAGAGCTTTTCAAGCTGCTGATTGCCAATACAAGCTTGCTCTTTCTCGGATGTAGTCTGTCGGTGGATCGAACGGTTTATGCGCTCCGTGAAATAAAACAGGACGCCGTCGTAGAGACGCCTCGCCACTACGCTTTCTTACCGCTGAGCGAAGGTATGGACCGTGAAGCCAGGCGGAACGAGCTTGGCCAGGCGGACATTCATCCGATTTGGTATCCGCCCGAAGACCATGACCAGGCGATCGAAGATCTGCTTATCTCGCTCATGGAAGGAGGCTTTCATGATTAGGCGGATTGCCGTCTTCGTCAAACTCGGAACCATTGGGAGGATCGCCTGATGGCATATCTTTCAGAAGCAGCCATTGAAAAGGTGGTCCTCGATCATCTCGGTGGCCTCGGCTACGCACTCGCGACCGACGCCGAGATCGGCCCGGATGGCAAGGCGCCCGAGCGAGAGGCCTATGCCGATGTCGTTCTCCTCAAGCGCCTGACAGCGGCCATCGAAAGGCTGAACCCCGCGATCCCGGCTGAGGCGCGTAGTGATGCGCTACGGAAGGTGCTTGCCACCGAAATGCCGTCGCTCGTCGAAGAGAACCGTCGCTTGCACAAGCTGATGGTTGAGGGCGTCGATGTCGAGTTCTATAGCGATGACGGGACGATCCGGGGTGACAAGGTCCGCCTGATCGATTTCGACGATCTTGCCGTAAACGACTGGCAGGCGACCGGCCAGTTCACGGTGATTGAGGGCAGCGTCAACCGGCGGCCGGATATCGTTGTTTTCATCAACGGGCTGCCGCTTGGCGTGATCGAACTGAAAGCGCCGGGCGGCGAGACCGCGACGCTCGCCGGCGCCCACAACCAGCTTCAGACCTACAAGGCGCAAATCCCCTCGCTCTTCCGGACGAACGCCGTTCTTGTGATCTCGGACGGCATGACGGCACGCGTCGGCTCGCTGACCGCCGATCGGGAGCGCTTCATGCCCTGGCGCACCACGGACGGCAAGGTCATTGCCGCCAAGGGCCAGCCGGAACTCGACGTCCTGATTGAAGGGATTTTTGATCGCCGCCGCCTGCTCGATCTGCTGCGCGATTTCACGGTGTTCGGCGAAACGGGCACCGGCCTTGCGAAGATCATCGCGGGGTATCACCAGTTCCATGCCGTGCGTCGCGCCGTGGAATCAACCGTGCGCGCCCTTGCCATGAATGCCGGTACGTCCGCGAGCGCGCATCGTATGGCAGGCTTTCATGAGGAGCCGGCAGCCTATGGGCTTCCCGGCGTCACGGACTATCCCCGAGGGGATAAGCGCATCGGGGTGATCTGGCATACGCAAGGGTCTGGCAAGAGCCTGCTGATGGCGTTCTACGCCGGCCAGCTGGTACGGCACCCGGCGATGGAGAACCCGACGATCATCGTGATCACGGACCGCAACGATCTCGACGATCAGCTGTTCGGCACGTTTTCGATGTGCCGCGATCTGATCCGGCAAACGCCCATTCAGGCGGACAGCCGGGAGGATCTGCAATCGACACTCAGCCGTGCCTCCGGCGGAGTGATTTTCACCACCATTCAGAAGTTCTCGCCGGCAGCCGGCGAGGCGACCTATCCCATGTTGTCGGATCGCCGGAACATTGTCGTGATCGCCGACGAAGCCCATCGAAGCCAATATGGTTTCAAGGCGCGGATCGAACAGAAGACCGGCGAGATCGCCTACGGCTTTGCAAAGTATCTGCGCGATGCCCTTCCAAATGCCTCCTTCATAGGGTTCACCGGAACGCCGATCGAACAGGACGACGTGAATACCCCGGCAGTGTTTGGCGAATACATCGATGTTTACGACATCAGCCGGGCGGTGGAAGATGGCGCCACGGTCCCGATCTACTACGAGAGCCGCCTTGCGCGCATCGAGCTTCCCGACGAGGAGAAGCCAAAGATCGATGCCGAGATTGCGGAGTTGACCGAAGACGAGGCGGTCACCGAACAGGAGAAGATCAAGCGCAAGTGGGCGACCATAGAGGCGTTGGTCGGATCTCGGAAGCGGCTGGCGATGGTTGCCGCCGATCTGGTGCGGCACTTCGAGGACCGGGTTGCCGCGATGGACGGCAAGGCGATGGTGGTCTGCATGAGCCGTCGTATCTGCGTGGCGCTCTATGACCTGATCATCGCGCTTCGGCCCGATTGGCACAACGACGACGACGCAGCGGGTGAAGTCAAGGTTGTGATGACCGGTTCGGCTGCCGATCCGCCGAGTTGGCAACCGCATATCGGAACCAAGGCCAGGCGCGATCTCTTGGCCAAGCGCGCCAAAGACCCGAACGATGCGCTGAAGCTCGTGATCGTCCGTGACATGTGGCTGACCGGCTTCGACGCGCCGTCGATGCATACGATGTATGTCGACAAGCCCATGAAGGGCCACGGGCTGATGCAGGCCATCGCCCGGGTGAACCGGGTCTTCCGCGACAAACCTGCCGGCCTCGTCGTCGACTACATCGGCATCGCCCAGAACCTCAAGAACGCGCTCGGCCAGTATTCCGGTTCCGATCAGCGGCAGGCGGGGATCGATAAGGCCGAAGCGGTTGCCGTGCTGCTTGAGAAGTACGAGGTCGTGTCGGCAATGTACCACGGCTTCGATTATGCGCGAGGCTTGGCTGGTACGCCGCATCAGCGCCTGGTCGTGCTCGCCGAAGCGATCGAATGGATACTTGGTCGCCAGCACGACGCCGCGGCCAAGGAAACCAGCGAGGACGGCAAGCGCCGCGAAAATCGTCGATACCTGGATGCAGTGCTGGCGCTTTCCAAGGCATTCGCCCTGGCATCCGCAAGCGATGAGGCCCGCGACATTCGCGATGAAGTAGGATTCTTCCAGACGGTTCGTGCCGCCCTCGTGAAATCGGCAGAAGGCTCAGGAAAGAGCAGTGCGGATCGGGAGTTCGCAATCCAGCAGATCCTGGATCGGGCAGTCGTTTCAACCGAGATCTTGGACATTCTCGCTGCCGCGGGCATCACGACGCCGGATATATCAATCCTGTCGGACGAGTTCCTCGTCGAGGTTCAACAGCTCGAAAAGAAAAACCTCGCGCTTGAGGCGTTGCGGAAGCTGTTGAACGATGAAATCCGTTCCCGCAGCAGAACGAATGTGGTCGAGACCAAGCGCTTTTCCGAGCGCCTCGAAGCCGCCATTGCCCGCTACCACACGAACGCGATCAGCACCGTCGAGGTGCTGCAGGAACTCATCGACCTCGCAAAGGAAGTCCGCGCCGCCCGCAAGCGCGGTGAAGATGAAGGCCTGTCGCAGGACGAAATCGCTTTCTATGATGCCCTGGCCGAAAGCGAGAGCGCCGTCGAACTGATGGGCAACGATTCCCTTAAGGTGATCGCACACGAACTCCTCGTCAGCCTCAAGGGCAGCGTTTCAGTGGATTGGTCACACCGGGAAAGTGCCAGGGCGCGAATGCGCGTGCTGGTGAAGCGGATTCTGCGCAAGCACGGCTACCCGCCCGATCTTCAGGACGCAGCGGTGCAAACGGTTCTTCGGCAAGCGGAAGCGCTCTCGGCAAGTTGGCTAAACTGAGTATGCGGTTGAGCGGGCAGTCGATCAATCGCAGACGCTACTGACAAGAGATCACTGCATCTCCTACTCCAGTTTGGAGACGCTCTGGTCACGCAAGTGATAGGACCAGAGTATATACTGCTGTTCACGATGGTGCACTTTTCAGGCGGCGGCGGGCGGATGGTGGCGAACGCCGGGTTCGGCGTACAACGGCTTCAATGTTCACGAAGGTGCACTCTCAAGGTTCACCATGGTGCACTCCAAATCGGGATTGGCGCGCCGCCCGCGCCGGTTTTCGGATGCCCGGCTCTTGTTCTCGGCCGCGTCCTTTCTTGCCGCCTTCACTTTGGCCCCATCGGATCGCCGCCACTCGCTGGTTGGCGAGACGTTGTCATGCGCGGCATAAAATGTGAGGCGATAGGTTGAGGTCTCACGTCCGCCGGCGTATTTGCCGCCTTGTCTTGTCATCCGCACAAGTCCGGCGGCCTCAAGCTCAAGGAAGCTCGCCCTGATGAGCCGGCGGCTGACCCCAAATCTCTCAAGCTGGTTGTAAGGTGCGGCGAGATTGCCATTCTCCCGGCCTCCGTGGTGTCTGTGCTCGATCAAGAGGAAGTCGATGATCTTCCGGGCATTGAGCGAAAGGCTGCGCCAGGCCAGATGATTCAGCAGTTCTGTGGGGAGCCAAACCCAGGGGCTGCCTTTTGGCGGACCATGGATTTTCCGGTCGCGCGCGGTCATGCCGCCTGTGCTGCGGCCGGTTGCATTGTGTCTGCCAGCCATTGGCGCCTTCGACCATGAAAATTGATGCCTGAATTTCGCTGTAATTTTCAGGCGCGATAGATGCCGCTCCGCCTTCTTGGCTTAGGGAGTGGGCGTTGCATGCGCTTCCATGAACGCCTCTAAATCGCCTCGCCGTACAAGGCGCCGCGCACCGATTTTCAGGGTGCGCAAACGGCCTTCAGACATGGCGCGGTAAAGGCTTGTGCGGCCGATCCCCCATAACTTTGCGGCTTCCGCAATCGAGTAGGCCTCGCGATCCTTCGCAGCTGAAATGTCCGAATTGGTCATGTCGTGTCTCTCCTGAATCGCCGACGAACCGGCTGATGTGCAGAAGGTTGCCGATGGCCGCGCTGTTTGTCTTGGCTCAAACTGGAACTGTTTTTTTGGCAGTTTGAGCACGGCGGCGGACTTGGTAGCCCTTGGTCGTCCCGGCTTGGTTGCGGGACAGAAGGCTTCGGAGGGCAGGATCTGTAATATCAAAGCCCATCCCGCCGGCCATTCTGCGAGCAAAAGCAATGGATTGGCGGGAGCGGCTGAGACTTAAGCCCGTGATTTGCTGGTACGCCCCATTTGCGGCATGGAGGAAAGTCCTATTCACCGAACCAAGTGCGCGCTTTGGCTGCTTCTCAGGCGGGTTCAGAAGCCATGCGTCACAGGCAAGTGACAGCACGCAAAGATATGTCGGCAACAATGCCATGATGTCATACAGCTTGCCGCTGCGCGGGTTGTGTCCGGGGACGTCGAGTGGCGACTTCCGGCAAAGGCGCTCGGCGATGGACCGAAGGGTCCTCGCGATCTGGAGCGTGCTCTTGTCAATTCGGGCCAACCACCCCAAATCCAAAGAACGCTCCAATTTCTGAGCTTCGATGGTCAGCTCACCGAGAATCTGGGAGCGGCTTCCAGAGGCGACTTTCTCGCCTTCAGGAATCACCTCTATGCCAATCCGGCCCTCAAGTTCTCTGACAGCGCGGCGTATCGCTTCGACATGCCTTACTTTTTCGCCAGGTGTCATCTTGTCGGCACCCAGAATCCGGTCATCGTAGAAATTGATCGCCGCCCGGGTCACGATCTGCCTTACGCGTCGGAGGGACATATCTCGCCCTCCGCCTTGCGCAATCGCATGAAATTCTGCGAAGTCGGCTTCATTGAACAAGTGCTTTTCATCATTCCAAAGTCGCCCGGCGGGTCCTTCGGGCCTGTCTTGTACCGACCGAATCCGCTCCAGGCGGGTTGGCCTTTTGTACCGTGGCGGCTTTCTTGATCGCAGCGGCATTGAGTCAAACTTGCCGGTTTGCTGCTGCGGTGATGGCCGGGATCGGGATTTTGTTGCCAACAGGCCCAGCAAGCCGCTTTGCTTCCCGGTAAATCAGGCCTCTGAGAGCATCTTTGCTCACGGACATTCCAATTCCCCGGGCGAGCACCATTGCAAATTCGAGATTGATGTAACGCGTCCGCTTGCCGGTCAATTCTCGCCATGCGTCACTGGCAGAGCGGATGAATCTATCGCCCAGCCGGAGTGTCTTGACGCGCGGGCGTTTTGCAGGCGGGGCTTGCAGGAAACTCTCACATGCGAGGCGAAGGACTCTGAGGCGCACCGGAAGAGTGTTGATGGCGCTGTCAATCGCAATTCCCCGCCAATGTCGCGGTGGTGGCAACTCGCCCTTATAGGGCACTCCGATTTGCAGCGCCCGCAGCCTCCGTGAGATTGCGGTTTCATCTTTTCGCAAATTTTGCGCGTCTTCCCGGTCCAGTTTGTTGGTCTGCACAAAGGCATGGCTTGCCAATCGCTCCAGCATAGCGATTGAACCGCCCGCACCGTTCGTTCGCCATAGCGCATCCTCATCCCATTGATAGTAGCCCAGCGCCCGTTCAATCTGGCCAATTGCCGAGTGGATCAGCGATGCACTCTTCGCCCGCTCGCTCGCTGGCATGACACCTGTCAGATTGTGCAGCACCTCATGCACTTCGCCTGCAACTTGGGTTGCCCGGTCGTGGACTTCTTCCAGCGTCGCCTTTGACCCCGCCCGCTTAGCCAGCCGATGCAGCTCCGCAAAGTCCTCTTTGGTGAAGTTGTGGGTCTCGCCTTCCCAGTATGCGCCCACTGTTCCAATGATATGGTCAGGTGAGAGTGACTTTTGCCGCTTCTTTGCGCGGCGATATGTTTCGCGCCCGTTGGTGCTGCCCATTCGTCTGCCTCTCCATGTGTGTGCGCGGCGGTACACGCGCGACCCAGAAAGAGTGCGAGCAGCTGAAATTTGCAAGCGTGAGGAGCAGCCTTTTCCCCGCGCCCGTAAAATTGGCAGGGTTGGGGGATCATGCGGTTTTTGCCAGCAAGCTCTTGATGCCCGATGATGGGCACGCGTCAGACTTAGCTCGCAATTTTATTGCGCAATGCGTCTTTCGGCAAGTCGACCAGCCGAATCACGCCGCGCTCAGCATCCGCGCAATAGCGGCCCCATGCCTCCATCAATTCGCGGCGGCGATTGAAGAGATCACCCCGCCGATAGGCTGCTTCCACCTTGTTGCCAATCGTGTGCGCAAGTGCCATTTCGCAAATGTCGCTGGGAAAGCTGGTGGCCTCGGCAGCCCAGTCTCGGAAGCTGCTCCGGAAGCCGTGCACGGTGAAGGCACCTTGTCCACTTGCTTCCAGCGCTTTAGCCATCGCCATGTTGGACAGGCCAGACGCGCGATGGCCCGGAAAGACGTGCGCGCCCATTCTGGCCAACGCCATCTCGCGGATGACTACCACCGCCCGCGCACAAAGCGGCACCCGGTGCTCGCGCTGGGCCTTCATGCGCGTGGCCGGAACCGTCCAGATAGCCGCATCAAGGTCAAATTCATCCCATTGCGCCCCCAAGACCTCGCCCGTACGGGCCGCCGTCAAAATGCAGAACTCCAGTGCGCGTGCGGCGGTTGACTGCCGGGCACGCAGGGCACTCAGGAAGGATGGCACTTGAGCGAAGGGCATGGCTGCATGGTGGCCACGCGTCAAGCGCTGGCGCTTTGGCAGGATGTTGCGCAGGTGCCCGCGCCACCGTGCCGGGTTTTCGCCAGTGCGCAGACCCCGCACCTTGGCTGCATCAAGCACATTCTCGATCCGCCCGCGCAAGCGGGCAGCGGTTTCGGGGATACGGTTCCAGATAGGCTCCAGCACCCGCAAGACGGCATCGGTATCCACCCCGTCAATCGGCATGTCCCGCAGCACTGCGGCGTGAACGCGCAAGGTCGTGCGCCACTGCTCCCGGTGGGTTTCGTTCCGCCAAGCCGGGCTCATCCGATCCACATAGGCGTCTGCAAAGGCCCCAAAGGTAACGATTGCTCTCTCAGCGGCCTCAGTCGCCCGCGTGGCGGCCTTGGTGGCCTCCCGGGCCGCGATGGGGTCCGTGCCTGCCTTGACTATCCGGCGGGCTTCCATCGCCTTCTCGCGGGCCTCTGCGAGGGACACGTCCGCCACTGCACCCAGACCCATTTCCCGCCGCTGGCCTCTCAGCGTGTACAGAAACACCCAGCGCCGCCGCGTGCCATCGGCCGAGATGGCCAGATAGAGGCCGCCGCCATCGCCATGACGGCCCGGCGTGCGAAGGGTAGCAACTGCCCGGGCACTCAGCTTGTTCAAGGCACGCGCCATAATTGTCCGTCACCTTTCGGGCCCACATTCTGGTCCCATTATCGGGCGCGGATTCAGGGAAACGGCTGCGTACACGCAGAAACCGGCACCCACCGCGAATGCCAGTCTTTTACTACATTCCCGAACGAATTGAAACTAGGACGTATGCTGATGAATCATCCTATTTCGGACTCCGGCTCCGCCATTTTCTGAGTGTCCATACCGGCACCCAACTCAGCTTGTATCTCAGGCTGAGAACGCGCGGCCGGACGGCGAACCGCTTCGCACTTTGCCTGGCCGCGCTTGTAGCGAAAACACCGTGGCCGAATTCTCCGGCCTGTGGGATGCCAGTGCGCTGTTGCGACGGTTCATCTATGCGCCGGGCGCTTCCACACCCTTCCTGGTGGTTGAACGCGCAACGGGCGCCAAAACCTTCCTGCATGCGGATCGGCTTGGCTCCATCATCGCCACTGCGAACGCCAACGGCGCGATCACCGGCCAGGCGAAATACTCGCCCTATGGGGTGACCACGGGCTCCATCCCCACCATCTTCGGCTATACCGGCCATCAATATGACCGCGAGATCGGCATCTATTATGCCCGCGCCCGCACCTACATGCCGCTCATCGGCCGCTTCATGCAGGTGGACCCCGTTGGCTACAAGCAGTCGCTCAACCTCTATACCTATGGCATGGGCAACCCCATGGCGGGGACGGATCCGAGCGGGGGGTTCTTCATCGGGTTGGGCATTGCGGCGATCCAATTTGCCATTGGCGAGCTGACAGCAACCGCGTTCCTGAGTACCATTGCCGAGATCGCGATTGGCGAACTCGTCACACGCGGGCTCGACATGCTGATACCCGGCGCAGGCCAGGTGCTGGGCATCGTGCGAACCGTGGTCGGATTCATCACCTCGCCCGGGTTTGGAGGTGGCGCGGGAGCAATAAAGAACGCAGCCCATGGGGGCCCGGTCAATGGGGGTGGGCTGTCTGGCCATTTCGGTGTTGGCGATGGAGTCGGCCTAGGCTACGGATTCCAGACGCCAAAGCATGACCCACTCGATCCTGACGACTGGTACTTAGAAAATATCGTCCAGCGTGATCATGCCGAAATGAGGCGGTGCTTTATCTCCTGCACCATCGATGACGCTCTCGACAGTCTAGCAGAAAATGCCAGCGTGTCCGGAACAGTAGGCTATTACGGCGCTTTGACCTTGCAAGTTAACAGCGATGGGACGACAGACTATGGACTGGGCATTGGTGCTGGCGCGTCCGCGAAGCCAGACTTTGCAGGCTCAATTACACTTTTCGAGGCACAGAGGCGCGACCCTTCTGGTTGGGGGCTTGCTGCCACGGTCACTGGCCAAATTCACCCGATCCTGCCCGTTTCGTTCACCGGGACATTTTACTACAATCCCGACACTTCAGCATACTACATCTCGCTGAGCGTTGACGGACCAACGGCTGGTTATAGTACTTTTCTCGGCGTGTATAAAAAGAACGTCTTTAAGTAATATGGAGGATGAATAAAATGGAATTCGATTCTGTTGTGTGGTCTGTTGCTTTACTTTGTGGAACAATGGTATTTGGTTTCTTTGTAGACCTCATCATTTGGATTGTTCATCCTGAGTTCCGACAGGAGCGCAGCCTCGGTAGATATTTTGTTTACAATTGGTCGGGTTCGCTTCGAGTTTATCGGTTCATTTTGCTTTCGAGAAAAATAATCAGAGAAACTGATGGTTTTATTCTTATAAGTATTTACGTGTTCAGAGTGATATTTATATTATCTCTTGTGTTGGTCATGATAGCGGTTATTTTTACCTTTATGAAATATTGATAGGGCTCCGGGGTGGTGCGAACAAAAGCTGTACAAGAACGGCAATCACCTGACATTTTCCGCATGACCTCGGCGGTGGTCTGGGCGGCCCCTCTTCCGAAGATTGGGCTGGGCATGAACGGTTCCGCCACCATGGGTTATGACCCGGCGGGCAGGCGCGACCGGCTGACGATCAGCGGCCCGGCGGGCACGCGCACCAGCTTCTTCTTCGCGGATGGCGAGAACACGGTCGCGGAGTTCTCGGGCCTATGGGATGTCTCGGCCCTGCTGCGGCGGTTCATCTATGCGCCGGGGGCCTCGACGCCCTTCCTGGTGGTGGAACGCGCCACAGGTGCAAAGACCTTTCTGCATGCGGATCGCCTTGGCTCCATCATCGCCACCGCCAGCAATGATGGCGCGATCACCGGCCAGGCGAAATACTCGCCTTATGGGGTGACTGCCGGATCGATCCCCACGATCTTCGGCTATACCGGCCATCAATATGACCGCGAGATCGGCATCTATTATGCCCGCGCCCGCACCTACATGCCGATGCTGGGCCGGTTCATGCAGGTGGACCCCGTTGGCTACAAGCAGTCGCTCAATCTCTATACCTATGGCCTCGGAAATCCCGTCGCCCACACCGATCCCAGTGGAGCGTTCATCGGACTGATCATCCCGTTCGCACAGTTCTTGTTAGGCGAGATCAGCGCAAGTGCGTTTGTCAGCACGCTGATCGAAACTGTGCTGACCGAAGGGCTACTGCGCGGCCTTGACTATCTCTCTCCCGGAGCGGGAACCGCCGTCGGCACGGCCTTGTCTATCTATGGCCTTGGCCAGTCGGTGTTTGCAGGGTCGGGGCCGGGAAAGGTGGTAGAATTTGCAGGCGGTGCCGTTAAAGCGGGCGCCGCTGCAATCGTACCATACCTCACTGAAGGCAGCCGACTAAGTTCATACGTCGAACCTCAGAATTTGGCATCAGTGATAGACAAGGCTGCCGATGAGTCATCCTACACTGAAGACATCAGCCTGATGGCAGGACTCCGGGTGCCACGCGACTCCCGCTACACACTCACTTCTGAAGGATGGTTCGATCTTCAACACGCTGTCTCGGCATATGAGGCGTTTGGAGCTGGCCCATCGAGCGAATTGATGATGGGAGCAATCGAGCTCGATCAACTTCAGCAACAACTGGATTCCGCTTTCATGGCAGAAGACATTTTCTCAAACAGGGTGGGTGCATGGGCGGACCTGACTTACAAATGGGACGTGTTCACAGGCCCTGGAGCCAAGATCGTTGACTACCTTGATCTGACCGGCATTGAGGTGTACCCGCGCTGGAAGGCAGCCATTCTTTGCGGCAACGGCAGTGTCATTTGTAGCGGAGGTTACCGATGATCGGTACACAAAGGAGGGTCCGCAGTCTGGCATTCGTCGTGCTCGCGACTGTGTTGGCAGCCGGTTGCAGACAAGAATGCCCAGCGATTACTGGTCTAGAAGGTTCGAGCTTAGTCTTGAAAACGGGAAATTATACAAGTGGTGACAAAATGGAGGTTGTTCTCGAAATAAAGAACGCCCCATTTGATCTCGATGAAGCGTATCTCCTTGAAAATCTTGATGTCAGCAACCGCGATATGAAATCCTATTTTGGATGGGAGGTATACAATCGCGTCTTGAGCGCCGACCGAATGACCTTCCCAGACTATTCCCTTACGCGAGTCGAAGGCAAACTGACGATAACCCTGATCGGCGAGGTTGAGACTCGGGAGGGCCTGCCGTATGTGAGTTTTGGGAAGTTTGGCGGCGCTTGGTGGAATCCTGCGGACGGCAAACTGCGCTTGAGCGTTATCCTGTATGCCAATGCATGCGTCGATGATGAGGCTATGCTGGTTTTCCCGAGTTTGACTATTGAATAGTTTCGCGGGCGAGAACACGGTCGCGGAGTTTTCGGGCCTGTGGGATGTTTCTGCCCTGCTTCGGCGGTTCATCTATGCGCCCGGCGCGATTATTGAGTGAAGCGGTCGCTCTCTAAGGTTCGCTCCAGGCCCTTCCTGGTGGTGGAGCGCGCCACGGGTGCCAAAACCTTCCTGCACGCGGATCGCCTTGGCTCCATCATCGCCACGGCCAGCAATGATGGCGCGATCACCGGCCAGGCGAAATACTCGCCCTATGGGGTGACCACGGGCTCCATCCCCACCATCTTCGGCTATACCGGCCATCAATATGACCGCGAGATCGGCATCTATTATGCCCGCGCCCGCACCTACATGCCGCTCATCGGCCGGTTCATGCAGGTGGACCCGGTCGGCTACAAGCAATCGCTCAATCTCTATACCTACGGCATGGGCAACCCCATGGCGGGGACGGATCCGAGCGGGGGATTCTTCCAGTTCATCGTGCCCCTGCTCCAGCTGGCGGCGGGCGAACTGTCAGCCAGCGCGTTTGCGGGATTGCTGGTCAATTATGCCATCAACTATGCCATCGACACCGCAATTACGATGGCGCTGGAAGATGCATATCCCGGCGCGGGCCGCGTGTTCGGCATCATCCGAAGTGCGATCGGCCTCGCAAGCTCAGCAGGGTTCGGCGGTGGGAGTGGTAAGGTGGAGCAAGCGGCGACAGGGACTCTAGACAGAGGATTGCTTGCGGGTCCCGCTGCGAATATTTCCAGCACGTCTGTAACATCGGGCGAGATATATGCGCCAGTTGGGAGCAACTACAAGCGTGGTGCTGATGTAATAATGGACATTGGAGGTACGGGTTTAACGAACGGCGCGAGCAAGGCATTGTTCCCACAGGATGAGTTTGTCATTGCCGGGCACGGTGTCATAAGCGGCGGGATAGTTGACTCGCGCGCAAACTTTGGTACGCAAACGCCGATCAGCCCCGAGAGCTTGCTGCCGTACTTGGAAGTCAACTATCACTACTCGGCAGCGTTGGCGAATCTCAAACCCGGCCAGACAATTCGGCTCCTGAGCTGCTACGGCGGTGGAACTACTCCGACCGGGCTTGAATATGCTCAAGCCCTTGCAGATGCATCAGGGCATCCCGTGGTAGCGGCAACGAGTCTTGTGCACCTCAACTACGAAAATGGCAATTTCTGGCTGGATCCGGGTGGAGAATGGCGAATCTACTATCCACGCTGAGGAGATCAAAATGAAAATGTGTGGACAGACGTTTCTTTCAGCACTGCTTTGGGCTTCATCTCTTGTGTGCGCATTTGCAGACGTGCCAGAGCAGAAGGCTCCCGAAGAACAAGCTGGCATGAATGCGCGCTTTTGTCTTTCAGCAGAGGCGTTGGAGGCCGCAATCCCTAATGGGCTCAGCGGTGACATCATGGCAAGCGCGGCTGTAGCCAATCACTACTATCTCTGCATGTTCAACACTGAAATGGCAAAAAAATGGATATTGATTTCGGCTGAGAATGGTGAGGCCGGCGCCATGTCAGCAATCGGTGTCATTTATTGCGAAGAGTTAGATACTGAGTTGAATAGGCGGGGATTGTTCTGGCTAAAGAAGGCCAGCGAGAATGGTGTCGAAATTGCCAGCTTCATGCTTAGCCAATACTTAAAGCTTCCGGAAAAACCCTGCGGGCGGTTGCTCTTGGAGCAAATGCCCTGAATGGAAGACTCTACTGATCTCCGGTCACCAATCTCGCCTCTCCGCGCTATGGCGCGGATGCGGGGGCACGGGGGCTGCCGGTTCTGGCGCGGGGGGCAATGTGTCAACGGTGGCGTTCACTTATGACCAGTTCGGGGCGGTGGTGTCTCAGGACATACGCTTTGCCAGTGGTCTGCCGGGTGGGCTGGACTATGACTATACGTGGGACAGAGCAGGCCGCCTCG
>DAORNH010000001.1:51249-54970 GCA_035440865.1 Hyphomicrobiaceae bacterium | reverse complement strand
CCCGGCCAGACGGGGTCGGCGAAGATGCGCGGATCGGGCCGCAGCGCCACGCCCGCATTGATGAGCGAGCCGCCGCCGACGCCACAGCCGACGACAACATGCATGTCCTCGCCCAGGCGGACATCGAAGAGGGCGCTGGCGCGACCGACGTTCATGCGCCGTCCGAGGATGCGCATCTCGGCGCGCAGTTCCGGAAAGCGCGAGGGGAAGTCGCCCGGGCGGAACTCGCGACCGCGCTCGACTACGGCAACGCGCTTGCCCGCACGCGCGAGGCCGCGACACCGCCGCCGTATCCGGAGCCAACGACGATGGCGTCGTAGCGTGCAGCAAGCGCGCTCGCCGGCCGGGTCAGTGCCTCGGGACCAGGTGTCATGTGATCACTCATGTGAGCATGATAGCGAGCAGTGGGTCTCGCGCTGAGAGGGCCAATGGTCGCCGTGGCAGCACCGCTGCAGCCGGCCACTTGTCGTGTGATGACCCGAACCCGAGGCGTCGAGCGGTTCACCCAAGCGGGAGCCTGTGACGGCGGCGAGGGGAAGATGTTCGAGAAACGGCCATGGCCGGGATGACGTTGACTTCAGGTGAAATATTAGTTCAATCTATGTAACAGCATGAAAACAAAATAAAAATACAGTATACATCTCTCTCGATACTCTACACGCCGGATGTAACGTCGATGTGATGGCTGTGGAACGCATCGGGCAAGGTTAAGGCGGCAAGTGCAACAGGGGGGCGACATGCGAATGATGCGACTTCAGGTCATCGCAGGGCTCGTGGCAAGCCTGGCAACGGTGATGGTCGCCGTGACGTGGCAGTCTGGCCACGGCCAGACACCTGCAACCAAGACACCTGCAACCAAGACACCCGCAACCAAGGCCCCAGCGACCAAGCCGGCGGCGGGGCCGTCGGGCTCAGTCACGCTGATCCACATCGGCGACATCCATGGCCATCTCGTGCCGCGGCCCAATCTGCGTCGTGACGCTTCGGCCAAGACCGCGGGCGGCGTTGCCCGCATGCACACACGCATCGAGGAGATCCGCAAGCGGCGGCGCAATACGCTGCTCGTCAACACGGGCGACACCATCCAGGGCTCGGCGGAAGCGCTGTTCACGCGCGGCCAGGCGATGGTCGACGTGCTCAATCTCCTGAAGATCGATGTCTTCGCGCCCGGCAACTGGGACTTCGTCTACGGGCCCGCGCGGTTCATCGAATTCTTCGGCGAGGGGACGCCCAAAGCGCCCTGGGGCACGGTCGCGGCCAATGTCTACTTCGACGGCGAGCCTTATGCCGACCGCACCGGCAAGACCGTCGTGCCGCCCTATCGCATCCGCCAGATCGGCGCGCTGAAGATCGGCATCATGGGGCTCACTACGCGGCGCGGCCCGCAGGTCGTCGGCAAGAACGTGACCAAGGGCTTCAAGTTCACCTCGGGCGAGGAGGAGGTGCCGCGCCTTCTGAAAGAGCTGCGCGAGCAGGAGAACGTGCATCTTGTCGTGCTGCTCTCCGAGCAGGAGCTCGCAAACAACATCCGCCTTGCCGAGAAGAACCCCGGTATCAACGTGATCCTCTCCTCCGATATGCACGAGGTGACGCGCCGGCCGATCGAGACGAGCACGGGCACGATCATCGTCGAGGAGGGTCAGGACGGCACCATGCTCGGCGAGCTGACGCTCGAGGTCGATGGCGGGAAGCTCAGATCGTGGTCGTGGACGCCGCATCTGATCGACGAGAGCATCGCCGAGAGCCGTGTCGTCGCCGCCAAGGTCGCCGAGGTGAGGAAGAGTTTCGTAACAGGCCCCGCCTTCACGAAGCACAAGAACCCCTTCAACGGCACCGAGCTCGCTCGGCCCATCGACACGGTCGTCGGCGAAACCAAGGTCGCGTTGCACCGCTCGGGCTTCACGGATGATGCTGCACCCGCCGTCATCGAAGGGTCGTCGCACAACTTCCTGACCGACGCCTTCCGTACCGTCGCCAAGGCCGACATCGGCGCCATCCGCGGCTTCCGATACGGCACGCATGTCGCCCCGGGCCCGATCCGGATGGAGGACCTCTACCACTACATCCCGATCGGACCGCTGATCGCCAAGGGCACCATCAAGGGCCAGCAGCTCAAGAACCAGCTCGAGAACTCGGCCGAAGGCGCGCTGTCGACAGACGTCGCGAGCTGGACGGGCGGGTGGCTGTTCAATTTCTCAGGCGTCACGGCGGACATCGATCCGGGCGCCGGCAAGGGCAAGCGCGCGAGTGCAATCATGGTCTCGCGGGCGGACGGGAGCGGGCCGATGCCGCTCGACCCGGCAGCGAGCTACACCTATGCAAGCTACTACTACGCGGCCGATCCGACGCTCATCAACGTCGTGCCGTCGACGGAAATCGCAATCTTGAAGGACGACGCCGGCAATCCGCTCGACGGCGTGGAGGTCGTGGTGCGCTACCTCCAGTCGCTGCCGGGGCGGAGCGTAGCGGCCATGCCGACGCGGTTGCGCCTGAAAGCACCGCTGCCGAAGCCCGCCTATGGTAATCCGGAAGTGCAGCCGTTGAGAGGCGTGCCTGCGCGTTAGCGGGAACGCGCCGCTCATGTGGTACTTCGCAATCGCCGAAGGCGAGCGGCTCCCCAATGCCGCCCGCTGGTTCCCCGGAGAGCGCGTGAGCGCTCGTCCGGGGCCGTGTACGGCTGCGATGCTGCTTTGTCAGGAGGTGAAAGTCCTTGCCATGTGAGGTCATGACACACGTAGCCGGAGGCAACTGCGCCGCAGAGATGCGGGGTGGAGAGCAGCTCGAGGTGAACGAGCAGCCAGCAGGATGACGAACCCGTTTCGCCGGTGCGTGGTGGCGAGCCAGCAAGGCCTTGGCGGAGCCTTGGCCCCTTTGGGGGACGGCCGGTGGTGTCGACGTGACGATACGGCCACCGGACCAGGCAACGTGAGTGAGGGCGGAACGCCACCCTTTGCTGCATTGCGATGCGGCAAGCTGGTCGCTAATGTCCTGGCGCGATTCCGCCCGGCTTGTCGGGCGTGTGCGAAGGACCGTCGCCCCCATGAGCATGAACCCGTACGAAGTCGATCTCGGGAAGACGCCCGCGAACTACCAGCCGCTGACGCCGATCTCGTTCCTGGCGCGGGCCGCGCTCGTGTTCCCGGAGCACACCGCAGTCATCCACGGCGAGCAGCGCTTCGCCTATCGCGAGCTCTACGCGCGCTCGCGTCGGCTCGCCTCCGCGCTCGCGCAGCGCGGCATCGGCCCTGGCGATACGGTCTCGGTGATGCTCTCGAATACGCCGCCGATGCTCGAGGCGCACTACGGCGTGCCGATGACCGGCGCGGTGTTGCACTCGCTCAACACGCGGCTTGATGCGGCCATCATCGGCTTCCAGCTCGACCACGCCAACTCGCGCGTGCTCATCACCGACCGCGAGTTCTCGAAGACGATCAAGGAAGCGCTGATGCATTGCCGCGTCACGCCGCTGATCATCGACTACGACGACCCGGAGTTCCCCCAGACCGGCGACCGGCTCGGCGTGTTCGGCTACGAGGAGTTCATCGGCCGCGGCGACCCGGACTTTGCCTGGCGCTGGCCGGCGGACGAGTGGGAGGCGATCTCGCTCAACTACACCTCGGGGACGACCGGCAACCCGAAGGGCGTGGTCTACTCGCATCGCGGTGCTCACCAGATGGGCTATGCCAACGTCGTTGCGGCCGGGCTCGGCAAGCATCCCGTC
>DAORNH010000001.1:41701-51239 GCA_035440865.1 Hyphomicrobiaceae bacterium | reverse complement strand
ATCTTTGGACGCTGCCGATGTTCCACTGCAACGGCTGGTGCTTCCCCTGGTCGATCTCGACGGTCGCGGGGACGCACGTGTGCCTGCGCTGGGTGCGTGCAAAGGCGATGTTCGACGCCTTCGCCGACCACAAGGTGACGCACTTGTGCGGCGCGCCGATCGTCATGTCGACGCTGCTCAACGCGCCCCCCGACGAGCGCCGGCCACTGCCGCATCGCGTGGAGTTCATGACGGCGGCCGCCCCGCCGCCCGAGGCCGTGCTTGCGGCAATGGGAGATGCCGGATTTAACGTCACGCACCTCTACGGACTGACCGAGAGCTACGGCCCCGCCGTCATCAATGACTGGAAGAGCGACTGGGACAAGCTCGCCGCGGACGCGCGCGCCACGATGAAGGCGCGCCAGGGCGTGCGCTACCAGGCGCTCGAGGACCTGACCGTCATGGACCCCGAGACAATGCAGCGCGTGCCGGCCGATGGGCAAACCATCGGCGAGGTGATGATGCGTGGCAACATCATCATGCGCGGCTACCTAAAAAACAAGGCGGCGACGGAGGAGGCCTTCGCCGGCGGCTGGTTCCACACCGGCGACCTCGGCGTCCTGCATGCCGACGGCTACATCCAGCTGAAGGACCGCTCGAAGGACATCATCATCTCGGGCGGCGAGAACATCTCCTCGATCGAGGTCGAGGACGTGCTCTACAAGCATCCGGCGGTGTCGGCAGCCGCGGTCGTTGCCAAGCCCGACGAGAAGTGGGGCGAGACGCCGTGCGCCTTCGTCGAGCTGAAGCCCGGGATCAAGGCCGAGCCGGCCGAGATCATCGACTACTGCCGCGAGCATCTCGCCCGCTACAAATGCCCGCGTCACGTCGTCTTCACGGAGATCCCGAAGACCTCGACCGGCAAGATCCAGAAGTTCAAGCTGCGCGAGCTTGCCAAGGCGGTTTGAGATCGTGCGGGTTCGTGATGGCGTGGGTTCGCGCTCGCGATTGTGACTCACGTCCGTCATCCTGGCGAAGGCCACGCCCCAGGTCATCTTGCGTGGGACTGGTGCGGACTGGCCCAAAGTGCACCGGGTCGCGCCCTCTGGCGGGATGACGGTGGGGTGGGGGCGAGAGGGCACGGTGCCGCAGCCCGGCCCTTGTCGCTGATCATGCTTTATAGCAGGAGCGTAAGACCAGGATCGAAGCGACTTGCGAGCGGACGACATGGCAGCGGGTATTGCGGCGGCGCGCGCGACGCATCACGGAGCTCGAGGGATCATCCAAGCCTGGCTCTGGCTCACGGCAGCGCTCGTCTTCGCCATGGTCATCGTCGGCGGGGCGACGCGGCTCACGGGGTCGGGGCTCTCGATCACGGAATGGCGGCCGATCATGGGGATTATTCCGCCGCTCTCGGACGAAGCCTGGCAGGCGGCGTTCGCCTTGTACAAGGAGATCCCGCAGTACAAGCTCGTCAACAAGGGCATGAGCCTTGACGCCTTCAAAGCGATCTTCTGGTGGGAGTGGGGGCACCGTGCGCTCGGCCGCGCGATAGGGATCGTGTTCGCGCTGCCGCTCGCCTGGTTCTGGTGGACGGGTCGGATCGACCGTGTGCTCGGCCTCAAGCTCCTCGGCATCCTGGCGCTAGGCGGGCTGCAGGCGGTGGCCGGCTGGTACATGGTGGCCTCGGGGCTCGTCGAGCTGGTTTCGGTCAGCCAATACCGCCTCGCGGTCCACCTTTCGATCGCGTTCGTCATTCTCGGCGCGCTCGTCTGGGTTGCGCTCGATCTTGCACGGGACGGGCGTCAGGGGAGCCGCGACGGCGGCGGCGCACGCGCCGCATGGATTTTTGCGGCGTCGCTCACGGCACTCCTGCTCGTGCAGGTCATTGCCGGCGCATTCGTTGCCGGGATGAAGGCTGGACTTCTCTACAACACGTGGCCGCTGATGGAGGGCCGCCTCGTCCCCGCCGGGCTCTTTGCAAAGTCGCCGTGGTGGGTGAACCTCGGCGAGAACATGCTGACGGTGCAGTTCCATCACCGCCTGCTCGCCTACACTCTGCTGGTGGCGAGCTGGGGGCATGCAGTACTCGAGATGCGGCGCGACGGCACGAGCCGGATCGCTCTCTCCGCTCTTTTTCTCGCGCTCGCACTGACGGCGCAGGCAGCATTCGGCATTTGGACGCTGCTCGCGGGTGTGCCGCTGTCGCTCGGCCTCGTCCACCAGGGCTTTGCGGCGGTCGTGTTCGCCTTGGCGGTGTGGCATCTTCACCGGGCGCGGGCCGCCTCCTGAGCGAGGAGCGCCGGCCGACGCGCTCGGAGCCAAACCGTGGAGATGCCGATGTCGGTCGAGGAGCAACGCAATAAGGGGCGCGCCATACTGACTGAGGTGCTGGGCTCGGCGTACATGGCGAAGCGCGACGCCTCGACCACGGATTTCAACCGTCCGCTCCGCCAGTTCTCGGAGACGTATGCGTTCGGTGACATCTGGGCGCGGCCGGGCCTGCCGAGGAAGGTGCGCAGCATGCTGTGCATGGCGATGCTGACGGCGATGGGAAAGCCCGCCGAGCTCGAGCTGCATGTGAACTCCGCGATCAACAATGGCTGTACGCTCGAGGAGATCCAGGAGGTTCTCTACCAGACGGTCGCCTACTGCGGCATCCCAGCGACCATCGAGGCTTTCAAGGTTGCCGAGAAGGTGCTGAAGGAGCGGGGACTCCTCAAGACGTAGCGAGGACGCAGCGCACTTACTTTCAGTCCAAGAAAGGGAGGTCCGGAGGATCTCCTCCGGGCGGGGTAAGGAGCGGCAGCCCCGTTCGCGCAGAGCTCAGCCGGCCTCACGCGCCAGCAGCGCAATGAGTCGCTCGACGTCGGCAGCATTGTTGTAGACGTGCGGGCTAATGCGGATCGCGGGGCCGCGTATGGAAACGTAGACCTTGCGAGCCGCAAGCCGCTGCCCGAGGTCGGCGGGGAAAGTCTTTCCCGGTCGCGTCAGCCCGACGATGTGCGGCGATCGGAATGCCGCGGCCGGGGCCCTCAGGCCGAGCTTCGCCGCTTCGCTGACGATGCGCTCCGTAATCGGCCGAGTGGACGCCGCGATGCGCGCCGGTCCCCAGGCGTTGAGCTGGTCGAGCGCGACCTTGAGCATGGGGAGCGCAATAAAGTTCGAGCGTTCGCCGACGTCGTAACGGCGCGCGCCCGGCTCGAAAGCTTCCGGATAGTCGGTCGAACCCTCGGATTGTTCGGCGCCGGCGCGATTGAAGCTGTGCTGCTCGAGCGGGCGGCCCGCCTGGCGATGCGGCGCGGCATAGAGGAAGCCGATCGAATAGGGCGAGAGCAGCCACTTGTAGGCCGAGCACATCAGGAAATCAGGCTTCAACTCGGCGACATCGATCGGCACGGCACCGACGGCCTGTGTCGCATCGACGACGAAGGCAGCGCCGAGCTCGCGAGCGCGGGTACCGATCCGGGCGAGGTCGAGGGTACTGCCGTCCGTCCAATGGAGCGGCGGGAGTGCCACGATGCCGGTCGCCGGTGAGATCGCGGCGAGGACGGCGCTCGTCCAATCGTCATCGGCGGGTCGTGCAACGGTCGTGATGCTGGCGCCCGCATCGCGCGCCAGGTGATGCCAGATGCGCACGTTCGAACCGTGCTCGCCGGCGATGACGACGACGGTCTGCCCGCTGGCGAGCGGGAGGTTGGCGGCGGCGGTCGCGGCCGCGTAGCTCGACGATGGTACGATGGCGATATCGTCGGCGGTGGCACCGATGAGGCGCGCGAAGCCGCCGCGCACGGCATCGAGCTCTGCATAGAACTCGCGCCGCGTGATCGTCCAGGGATGGACCTTGCGATCGACGCCCTGGTGTCCCGCGTCCGCGACGGCACGCATGAGCGGTGAAAGGTAGGCGCAATTGATGTAGGCGACATCGTCCGGAATGTCGAAGAGGGCGCGCTGGCAGGCGAGTGCTTCAGCCATGACTTTACGTCTCCATTCGCGTCCGAACGCGAGCCGCGTTCGCCGTCCGGTACCGCGGTGTCAGGGAATCTGTGCCTGCCCCGGCTCGACCTTGACGATTGTCATTGCGGCAGCCTTCGTGCGCGCGTTCTGGGCCGCGATGCTCTGACGGCGGACGCCTTCCTTGTGGCGGAGCGTCAGCACGATGGCTCCGATCATGGCGACGAGCAGCACGAGGCCTGCGGCCTGAAACAGGTAGACGTAGGGCTCGGTGTAGAGGAGCTGGCCGACCGCGCGCGTATTCGAAATTTTGGCGATGTCAGGAGCAGGCGCGCGAACGACGAGGCCCGCGGTCGGCTTGAGCGCCCAGGCGCCGACGACGAGTATGAGCTCGAGGAGTACGGCGGCGCCGATCAGCAGCCCGAGCGGGGCATTCTTCATGAAGCCCGCGCGCAGCTCCGCAAAATCGACGTCGAGCATCATGACGACGAAAAGGAAGAGCACCGCGACCGCGCCGACGTAGACGACGACCAGGATCATCGCGAGGAACTCGGCGCCGAGCAGCACGAAGAGGCCGGCCGCGTTGAAGAAAGCGAGGATCAGCCACAAGACCGCGTGCACGGGGTTGCGCGCCGTGATGACCATGAGACCTGCGACCACGGTCGTGGCTGCGAAGAGGTAGAAGAAGAAGGGGGCAAGCGTCATGGTCGTCTGGGCTCGATCTTCCGGTTGATTCCTGTTCAACGGCCAAGGAAGTGGATCATCAATCCGATGGCCGTGATCGTAAAGGCTGTCATCGCCATGGCGACGCGGAGAGTGGTCGCCTGCAACTCGGAAATCTGCGCGCGCGTGCGGAGCACTGATTGCACGATCTCACCGCGGAGCGAGGTGTCGAGCTCCTTGATGTCGCGCTTGAGGCCGGCTTCGACCTCCATGAAGTCGCGCTTCGTGGCCAGATCGCTTTCGACGATCTCCTTCCAGACCGACGCCCGCGCTTCCGCTTGCGCCACGGAAAAAACCGCGTCGGTCAAGCGTTTGGCGATGGTCAAGGTATCGATCGACATGAAGCCCATTTTGCACCAAGTGCCAAGTCAACGATAGGGGGCGTCGATGGCGAGGTTCTTGGCGATCTCGCGCTCCCAGCGGTCGCCGTTCGCCAGCAGCCGCTCCTTGCTGTAGAAAAGCTCCTCGCGCGTCTCGGTCGCGAACTCGAAGTTCGGACCCTCCACGATGGCCTCGACCGGGCACGCCTCCTGGCAAAGACCGCAGTAGATGCACTTCGTCATGTCGATGTCGTAGCGCGTGGTGCGGCGCGTGCCGTCGTTGCGGCGCGGACCCGCCTCGATGGTGATCGCTTGTGCCGGGCAGATCGCCTCACAGAGCTTGCAGGCGATGCAGCGTTCCTCGCCGTTGGGATAGCGGCGGAGCACATGCTCGCCACGGAAGCGGGGGCTCAGCGGCCCTTTCTCGAAGGGGTAGTTGAGCGTCGCCTTCGGCTTGAAGAAGTAGCGCATGGTGAGGAAGAACGCCGAGACGAACTCGGTGAGGAACAGTGACTTGATGCCGGCTGCAATGTTCACTTTCAGAGTCCTTCTCGTGTCGTCGGCATGACGGCGATCTCGGGATGGGCGTCAAGAGAGAAACTTGACGAATCCGAGGACCAGCACCACGCCCGCCGCCATGAAGCCGAGACCGATCAAGCGCACCATCGAGGTTATGATCGGCGGGCCGTGGCGCATGAAGCGCGGCAGGATGAAGACATCGATGAGCCCCAAGACGATCAGGCACGTGCCGAAGATCTTGTTGAGGTCCATGACTCACTTCCCGATGAGCTGCGGGCCGTACTGCAACGCGCCCGCCACGATCACGACCATGACCAGGGAGAGCGGCAGGAACACCTTCCAGCCGAGCCGCATCAATTGGTCATAGCGATAGCGCGGCACCATCGCCTTCACCATGGCGAACATGAAGAAGACGAACACGACCTTCGCCAGGAACCAGAACACGCCCGGAACCCAGTTGAAAAGCCAGTGGTTGACGGGCGGCAGCCAGCCGCCGAGGAACAGGATCGTCGTCATCGCGCACATCGTGCAGATCGCCACGTACTCGCCGAGCATGAAAAGAAGATAAGGCGTCGAGGAGTACTCGACCATGAAGCCGGCGACGAGCTCGCTCTCGGCTTCGGGGAGGTCGAAGGGTGGCCGGTTGGTCTCGGCAAGTGCCGAGATGAAGAACACGACAAACATCGGCAGGAGCGCGAGCCAGTACCAGTCGAGGGCTGACGAGGGGAGGCCCATCTTCGTTCCGAGACCCGAGCGCTGCGCGTTGACGATCTCGCTCATATTGAGAGAGCCCGCGACCAGCAGGACGGTGATGATCACGAAGCCGATCGAGACCTCGTAGGAGACCATCTGCGCCGCGGAGCGGAGCGAGCCGAGGAACGGGTACTTCGAGTTCGATGCCCACCCGCCCATGATGATGCCGTAGACGCCGAGGGACGAGATGGCGAAGAGGTAGAGGATGCCGACGTTCAAATCGGCGATCACCCACTTTCCCGACGCGAGACCAAAGAAGTTGCCTTCGGAAACGGGGATCACGGCCCATGCCGCGAGTGCGCAGACGGCGGTGACGAGCGGGGCGAGCAGGAACACACCCTTATCGGCGCCGGCAGGAATGAGCGGCTCCTTGAAGACGAACTTCAACAGGTCGGCGAACGACTGCAGGAGGCCGAAGGGGCCAACAACGTTCGGCCCGCGACGAAGCTGGACGGCGGCCCACACCTTGCGGTCGAACAGGAGCAGGAACGCGAGAATGACGAGCACGGAGGCGAGCATCACCAGGCTCTGCACCACCATGAGCAGCAAAGGCCAGCCGTAATCGCGCCAGATGTCGGCCCAGACGATATTAGCCATTGGTGCCGGTCGCCTCCTCGGTCATGCTGGCCTTGAGCGCGGAAAGGTCGGCCATGACGGCGGACGCGCGCGCGATCGGGTTGGTGAGATAATAGTCGCGGATGACGGGTGCAAAGGGCTCGCTCGAGAGCGGGCCGCCGACAACGGCTGCGCGAGAGAGGTCAGCTGTCCCTGCCTCGATTGCGCCGATACGTGCGAGAGCGGGCACGTTCAAGTACATGTTGGCCCGGAGCGCCTCGAGGGTGTCGTAGGGCAACATCTTGCCGATACGGGCAGAGAGCGCGCGGATGATCGTCCAATCCTCGCGCGCGTCACCGGGCGCGAAGGCGGCCTTCGCGGTCTGCTGCGGGCGGCCTTCGGTGTTCACGTAGGTTGCGCTCTTTTCCGTGTAGGCCGCGGCCGGCAGAATGACATCGGCGCGATGTGCACCGGCATCGCCGTGAGTGCCATGGTAGATCACGAAGGCCTTGCCGAGGCGCGCCATGTCGAGCTCGTCGGCGCCGAGCAGATAGACGACGTCGAGCGCACCGCGCTCGGCCGCCGTCAGCATGTGCGCCGTGGAGAGACCGCTCCCAGTCGGCACGAAGCCGAGGTCGAGCCCGGCGACGCGCGAAGCCGCGGTGTGCAATACGTTGAACGTGCGCCATGTCGCGGGCTTGTCAGCCGAGACGGAGGTCGCAAGCCGCGCGGCGGCAGAGAGCACGGCGCGACCGTCGCTGCGGCTGACCGCACCCGCACCGACGATGACGAGTGGGGCGGCCGCTTTGTCGAGGACCTCACGGAAGGCGTGCTTGCCATCGACAAGCTCGCCGAGCGTTTGCGGCCCGGCACCAAGATAGGTTGTCTGATAGGTGAGGTCGGACTGCTGGCCGATCACGCCGACCTTGAGGGCGCCCTGGCGCCAGCGCTTGCGGATGCGCTGGTTGAGGACAGGCGCTTCGAGGCGCGGATTGGTGCCAACGAGCAGAATGGCGTCGGCCTGCTCGATGGCCTCGATGCCTGCGCCGAAGGTGTAGCTCGCCCGGCCGAGGGCCGGATCGAGCTCGGAGCGATCCTGGCGGCAGTCGATCGAAGTCACGCCGAGGCGCGTCACGAGATCCTTGAGGGCGAACATCTCCTCGGCGCCCGCGAGATCGCCGGCGATGACGCCGATGCGATCGGGTGTCGCGGCTGTCAGTCGCTCGGCGACCGCGGCGAGTGCCTCGTCCCAGGTTGCGGGAACGAGCTTACCGTTCTTCCGGATGTAAGGCTGATCCAGGCGCTGGGTGCGCAGACCGTCAGCTACATGCCGCGCCTTGTCGGAGATCCACTCCTCATTCACAGCGTCGTTGTTGCGTGGCAGGATGCGCATCACCTCAGCACCGCGCGCATCAATCCGGATTGCCGAGCCGACCGCGTCCATGACGTCGATCGATTCGGTCTTGCGCATCTCCCAAGGGCGCGCAGCGAAGGCCCAGGGTCGATGTGTCAGCGCGCCGACAGGACAGAGATCGACGACGTTCGCCGAGAGCTCTGACATGATGCCGCGCTCGAGGTAGGTGGTGATCTCCATGTCCTCGCCGCGGCCGATGGCGCCGAGTTCCTCGACGCCGGCGACCTCGGTCATGAAGCGCACGCAGCGCGTACAGTGGATGCAGCGCGTCATCATCGTCTTGATGAGTGGGCCTAGGTGCTTGTCCTCGACGGCGCGCTTCGGCTCGACGTGACGCGAGCCACCCTTGCCGAACGCCATCGCCTGGTCCTGCAGATCGCACTCGCCGGCCTGATCGCAGATCGGGCAGTCGAGCGGGTGATTGATCAGCAGGAATTCCATCACGCCTTCGCGTGCCTTCTTGACCATGGCGGAGCGCGTGTTGATCTCGTGCGGCTTGCCATCGCGGCGCGGCGGCATGTCGTTCACGCCCATGGCGCACGATGCCTGTGGCTTCGGTATGCCGACCACCTCGACGAGACACATGCGGCAGTTGCCGGCGATCGAGAGGCGCTCGTGATAGCAGAAGCGCGGGATGTCGGCACCGGCCTGTTCGCAGGCTTGGAGCAGCGTGAGGTGATCCTCCACCTCGATCGGCTTCCCGTCGATGATCAGCTGTTTCGGCATGCCCGATCGTATCCCGCTTCCCCTGTCTCGTCCGACACG
Source organism: Hyphomicrobiaceae bacterium (assembly GCA_035440865.1). Classification (GTDB taxonomy): domain Bacteria; phylum Pseudomonadota; class Alphaproteobacteria; order Rhizobiales; family Hyphomicrobiaceae; genus DAORNH01. Next base: position 42,257 of record DAORNH010000001.1, on the reverse strand, counting down.
TTCAATTTTGACGAAAGTCTCTTGGACGCGTGTCTCTTCCGACACGACAGGATCGAGCCGGTCGAGAGCCCCAGTTTCGAGCCGACGCGCGCCCCAGCGTGCATACGTCCGTTCGCTATCGCATGAGGGCGCCCCTGGCAATCGAGATAAGCGTCGCAAGTGCGGGCGCGATCTTGTCTCGATCGGCACGGCGCGCAGACAGACGTTCGCCGCCGACCACGGATGAGGCCGACGGCGAGCGGATAAGCATTGTCCCGGTACGCGTGTCAGCGCTGCCTGGTCGGCGGCACCCTCATGGCACGAAGTTCCGTTGCGATGCGGATGGCCGTGCCGATCCAGAGCGCGCCGACTCCGGCGATCAGAGCGGCGATCTGCCAATTGTGCTTGGCCGCCGCCGCAGCTGCGCGGGCAAAGGACTCGCATGTGGCATTGCCATCGGCGAGACACTTGAAGGCGGCAATCAGTGATTGCCCGTCGTTGATCTGCGTGCCCGGTCCGCCCGCAGCATAGACGGTTGCGGTTCCGCCTGCGACCAACATGGCGAGGCCCGCGATCC
>DAORNH010000001.1:19148-41681 GCA_035440865.1 Hyphomicrobiaceae bacterium | reverse complement strand
CTTGTGAACATTGACTCCTCACTCTACGCGCCAAACTGGGAAAGACCTTGCTACTAGCAAGTCACGCTTTGTTCTTTGATTCGATCTGACTGGTCTCACGACCGGCTGCCGGCCGGTTCAGTTCGCGATCTAGTCGACTGAGTCCTGCCCGGCTAATCCGGTTGTCGATGAGCAACGGCGAGCAACCATTCGACATTCCCACTTCGACGGTCACCGACGAAAATATTCTGTGTGCAGTTTAAGCATGAAACCTCAAAATTTGCAAACTGTATCGGCATGCTCAAGACGTGCTGTGGATTACTTACGTCAATGCCTCTGCTCAAGCTGTTTTATCAGCTGTCGGAGTTCACTGCTGACAGATGAATGGCTAAGTAATTCGAACTCTTTGGAGGATAATGCTTCCCGATGTACTCTAAGCCGGTCGACGATTGCACTGCGCCATTGGCCCTCGTTATCGAGCCGGGCGATCTGTCCGTTTATCGCGACGACCTCCATGAGGTACCAATGGTAGCGCGTGGTCTCCTCCGGAGACATCTGAGCCACGAGCCGCGGTTTGGCGATGTCGAGATGTGCCAGGGCAAGGCGGGCCTGCTCGGCGAAAAGGGACTGGATGCGGACCTGGCGCTCAGTCCGCGCCTCCTCCTGGCGCTGCTTCCACCACATCCACACGAAGGCGATAGCCACGGCGACACCGATCGCGATGGCGTACCCTTTCAGGATATTCGCCACATGGCCGAACATCTTCATGAAGCCGTCCACGCTGCCTCCTTGTCGTGCCCGAAGTGCCAGTTTGCGAAGTGCCGGATTTCGAACCCAAAGTGTGGGCCGCGACCGCCGCCCGGTTGCTGACCTACGTTGGTCAAGGGGTTGGAATTACGGCATCAAAGAGAGTTTTCACAGGATCGCGAAAGGGCGCAATCCGTCGCGGCCCGGGTGCATGGCTGTCATTCATCCGGCTTCGTGCGTTTGACGCCACAGTCGTCGGCGTGCACCTTGGCCGCCGCATCCGATCTATACCGCCGAGGCCCTGATGCCGATTGATCCTGAAAAGCTGCGCAGCTGGAAGATTGCCGACGTCCAGCAGACGTACACCGAGCGCGACACGATGCTCTATGCGCTCGGCCTCGGCTGCGGCGCCGATCCGCTCGATGAGCGCGATCTCACCTTCGTCTACGAAGATGGTCTCAAGGCGCTGCCGACCATGGCGGCCGTGCTCGGCTCGCCGGGCTTCTGGGTGAAGAACCCCGAGACGGGCGTCGACTGGAAAAAGGTCGTGCACGGGGAGCAGTCGGTCACGCTGCTGAAGCCTATTCCAAAGGCTGCGACGATCATCGGGCGAACGCGCATTACCGGCCTCATCGACAAGGGGCGCGACAAGGGCGCGCTCCTCCTCTCCGAGCGCGAGGTGATCGACAAGACATCGGGCACGACACTCGCCCGACTGCAGTCGACGAGTTTCCTCAGAGGGGACGGCGGTTTCGGCAACTCGACCGGCACGGCACCCGAGATCCACGCGTTGCCGACACGCAAGCCCGACGAGCAGCGCGACATGCGGACGCTGCCGCAGGCAGCCCTCATCTATCGTCTCTCCGGTGACTACAACCCCTTGCATGCCGATCCCAAGGTCGGTGCGGCGGCGGGCTTCCGGGCGCCGATACTGCATGGGCTCTGTTCGTTTGGCATAGCCGGTCGAGCCGTTCTCGCGGCCTGCTGCGGCGACGATCCGGCGCGCCTCACGCACATGCAAGTGCGCTTCTCGGCACCGATCTACCCCGGTGAGACCATCCGCACCGAGATCTGGCGCGACGGGGCGACCATCTCCTTCCGTGCCCGCTGCCTCGAGCGTGACGTGGTCATCCTCAACAACGGCATGGCGCGCGTAGCATGACAGCAGAACGAATGGGCGCGGGCGCCCTCAGACTGGCCGTCGACGTCGGCGGCACCTTCACCGATGTCGTGCTCGAAGCATCCGACAAGGGTGCCGCCACGAAGGTGCTCACGACGCCCGATGCGCCCGAGCGTGCGATCCTCGAGGGCGCGCGGCATGTGCTTGCAGAGCTCGGCCGCTCCTTCGCCGACATCGACGTGCTGATCCACGGCACGACGCTTGCCACCAACGCCATCATCGAGCGCAAGGGCGCCCGCGTCGCGCTGCTGACGACGGAAGGGTTCCGCGATGTCATCGAGATCGCCGACGAGAGCCGCTTCGATCAGTACGACCTGATGATCGAAAAGCCGAAGCCGCTGGTGCCGCGACGGCTGCGTTTCGGCGTGCCCGAGCGGCTCGACGTGACGGGCAAGGTGCGCCTCGCGCTCGATGAGCGGCGGCTCGAGGCGATCGTGGCCTCGCTCGCGGCCGAGCGCATCGAGGCGGTCGCGGTCGCCTATCTGCATTCGTATGTGAGCGCGATCCACGAGGAGCGGACGCGCGACGTCCTCGCGAAGAGGCTGCCGGGTCTCTCGGTGACACTCTCCTCGGAGGTGTGCCCCGAGATGCGCGAGTGGGAGCGCACCTCGACGGCTGTGGCCAACGCTTATGTCCAGCCGCTGATGTCGGGCTACCTTGGCCGTCTCGAACGGTCGCTCGCCGAGGCGGGCTATCGCCGGCCGATCCATCTCATAACGTCCGGCGGCAGCCTGACCTCGCTAGAGACGGCGCAGCGCTTCCCGGTCCGGTTGGTCGAATCGGGTCCGGCCGGCGGCGCCATTCTCTCGGCGGCGATTGCGGCCGAGCTCGGCGAGAAGAAGGTGCTCTCCTTCGACATGGGCGGCACCACGGCCAAGGTCTGCCTCATCACCGACTACGAGCCCATGAAGGCGCGCACCTTTGAGGTCGACCGCGCCGCGCGCTTCCTGAAAGGGAGCGGGCTTCCTGTGCGGGTCCCGGTGATCGAGATGGTCGAGATCGGGGCGGGCGGCGGCTCCATCGCGCGCGTCGACACGCTCCGTCGTATCACGGTCGGGCCCGACAGCGCGGCGTCGGTGCCGGGCCCCGCCTGCTACGGTCGCGGGGGCACGGAGGCGACGGTCACAGACGCCGACGTCGTGCTCGGGCGCATCGACGTCGCAGGCTTTGCCGGTGGCAAGCTCACGCTGAAGCCTGCCAATGCAGGGACAGCGGTTGCCGCATCCGTCGGCGCGCCGCTTGGGCTCTCCGTCGAAGCGGCGGCCCACGGCATCGCCGAGATCGTCGACGAGAACATGTCGAATGCGGCGCGCGTGCACGCCGTCGAGCGTGGTGTGATTATCGCCGAGCACACGCTGATCGCCTTCGGGGGGGCCGCTCCCCTGCATGCCGCGCGCATGGCCGAGAAGCTCGGCATCCGCCGCGTGGTCGTGCCGGAGGGCGCGGGCGTCGGCTCGGCGATCGGGTTCCTTCGCGCCCCCGCCGCCTACGAACTCGTGCGCAGCCGCTTCATGCGATTGGGCGAGCTCGACCTCGTGATGGCCAACGATCTCCTCGGTGCCATGAGCCGCGAGGCGCGCGGGCTCGCGGAGGCCGCGGCCCTCGGTCGGCCGCTCGAGGAGCAGCGCGTCGCCTACATGCGTTATACGGGCCAGGGCCACGAGATCGCCGTGCCGCTTCCAAATCGTGGCATCGTCGCCGGCGATGCGGCTGCAATCCGCGAGGCGTTCGAGGCCGGCTACCGTCAGCTCTTCGAGCGGCACATTCCGGGCGCCGAGATCGAGATTCTGAGCTGGTCCGTGCTCGTCTCGACACCCGCGGGGTCACCGATCCCGCGCTCTGTGCCCGCGGCGGCATCAAGGTCGGCCGGCGCGCTGGAGGCGACCGGCACCGTCCAAGCCTACGATCAGCGGCAGGGCCGGCGCCTCGCCATTCCGACCTATCGGCGCGATGCGATCGGCGACGGACAGTCGGTCGACGGTCCGGCGCTGATCCTCGAGGCCGGCACGTCCACGTTCGTCTCGGCGCTTTTTGCCGCGCGCCGCGGGACGGGCGGTGCACTCGTCCTCGAGCGCAAGGGCGGTTGAGTTCAGGCGCAGCCGAGGAAGACGACGGCAACGACGATCAGTGCGAGCAGGGCATGCATGAGCGGCCTCCTGGGGCGGCGTGTGGGTCCGGCTGCCGGGCTCTTGTGCTGGTGAGACGCGGTCACGACACCCCCGCCGCGGCGCGGACCGGCGATGCACTGTTAACGTTGAGCACTTCTGAAGCCATGGTCAACGGCGTGACAATTCCTGGCATGGCCTTGGCCAGGAGCGCCTGTTAGGCACGCCCGAGGCATTCGGCGAGGAGGCACACGTGTCGGGAGACGGGGAGCTCAAGGCGGCCGCCACGGCTCCGCTCGGTCTCGACCCGAAGACTCGCAGCCTCCTGAAGCGCGTCCTCGGCGACTGGGTCTGGCCGCGGCGCGGAGCGCTCGCGCTCTCGCTCCTCGCCATGGTGGCATTGGCGGCCGTCACCGGGCTCTATCCGCAGGTCATCAAGTATTCATTTGACGCGCTGACCAAGGATCAGCTCGGCCTGATGCCGCAAATCGTGGCGATGATCATCGCGATCACAACGACGCGCTCGATCCTCCTCTACCTCACCAATGTGCTGACCAACCGCATCGTCATGCGGATCGGCGTCGCCATGCAGAAGCGCGCACTGGGCCAGCTCCTGAAGGCGGACTATGCGCGCCTCACACGCGACTCGCCGGGCGACCTCGTCTCGCGGCTCACCAATGATGTGGCACTCATCCAGCAGGCGCTGCAGGCGGGCCTCAACACGGCGCTGCGCGATGCACTGATGGTAACGGGGCTTGTCATCTACATGATCTGGCGCGACCCGCTGCTCTCGCTGATCGTGGTCGCCGTCTATCCGCTGGCGATCCTGCCGATCATCGCTATCGGCAAGCGCCTGAAGCGCGTGGCGAAGCGCACGCAGGCCGAGCTCGGAGACATGACGGCGCAGCTTTCCGAGAAGCTCTCGGGCGTCCGCCTCATCAAGACGTTCCGTCTCGAGGAGTATGCGGCCGAGCGCATGCACGGCAGCTTCGAGCAGATCTACGCGCTGCGCATGAAGGCCGTCCGCAACCGCGCTCAGCTCGATCCGATCCTGGAAGCGCTCGGCGGCATCGCGGTTGCGGGCGTGATCGCACTCGCCACCTGGCGGATCGCCTCGGGGATCGGCTCGATCGGCGATTTCATGGCGTTCGTGACGGCCTTGGTGCTTGCCGCGCAGCCGACGCGCGGACTCGGTAATCTCAATGCGAAGGTGCAGGAGGGATTGGCTGCGGCCGAGCGCATCTATGCGATCATCGACGACGAGCCGAAAATCGTCGATCGGCCAGGGGCGAAGCCACTCGCGGTCGCCGGCGGCGCGATCCGCCTCGACGACGTCTCATTCACGTATCCGGGCCCGCAGGGCGAGGGTGAACGCGCGCCGCGTGCGGCCGTGCGAGGGGTAGACCTGAGCATCCCGGCCGGCAGCTCAGCCGCGCTCGTCGGTAGGTCCGGATCGGGGAAATCGACGATCCTCAATCTCGTACCGCGCCTCTTCGACGTGAGCGCCGGCCGCATCCTGATCGACGGCCAGGACGTGCGCGACGTGACGCTTGCGAGCCTGCGCGATGCGATCTCTCTCGTCAGCCAGGACGTCACTCTCTTCGACGACACCATCCGCGCCAATATCGCGCTCGGGCGGCTCGGCGCAGGCGAGGCCGAGATCGTTGCAGCCGCCAAGGCCGCGGCGGCACACGAGTTCATCCTCGAGCAGCCGGCGGGCTACGAGACGGTGATCGGCGATCGCGGCATGCGTCTCTCGGGCGGTCAGCGCCAGCGCCTCGCGCTTGCCCGGGCGATTCTGAAGGATGCGCCGATCCTGCTCCTCGACGAGGCGACGAGCGCGCTCGATACCGAATCGGAGCGCCTTGTCCAGGAGGCGCTCGCCCGTTTCACGAAAGGCCGCACCACGCTCGTCATCGCGCATCGCCTCTCGACCGTGCAGGCCTCGGATATGATCTGCGTGATGGAGGACGGGCGCATCATCGAGACGGGACGCCACGGCGACCTCATTGCGGCGGACGGCGCCTACGCGCGGCTCGTGCGCTCGCAGAGCCTCGGCGGGGAGGCTGGTTAGCCAAAGCGCTTGCGCAGCTCGGCGACCTGCTCCGCGGTCAGCGGCGTGATCACTTCGCGCCTGAGCATCAGGAAGAGGCGCGCCGTCTCCTCGAGTTCCTCGATCGCGTCCGTCGCCGCAGCGAGGCTGTTGCCGGCGACGACGGGGCCGTGGTTCGCAAGCAGGATCGCGTGGTGCTTGTCCGCGAGGTCAGCGACCGCCTCGGCGAGCTTCGGATCGCCAGGCGGGAAATAGGGTGCGAGCGCCAGCGCCCCGATCCGCATCACGTAGTAGGCGGTGATCGGTGGCAGCGCGTTCGCTGGATCGAGGCCCTGGAGGCAGCTCACAGCGACCGAATGCGTCGAATGAAGATGCACGACCGCGCCGGTCCCCGTGCGCCGCGCATACATCAGTGTGTGGAGGATCGCCTCTTTGGTCGGCGGATCGCCGGCGATGTGTCTGCCGACGGTATCGAGGCGAGAGAGGCGCGCGGGATCGAGCGCGCCGAGCGAGGAGCCCGTCGGCGTCATCAACCATCCGCCGCCCGGAAGCGCCACGGAGATGTTGCCGGTCGAGCCGTGCGTGAGGCCGCGGTTGAACAGCGACGCCCCGGTGGCGACGATCTGCTCGCGGATCCTGCTCTCAGCGGTCATGCCAGCCTCCCGAACCGCCGCTCAACGATGCAACAGACGAGGGATAGCATGAGAGGCTCAGTTGCTCGATGCCTTCGGGGAGGGCTCGGTCGCGACCGTCGCATCCGGCTTGAAGAGCACGTCGACACGCATGCCGGGCAGCAGCGGACCGCCGCCGGCGAGCTCTACCTGCACCTCGAGCACATCGACGTCGGTCGGCTTCCTCGGTCCGCGGGCACCGAGCTTGGGCGCGCTCAGCGACTGCGCGATCACCACGACCTGCCCCTCGAAGTCGCGACCGGGATGCGCGTCCGAGCGCACGACCACCTTCTGCCCGATGCGGATCTTCGGCGCCTCGCGCTCCTCGACCTCGGCGCGGACGCGCAGCGCCGTCAGGTCGCCGAGCACGAGCAGCGGATGCTCGATGGAGGGTGCTACGGTCTCGCCGACCTTGGCGTGGAGCTGGAGCACGCTCCCGGCCGCGGGGGCACGGACGCGCAGCCGCTCGAGCGCGGTTTCGAGGAGCGAGAGATCGGCGCGGCCCGCAGAGAGGTTTGCCTCGAGGCGCGTCGGCAGCGGCATGCCTTGCGTTGCCTGCAGACGCGCCAAGGCATCGCGATCGGCGAGGAGCTTGTTGCGAGCGGCGGCGAGCCGATCCTGCGCCGCGATCAAGGCATCGGCGGCGGCCGAACCGGCCTTGGTGCTGGTCCGGATGCGATCGACCTCGTGGAGGGCCTTCGCGACGGCACGCTCCGAATTTGAGAGCGCGTCCTCGGCGTTGCGCCGGTCGAGCGCCAGCCGGTTCACTGTCTCGGCGTCGCGCTCGCGCTTCCTGACCGCGTTCTCGGTCTCCATGGCGGCCATGCGGGTCAGCAGCTCTTCATCGTCGAGGCGTGCGAGCAGCTCGCCGGCAACGACACGGTCGTTGAGCTGCACCACGACGTCGACGATGCGCCCCGACGACTGCGGCCCTATCCTGAACTCTCCGCCCTTGGGCTCGATGCGGCCAGGGGCCGCTGCCGCCCACAGCGCGCGGGGCGGCGGAGCGGCCTTGTCGCGATCCTGGCGACGCGGGTCGTTGAGCTGCGTGACGGCGAATGCCGTGAGCGCCGAGGCGGCGACCGCCACGACGAGGCCAAGCAGTGCCGCGGATTTCTTAGCCATGGCCTTTCCGCCTCTTCCTGTTCTTGCGCTTCTGGCGAATGCTGATCTGCTGTGGCGGCGCGGTGCTCGCGGGCTGCGACGACTGCGGCTCCACCCTGACTATGATCGGCGCGATGGTTGCCGGCGTGTCGGCCGACGCCGGAGGCGGGGCCGGCTTGGGCGTCGCCTCCGGCTTGGCTGCGCTCTCGCCGGCGCTTGGCGCGGGCCGCTCGTCCGAGACAATGCGGCCATCCTCGATGTGGATGATGCGATCCGCGAACGGCAGCGTGCGCGGGTCGTGAGTCACCGCGAGCACGGCGCGGCTCTTGTCGCGCGAGATTTCCTTGATGAGCGCCATCACGGCGCGGCCGTTCTCGGTGTCGAGCGCCGCCGTCGGCTCGTCCGCCAGGATCAGCGAAGGCGCACTCGCAATCGCTCGGGCGACTGCAACGCGCTGCTGCTCGCCGCCCGACATGTTGCGCGGGTAGTTGTTGAGCCGATGGGCGAGGCCGACCTTGGTCAGTGCTTCCTTGGCCCGATCGCTCGCCGCCGTGCCGCGATCCCCGCGCACATCGAGCGCGAGGCGCACGTTCTCATGGGCGGTCAGCGTCGGGAACAGGTTGTATTGCTGGAAGACGAAGCCGATGTGGCGGCGGCGGATATCAGCGAGGTCCTCGGCCGTCCGCCCGACCGCGTTCTCGCCACCGATCTCGACCGTGCCTTCGGTCGGCGAGAGAATGCAGCCGAGGATCGACAGCAGCGTTGTCTTGCCGCTGCCGGAGGGGCCCATGAGCAGCGTAAGCTCGCCCGCCTCGAGCGTCAGGTCCACGCCCTTCAACGCGCGGATCTTGCCGGCGCCCTGGCCGAGCTCCTTGACGACGCCTTGAGCCTCGAGGACTGCACTCATCGGGCGAACACCATGGCGGGATCGATGCGGGTCACCTTCATGATCGCTGACACGGCCGAGATCGCGCACATGAAGACGGTGAGCGCGAGCAGGCCCGCGGCGAGCCAGGGTGTCATGACGATCGGCAGCGCGGTCTGCTCCGAGAAGTGCACGATCACCATCGCGACGGCCATGCCGATGAGGTAGCCGAGCAGCGCCGAAAGCCCCGCCTGCCAGAGGATCACCTTGTGGATGTAGCCGGACGAGGAGCCGAGCGCGCGCAAGGTTGCGAACTCGTTCAAGTGGTCCTTGGTGCTGGAGTAGAGCGTCTGGGCGACGATCACCGTGCCGACGATGAGACCGAGGATCGCGCCGCCGATGAGTGCCACGCCGGCACCGGTCGCGAACAGCCAGTGGTCGAGGCTGCGTCCGATGAACTGGGCCTTGGTCAGGACATCGCTGCCGGGAAGGCGTGCTGAGAGACGCGACTGCAGCGCCGGCACATCCGCCGGATCAGAGGCCTTGACGAGCAGGAAGGTCGCTTGGTCCTGCGGCATGGCGAGCAGCGAGCGGCTGCGATTTAGCGTCGTGAAGATGTAGGGCGCCATCGTGAATGACCGGATGCCGCTCGTCAACGCGGCGAGCTTCACCTTGCCGCTCTCGATCTGGGCGGTATCGCCGAGCCGGCTGACACCGAGATCCCTGATGTAGGTCCTGTCTGCGATCACGGCATCGGGCGTCGTGAGGTCTGAGCCGACGCCATCGACGACGTTCCAGGGCGCGAGACCGCCGTCGGCCGGATCGGTCCCGACGAGCACGATCAGCGTCGAGCCGCCGGCAGGCTTGCGCCATTCCGCGAACGAGACGACGATCGGTGTCACGGCATCGACGCCCGGTGTCGAGAGCGCGCCGTAACGCTCGCGGCCCGTCAGCTGACCCGCCTCCTCGAAGCTCTTGGCACCGAAGGACGTGATCCAGATGTCGGCCTTCGCATTCTCGATCATGCCGACGATCATCTTGCGCGCGCCGAGATAGAGGCCGAGCTGCACGGCGACGAGCACGATCGAGAACAGGATGCCGACCAGCGTCACGGTGAGCCGGATACGGTCATGCACGAGATTGCGGAAGGCGAGTTTCAGGATCATTTCGAGCTACGCATGACGTTTCCGGTTACGCACTCACCGTAGGGCCTATCCCGTGACGCTTGACATCCGCCCCGGTTGACGCGAGGAGCGGCGCGCGCTGCGCTGCGTATCGGCTCTCTGCCGCCCCGGGATGGCCGTGTTGTGGCGGTATATAGAGGCACTTGTCCCGAATAACCACCGTCAAAGTAAAGCGATATCGGCGACAAGCGCTCTAAGGAGAGGCAGAGAGGCGAAGAAATCCGCGTGTTGCCGCAGAAATCGAGCGGTGAATGACAGGGGTAGTGAACAATGTCTCGATGGTTAATGACTTGGGGCGCGATTGTGGCGACTGCATTCGCAGGCCTCATCACCATGGCGACCTCGCAGTATAGTGCCGTGGCGCAGACGGCGAAGGCGTCGCCTCCTGCGCCGAGCGCAGTCGCGCCCCCGAGCGAGCTCGGACTGTGGATCGACCACACAGGGCGTGGTGCCGTCACAATTGCGCCCTGTGGTGACAAGCTTTGCGGCCATATCGCCTGGCTGAAGGATCCGAACGACGAGAAGGGCCAGCCGCTGCGTGACCTCAACAACCCGGTGAAGGGCAAGCGCGGACAGACCATTTGCGGGCTGCAGATCCTGGGTGACCTCAAGAAGAGCGGGCGCGTGTGGGACTACGGCTGGATCTACGATCCGGAAAAAGGCGAGAAGTATGACCTTGAGATCCGCTTGAAGTCTGCCGATACGCTGCAGGTCACCGGCTATCTCGGCGTGAAGTTCCTGAGCGAGACGTTCCTCTGGAAGCGCGCGCCCGAAGGCATGTTCGCCTGCCCGCCGCCCGCGGTTTCGCCGGCCCCGGTCCCGAACGCAGCACCTGCTCCCGTACCGCAACCGCCGAAGCGTTGAACGCGTGCCTGCTGCGGACCTGTATAAGGACATGCCATAGTACCTCCACCATCTCGGAGGACCCATGCGCTGGATTCGCTATTCGCTTGCGGGCGTCACGAGCTACGGCATCGTCGAGGATGAGCTCATAGCGGAAGTGACGGGCTCGCCCTTTGCGGAGCATGCGCGGACCGGCCGGCGCGTGCCCCTCGCCGACGTGAAGATCGAGTTGCCGGTGATGCCGCAGACCTTTTATTGCGTCGGCCTCAACTATGCCGAGCACGTGACAGCGGCAGCCAAGAAGATGGGGCTCCCCGTTACATTGCCGACGCAGCCCGATGTCGGCTATCGCGCCCAGAACGCGCTGATCGCCCATGGCGAGGACGTGATCATCCCTGCGCATGCCACCGAGAAGGTGCAGTACGAGGGCGAGCTCGTTGTCGTGATCGGCAAGCGCGCCAAGGGGCTCTCGAAGGCCGACGCACTCTCCTGCGTGCTCGGTTACACGATCGGCAACGACGTCTCGGAGCGCAGCTGGCAGAAATCGGACAAGACGCTCTGGCGCGCCAAGAATTCCGATACCTTCAAGCCGATGGGGCCCTGGATCGAGACCGACGTGCGCCTCGACGACCTCATCACCATCTGCCGAGTCAATGGGCGCGAGACGGAGCGCTTCAAGACCAATGACATGATTTTCGGGATCGCCGACTTCATCGCGGCGATCACCTCGATCGCCACACTCCATCCCGGCGACGTCATCTGGATGGGGACGGACGGCGCCTCGCCCAACCTGGTCTCGGGCGATGTCGTCGAGATCGAGATCACCGGCATCGGCATGCTCCGGAACCGGTTCATTCGGCACTGACGGTAAGCGAAGCGTTGACAGTCCGGTCGGCGCCCGCTCAATGGCGCGAGAGCTTATCGGAGCCCGCTCGTGACCCACGCGACCAACACGCCATCGCCCCTTCAGTCGCTGCGCGCTAGAGCCCTTGGCGGCACCGTGTCGCTTCCCGGCGACAAGTCGATCTCGCATCGCGCGCTGATGCTTGGCGCGCTCGCGACTGGGACGACGCGGATCACGGGCCTGCTCGAAGCAGAAGATGTGATCAACACCGCGAAGGCGGTGACGGCGCTCGGTGCGCCCGCCGCGAAGTCCGGGAAATCCTGGACTGTGAAGGGGCGTGGCGTCGGCGGGCTTGCCGAGCCGGCGGGACCGCTCGATTTCGGCAACTCCGGGACGGGCTCGCGTCTCATGCTCGGTGTGATCGCCGGGCACGACATGCGCGTCAGGTTCGTCGGCGATGCCTCGCTCTCACGGCGGCCGATGGGGCGCGTGCTCACACCGCTGAAGCAGATGGGCCTCGAGGTGGTCGAGGGGTCGGACCGCATGCCACTCGTCGTGCGCGGCACATCGAGCCTCGCGCCGATCGAGTATGAGTCGCCGGTGCCGTCCGCGCAGGTGAAGTCCGCGATCCTGCTCGCCGGCATCCACGCGGCCGGGGCGACGACGGTCGTCGAGAAGGAGGCGACGCGCGACCACTCGGAGCGCATGCTGCGCTATTTCGGTGGCACGGTCGAAACGGTTGAGCGGGGCGGGAAAACGGCGATCACTGTCCGGGGTGATGCCGAACTCGCCGGTCGCGATCTCATCGTGCCGGGCGATCCGAGTTCCGGCGCGTTCCTCGCGGCGGCGGCGCTGATCGCACCCGGCTCCGAGGTGACGCTCAAAGGCGTGCTCGTCAACGAGACGCGGGTCGGCTTCTATACGACCATCGCCGAGATGGGTGCAGACATCCAGATCCTCGAAAGGCGCGAGCAGTGCGGGGAGCCGGTCGCCGATATCCGTGTGCGCCACTCCAAGCTCAAGGGCGTGCATGTGCCGGCCGCTCGCGCGCCCTCGATGATCGACGAGTATCCGGTCCTGTCGGCGCTTGCGGCCTATGCCGACGGCGAAACACGCATGGACGGCCTGAAGGAGTTGAAGGTAAAGGAGACCGACCGGCTCGCGGCAACCGCGGCCGGGCTCGCGGCGAACGGCGTCGGCGCCAGGGTCGATGGCGACAGCCTGCTCGTCACGGGCGGGCGCGGCGTGAAGGGGGGCGGGCTCGTCGCGACCCATATGGATCACCGCATCGCCATGTCGTTCCTGATCCTTGGCCTCGGCGCGGATCGCCCGGTGGCGGTCGACGATGTTACGTTCGTCGCAACGAGCTTTCCCGAGTTCCGTCCGCTGATGGAGACGCTCGGCGCAAAATTTGCGACGCCGTGATGATGTGATCCCAAAGCAGGCGCCGTGCGTTCTTGCTGCGCGCCCGGGCTGCCGCCCAGACCCGCTCGGGGTGCTTTCGAGCTGGCGCGCTGGCGCGCGCGGGGCGCCCTCGAGCCCAGCAAGTTCTATTTGAATGAGGAAAAGCGGGTGGTTTGGAGGGTGGCCGTCCAACTGGGGCGTGGGGCGGGAGCCCCGCTTCGCGAAGCGACGGCTGCCGGGCTAAGCGAGATCAACTTGGGAGTGCAGCGATGCGTAGATCTGCCTTGATCACAGCCCTTCTCGCCATAATGCTCACGCCGAGCGCGGCCTTCGCCATGTCGGGCTACATGTGGAAGAAGCGGCCGCTCGTTGTGTTCGCGCCGGATGGCAACGCCTCCGCACTCGCCTCGCAGCGTGCCATCGTCGCCGGGGCGAGGGGCGGCTTCGCCGAGCGGCACATGGTGGTCGTCTGGGTGGTCGGCGACAGCGTTTCGAGCGAGTTGGGTGGCGGGCCCGGACTGTCCGCGGCGGACTTGCGCCGCCGGTATGGCGTGGCACGCGGCAGCTTCCGGGCAATCCTCATCGGCAAGGACGGCGGCGCGAAGATATCATCTTCGAAACCACTCGCAGCCGGTATGCTGTTCTCGACCATCGATGCCATGCCCATGCGGCGCGACGAGATGCGGGGGCGCTGACGGCGTTCAGCCCTATCCGGCCGCCAACGGCGTGCTAAGCTCTCCCGAAAAGGGGTCGGGAGGGTCTCATGCGTCGTGCCTGGATCATTGCGTCGGCGCTGCTCGCCGCGCTCTTCGGCTACACCGTGTGGGAATCGCGGAAGTACGCCTATCTCGACGCGCTCGGACCCGGCCCCGGCTTTTTTGGCATTTGGCTCGGCGGGGTCGGGGTGCTCCTGGCCCTGTTCTTGATCGCCGAGGTCGTGCGCGGCGGAGCCTTCCTCGACGGCGACGCGAGGGTTCTGCCGGCGCTGGCCGACGTGCCGCGCCCGCTTGCCATCCTCGTCGGCATCGCGCTCGTCGCGGCCAGCGTCGAGTATGTTGGATTCCGGCTGGCGACGCTCGTGTTCATCGCGGTGCTGCTGCCGCTCCTCGGGGTGCGGAATTGGATCGCTATCCCGGTTCTCGCGGTCGCCGGCTCGTGGGGCGTCTTCCATGTCTTCTACCATTGGCTCAAGGTGCCGCTGCCGCTCGGCGAGCTAGGGATCTGAGCCATGGAGGGTCTCACTTTTCTGCTCAACGGCATGATCGCCGCTTCGACCGGACAGAACCTGCTGTTCGCGGTCGCCGGCTGCTTTCTCGGCACTTTGATCGGTGTTCTGCCCGGCGTCGGCCCCGCGGCCGGCACCGCGATCCTGATCCCGCTCACATTCAAGCTCGATGCGACGGCCGGCATCATCATGCTGTGCGCCATCTACTATGGCGCCATGTACGGCGGCACGATCACGTCCGTGCTGATCAATGTGCCGGGCGAGGCTGCCTCCGTCGTGACCTGCCTCGACGGCTACGAGATGGCGAAACAGGGGCGCGGCGGCACCGCGCTCGGCATCGCGGCGATCGGCTCGTTCATCGGCGGCTCGATCGCGACTCTCGCCCTGGTCGTCGTAGCACCCTATCTCGCGCAGCTCGGGTTGAGGTTCGGCCCGCCAGAGTTCTTCGGCCTGATGCTGCTCGGGCTTTGCCTCGTCACGGCGCTCGCCGGTCGCTCGATCGTCGCCGGGCTGCTGATGGCGATCGTCGGCCTGCTGCTGTCGCTCGTCGGCCAGGATCCGACGCGAGGCGCGCCGCGCTTCACCTTCGATATCGTCGCCCTCTACGACGGCGTTGATTTCATTCCTGTCGTCATGGGCCTGTTCGGGGTCGGCGAGCTCCTGAGCACGGCCGAGAAGCCTTATCGCGACGTCCTCAAGACAAATCTCACCCGTCTGTTCCCGACGGCCGCCGAGTGGAAGCGCTCGATCGGCGCCATCTTCCGCGGCTCCGGCATTGGGCTCTTCATGGGGCTCATTCCGGGTGTTGGCGCGATCGTTCCGACCTTTATGGCCTACATCCTCGAGAAGAAGCTCTCGAGGCACCCCGAGCAGTTCGGCAAGGGCGCCATCGAGG
This sequence comes from Hyphomicrobiaceae bacterium, assembly GCA_035440865.1. Lineage (GTDB taxonomy): Bacteria > Pseudomonadota > Alphaproteobacteria > Rhizobiales > Hyphomicrobiaceae > DAORNH01. Next base: position 26,582 of record DAORNH010000001.1, on the reverse strand, counting down.
GGGTCGCTGCCCCCGAGACCGCCAACAACGCCTACGCCAATGCCTCCATGATCCCGCTGCTGACGCTCGGCATCCCGTCCTCGCCGACGATCGCCATCATCATGGGCGCCTTCATCATGAAAGGGTTGGCGCCAGGCCCCTTTCTCTTCTCAGAGAAGCCCGACCTCGTCTGGGCGGTGATCGCGAGCTTCTTCGTCGGGAACGTCATCCTGCTCGTGATGAACCTGCCGTTCGTCGGGCTGTGGGCGCGCATCCTGCACATTCCCTGGCAGTACATCTGCGTCGGCACGCTGCTGTTCTGCATCCTCGGCGCCTACAGCCTCCGCCAGAGCGTGTTCGACATCTGGGTGATGCTCGCCTTCGGCATCATCGGCTTCACGATGCGCAAGCTCGACTTGCCAACGGCACCGCTGATCCTCGGGCTGATCCTCGGGAAGGAGCTCGAGAAGAATCTGCGCACCTCGCTCGAGATGTCGGGTGGGGACTTCTCGATTTTCTTCACGCGCTGGCTGAGCCTCGCATTGCTCATAATGTCGGCTATGATCATCATCGGCTCGGCGCTCTCGCTCGCCCCGAAGGAGGTGCGCGAGTCGACGGCCGATTGACGTCGCGCGTGGCCAATGCGGCCCCGCTCGACCAACGAGACATACCTGGGAGGAGACATGATGCGAATGAAACTCTCGAGCCTAGGCCTTGCCGCGAGCCTGATCGCGGGAGCTGCAACCGTGGCCTTCGCGCAGGGCTTCCCGAGCCGGCCCATCAACCTGATCGTCGCCTTCCCGGCCGGCGGGTCGACCGACATCGGCGCCCGCATCGTCGGGGCGATCGCGGAAAAGGCCTTCAAGCAGCCAGTCGTGATCGTCAACAAGGGCGGCGCCGGCGGACAGATCGGCTGGACCGAACTCTCACGCGCGAAGGCTGACGGCTACACCATCGGCTACGTCAACCTGCCGGCGACCCACACCGTCGTCCTCGATCCCGAGCGCAAGGCGATCTACGACCTCGACAGCCTCGTTCCGGTCATCAACCAGGTGCTCGATCCCGGCATCGTCTGGGTGCGCGCCGACAGTCCCTTCAAGTCGTTCAAACAGCTGCTCGAAGAGGCGAAGGCGAAGCCCGGCACCATCCGCGCGGCGACGACCGGCATCCTCTCCGATGACCACCTCGCCATTCTGATGTCCGAGGAAGCCATGCCGGGCGCGAGCTTCCGCATGGTGCACCTCGCGGGCGGCGCTGCCCAGCTCAAGGAAGTGCTTGCCGGCAATATCGACGTCGCCTTCGACAACGTCGGCTCTATCGTCAAGCAGGTGAAGGCCGGCCAGCTCCGCGGCCTCGCCGTGCTCGACACCCAGCGCTCGAAGTTCCTCCCCGACGTGCCGACCAGCGTCGAGCTCGGCTTCAAGACGGTGATCTCGTCCTCGACGCGCGGCATCGCCGTACCGAAGGGCACGCCGGCCGACGTGGTGAAGGCGCTCGCCGACACCTTCAAGGCGGCCATGGCCGATCCCGACCATGTGAGCAAGCTCGAGGAGCAGGGCCTCGCCATCAAGGTCATGATCGGCGACGAGTACACCAAGTACTATCGCGACAACTACGCGCTCTCGAAGAAGTACGTCGAGTGGGCGAAGTCGCGGCCGGCGAAGTAAGCGACCTGTTCTGCCGGCGCGGCCACGCTCGCAGATCGTCACCGATGGAGTACCCGGATGTTGCGATTGGGTTGTGGCTCCGGGTTCTCCTCGGATCGGCTCGGTCCGGCGATCGATCTCGCTGAGAAGGGCCGGCTCGACTATCTCGTCTTCGAGACGATCGGCGAGCGGACCATGGCGTTCGGTCATCGCGACCGGAAAGCCGATCCGCGGCGCGGCTACAACCCGCAGCTCGGGCAGCGCATGCGCGGCGTGCTCAAGGCCTGCCGGCGGAATGGCACCCGCGTCGTCACCAACATGGGCGTCGCCAACGTGGCGGCGGCGGCCGAGCTTACGGTCGCCATCGCTCGCGAGCTCGGACTTTCGGGCCTGAAGGTCGCCGCGGTCGAGGGAGACGACGTCACGGCTATGATCGGCCCCGAGACACGGCTGTTCGACCATCACGACAAGCGCGTGGACGAGGTCGGACTCGCGGTTGTCGGTGCCAATGTCTATCTCGGCGTCGATGCCATTCTGCCGGCGCTGGAGGCAGGCGCCGACGTCGTGATCACGGGACGCGTGTCCGATCCCTCGCTGTTCCTCGCGCCGATCATGCACCGCTGTGGCTGGCGGCGCGACGACTGGGAGCGGCTCGGCCGCGGCACGCTCGTCGGCCACCTCATGGAATGCGGGATGCAGATCACCGGCGGCTACTACGCCGATCCCGGACGGAAGGACGTGCCCGGTCTCGCGCGCTGCGGCTATCCGATCGCCGAGGTCGAAGAGGGCGGCGAAGCCGTGATCACGAAGCTCGCGGACGCCGGTGGCATGGTCTCGCCGAGGACCGTCAAGGAGCAACTCCTCTACGAGGTGCACGACCCGCGCGCCTACCTGACGCCCGACGTCACGGCCGATTTCTCCAAGGTGAATGTCGGCGAGGCCGGAGCCAACCGGGTCGCTGTCTCGGGCGCGAGCGGACGGGCGCAACCTGAGACGCTGAAGGTTACGGTCGGCTTCGACGGCGGCTTCTATGCGGAAGCGGGCGTGAGCTACGCCGGGCCCAACGCCGTCGCCCGCGCCCGGCTTGCGGCCAATATTCTGCGAGAGCGGCTCGGGCCCGACGAGATAGGATCGGCACCACTGCGGATTGATCTCGTCGGCGTCAATGCGCTCCACGCGACGGCAGACCTCGCCATTGACGATCCAGACACGAGCATGCCGGCCGATGTCCGCATCCGGGCCGCCATGCGCTCGGCCGACCGGGCAGCCTGCGAGATGCTGCTCTGGGAGACCGAGAGCCTACTTTGCTGTGGTCCGGCCGGCGGCGGCGGCTATCGCGGTCAGATCACGCCGAGCGTGGTCACGCATTCCGCGCTGATCCCACGAGGTGCGGTCAAGCCAAGCGTACGGATGCTCGTCGCATGAGCCGCAAGACCCGAAAAATACCGCTTCACGAGATCGCCCACGCGCGGGCCGGCGACAAGGGAAACACGTCGAACGTGTCGGTCTGGGCCTACGACCCGGGCGATTATCCGCTGATCAAGGCGCAACTCACCGCCGATCGGCTGAAGGCGGCTTTCCCAGGACTTATCAAGGGCCGCGTCGATCGATACGAGCTCGATCACCTGCACGGCCTGAATTTCGTTCTGGCGGACGCATTGGAAGGTGGTGTCAATACTTCGCTCGGGCTCGACAGCCACGGCAAATCGTGGAGCTTTCTCGTCCTCGGTCTGGAGATCGAGGTGCCGGACAACCGCGCCTGACAGTGCTACGGCAACTGCCTTAGTTGAGACCCAGTCTTGTCGCAGGTGCGGCAGAGTATGACGCCGACGGGCGCGATGTCCGGCGGCAAAGTCGGGGACTTGAGATGCGACCGTTTCGCGCCGCCGCCATCGCCGTAGCCCTCGTCCTCGGCACCGCCGGTCCGGCGTCGGCCGGCCCTTATGAGGAGTGTCTGCTCAATCCCAACCTCACCGCCGACACCGTGCGCGCGGTCGATGCCTGCACGGAGGTGATCACCAATCCGGCCTGGCCGCAGGAGGTGATCGCTCAGGCCTTCGCCAACCGCGCGCTCGCCTACTCGGTGATGGGCGACTACGAGCGGGCGATCCGCGACTACAACAGCGCGATCGACATCGCGCCCAACTACGCGACCGCGCTCAACAACCGGGCCTGGGCCTATTTCCGCTCAGGCCGTCCGGAGCTCGGGCTCGCCGACGTCGAGAAGTCGCTTCGCCTCAATCCGCTGAGCCCGCACGCCTACGACACGCGTGCCCACATCCGCCAGTCGGCCGGCGATACGGCGCGGGCGCTGCGCGATTACGAGATGTCGCTCAACCTCGGCGGCGAGCGGATGATCAAGCTCTACCAGTGCGGCCTTGCCGAAGCTGGCCTCTACAAGGGGCAGCAGGACGGCAAGGACAGCAAGGAGCTGCGCGAGGCGTTGTCGAAATGCGTCCTCGACAAGAAGTGCGATCCGCTTCCACAGGACGAGCAGTGCCGGCCGCGGGCGATGTGAGGGTGCCATGCTCGACCGAGGCCTCAGGGCACTGCTTGCCGGCGCCGTCCTCGCATTGTCAGTGAGCGCCGCCCTCGGTCAGTCCCTCAGCGATTTCAAGCGCAGCTGGGAGACCTGCCAGGGTGCCGATCTCAAGGCTCGTGTTGCCGCCTGCACCGAGCTGCTCGAGGACAGGCTTTCCGACGGCGAGCGGGTCATCGTTCATGGCAACCGGGCAATCGCGCGCCGCCGCCTCGGTGACTATCCCGGCGCGTTCGCCGACTACGGCGAGGCGCTGCGTATCGACCCGAAGAACCCCTATATCCGCAACAACCGAGCCTGGGCCTACTACAAGTCAGGGAGGTTCGAAGAGGGCCTCGCCGACATCGAGCTGGCACTCGCCGTTGCGGCGCCGTCCGCGCCCTGGCTCGACACCCGAGGCCACATCTATCAGGCGCTCGGGCGGAGCGCGCGCGCCTACGACGACTATCATACCGCCATGCGGATCGGCGGCGAGATCTGGGTGAAGCGCTATCAGTGCGGCATGCGCAATGCAGGGCACTTCAAGGGCGATCTCGACGGCAAGCTCACCGCAGCGCTGCTGACGGCGCTTCGTGCCTGCGTCGCCGACCGCAAGTGCGATCCACTGCCCGACGACGACGAGTGCCGCCAGCTTACCTCATAGCGCAGGCGTCGCTGTCGGCAGGCGCGGTTGTCTTCGAGCCGCCGCGCGCCTTATTGTCTCTCGATGCCAGCGCACCTCGGGAGGCTGCCTTGAAAAGTCCCTTCGATCTCACCGGCCAGGTGGCCCTCGTCACCGGCTCCTCGCGCGGCATCGGCCGCTCGATCGCCGAAACGATGGCCAACCTCGGCGCCAAGGTCATCGTCTCGAGCCGGAAGGCGGATGCCTGCGAGGAGGTCGCGGGCGCGATCCGCAAGGCCGGCGGCGAGGCCCACGTCATCCCCTGCAACATCGGCCGCAAGGGCGAAGTCGAAGCGCTCATCAAGGCGACGCTCGACAAGCTCGGCCGGCTCGACGCGCTCGTCTGCAATGCAGCGGTCAATCCCTACTTCGGGCCGCTCGCGGGCATCGCCGACGACCAGTTCGACAAGATCATGGCGACCAACATCAAGTCGAACCTCTGGCTTGCCAACCTGGCAGCACCCGGCATGGCTGAGCGCGGCGGCGGCTCGATCACTATCGTTTCCTCGATCGGCGGCATTCGCGGCTCGAGCATGCTCGGCGCCTACGGCATCTCGAAAGCGGCGGACTTCTCGCTCGCGAGGAGCCTCGCGGTCGAGTGGGGGCCGAAGAACATCCGCTGCAACTGCATCGCGCCGGGGCTCGTGAAGACGGACTTCGCCCGTGCGCTCTGGGAGGACGAGGCACGCCTCAAGACGCGGCTCGCGACGACCCCGCTGCGCCGCATCGGTGAGCCCGACGACATCGGCGGCATCGCGGCCTTCCTCGCCTCGAAGGCTGCGTCCTTCATCACCGGCCAGGTGATCGTCGCCGACGGCGGCGTGACGATCGCGTGATCCGGCCAGGCGTCGACGAGCGAGCCTGGCCTGCGTCGCTACAGCAGCCCCCACAGGTGCCGGATCCGGCGCACGCGCCGCTCGTGCAGGCGATCGAGCACCTTCTGGTCGAAGGAGCGCAAGCTGGCGACCTCGTCCTTCAGGGAGAAGGGCGAGGTATTGTTCTCCCCGAAATAGCAGTCGAGCTTGATGCTCAGCTGGTTGTTCGCTGCGCAATTGTTGTCGGTCTTGGAGAGCAGGATCAGGTTGCCGAGCCGCTGGCAGTTCTCGACGACGCCCTTGGCCGGGTCCTCGGGAGGGCCCGGGTACCAGTCGAGCCATTGGCTCGTGAGGCGCGGGTTCTGCGGGAGCACGTGCTCGACGGTCGAGTCGCGATAGCTCGGCAGCGGACCGACCATCAGCTCGGCGTCGAGGCGGCGCAGCACGAGGCCGCAGTAGCTCTGGATGCCGAAATAGGGATTCGAGATGCGGTTCAGGATGATCTGGCGCTGACGCTGCTCGAGCTTCATGGCCGAGGACTTCGGCGAGAAGAGGTTCTGTCCGGCCTCGATGGCCTCGATCACACGCGAATAGCGTGAGATGCGCTCGCCCTCGTCGCTCTTCAGGATCAGCATGCCGAACGAGAGGCGGTCGAGCATCTTGAGGAAGCGCAGGATCGCCGACGGGTTGTCGCCGTAGCGCATGAAGAAGGCGATCGCCGGCGGCTTCCAGCTGACGTTCGGGATCCAGCCGAGATAGATGAGGTAGCGGCGGATGCGCTCCATGGTGGCGCTGTCGGCGCCCTGGATCGAGATCTCCTTGCCTGCATCCTCGGCCGCATTGAGGCCGGCGAGGATCGCCGCCATCGGCTGCACGGTGTTCTCGACGAAGTCGACGGGTGCCTCGGCCGGCTTGTAGTGATCGCGCAGCTCATCCACGATCGCCCGGCGCGGTCGCCGCTTGAGGCCGATCATGCGGATGTGGGTGAGCAGGCTCTGGAACTCGTCGCGGCCGAGTTCCTGCTCGGCATATTCCCAGATCGCGCCGCAGGTACGCTGCGCACCCGGATCGGTGATCGCGCCGAGCACCTCCGACTTCAGAATGTCGGCGTCCGAGAGATCGAGGCCGCGCGTGTTGAGGACAGAGAAAATGCGGTGCGCCTCGTCGCTGCGCTGGACGGCAACGACGACGACGATGCAGCGGTCGAGGATGAAGGAGGCAAGATCGGCGAGGTTGACGCGCTTCTGCTTCGCCAGCGCCTCGAGGCGCGCGCGCAGCCGGTCGCGGTTCTCGATGAAGAGACGCTGGCTGTCGTGGGCGGCAGGCATGCCCTGGATGACCGGCTCCTCGCCGACGTGCGGCACGTCGATCACGACCTCGTCGGAATCGATTGGCTGTGGCGGGTCGATGTCGTCGAGGGCATCGGCCATCGGCTCTCCGGCGGCGGGATCACTGACGTAGGGATCCTCGTCGTCGCCGCTGGCGACAGCCGGCGCCTCGCTCTCGTCATCGAGGCCGACCTCCGTCATCACCCAGTTCGGCGGGTGCCGGCGCGTCGCCCCCATGTCCTGCACGTACTCGCGGAAGAAGTCGGCGTCGGCAGGACGGGGTGAGAGGCGCGGCTCGTCCTTCACCGAGGTAATCGCGGTATCGACGTCGAGCGTCACGGAGCCGAGGGTCGGCATCCAGTCGCGCAGCAATGCGAGCAGGATCGTCAGTGTGATCAGCCGCTGCTGGCCGTCGACGATTAGCGACAGCGGCTGATGGATTTCCTTTGCAAGCACGATCGTGCCG
>DAORNH010000001.1:8266-19133 GCA_035440865.1 Hyphomicrobiaceae bacterium | reverse complement strand
CTCGAGGCGCCTTCCTCAGACTTCGACCGCTCGAGCGCCTCGACGAGGTCGTCGAGCAGCTGTTCGGCATGATCGGCCGGCCACGCGTATGGCCGCTGATAGCCGGGCACAATGAGGCGATAGGCCTCTGAGAACACCGCACGAATCAGCGTATCGCGCGCCCAGATCGTTGGACGCATCACGGAACCCCCGGAACGCCGGCCCCTGACGGCGAAACTTCGGAATTTGCCGCAAGATACTGCAGCAGCATGCCATTCGTCGATCGCAACCATGGCCTCATTGTGAAGGCGCGCGCATTTTCTCGGCGATGTGGCGGATCGGATCACGGATCGGGCCCGGATGCGGGGTGTCTTCGAGCCGTGAGAGCCAGCGCGGATCGATATCCTCTGGCTCGACGAGGTCGACGGACAAGGGGGCGAGCAGTGCTCGCGCCGCCTCCGGCAGCGCGATGGCCGTCCCCTCGCCGCAGAGGCGCCCCCACACGCCGGTCCAGGCACGCGCGAGCGTCCAAGGGTTATAGCCGCCGCCGCCGAGGATCACGGTCGGCCGGCCGAGGCAGGCGATGCGATCGACCGCGTCCCAGACGGCGGTGTTTGAGAGGGCCATTCCGGAGAGCGGATCGCCCGCGAGCGTGTCGACACCGCAGGTGACGACGACTGCGCCCGGCGCGAAGGTCTCGGCGAGCGGGAGGACAGCCTCGTCGATCAGGTAGAGGAACTCGCTGTCGGAGATGTCGCGCGGGACCGGCATGTTGTGCGCGCGCCCCCGGGCGCGATCGCCGAGCCGACCCGTGCCGGGCCAGCGCCCCTCCTCGTGGATCGACAGCGTCATCACGCGCGGGTCGGGGGCAAACATCGCCTCGACACCGTCGCCGTGGTGCGCGTCGATATCGATGTATGCGACGCGAGCGGCGCCGAGATCGAGGAACGAGAGAACCGCGAAGGCGGGGTCGTTGAAGTAGCAGAACCCGGATGCCCGCGCCGTCATGCCGTGGTGCGTTCCGCCCGCGGGGTGGAAGGCCGTGCGCCCCGACATGGCGAGCTCGGCCGCGCGGATGCTGCCGCCGACGGTCGCCCGCGCCCGGTCCCAGAGCCCCGGGAAGATCGGGCATTCCATCGTGCCGAGATTGTAGCGCTCGCGCGCCTCGCGCGAGGCAACGCCGGCCCGTGCTGCCGTCTCGAGAGCCTCGAGGTAGGCCGGCTCGTGCAGTCGGGCGAGCACACCGATGTCGGGGAGGGGGCATGGTTCGATGTCTGCCCGATCGAGCCAGCCGAGCGCCTCGGCGAGCCCGATCACCAGCGACTGACGCGGGATCGACAAGGGATGATGCCGGCCGAATCCGGACGCGAGGAAGATCGGATGCGAGAGGAATGCGGGGCAGGGCATGGTGCGGCTTTGTTGCTGCGTCGCGACGGGTTTGCCGGATGGGCCGCGAGCATAGCAGCCCCTCGTCGCATGGCGCACCTCGATTGATGCAAGCCGTTGACTGTTCGCGCCGATCACAACAGTCTTCGATGGAGGAAGCGCACAACAGCGAGTTTGGCCATGGCTTCGACAAGCGGCACGCGGTTCGGCATCTTCAGCCTGAGCCAGTTTCCCGACCAGGCGAAGCGGGTCGAGAGCTTCGACAACGACTTGATGTTCTTCGAGAGCGCCGAGGCCCTCGGCTACGACGAAATCTGGATCGCCGAGCACCTTTTCTCGACCTACGGCGTCGTCACCTCGACGCAGGTCTATGCCGCGGCAATCGCGCAGCGCACGAAGCGCATCCGCATCGGCATGGCGGTCGTGGTGATCCCGTTCAACCATCCGCTGCGAACCGCGTCCGATTTCGCCCTCGTCGACGTGCTCTCGCACGGGCGGCTCGATTTCGGCATCGGCCGCGCCTACCAGCCGCACGAGTTCGTCGGCCTCGGCGTGCCGATGGAGGAGAGCCGCGAGATGCTGAGCGAGGGCATCGACATCGTGCTCCGCGCCTGGAAAGACGAGAAGGTGAGCCACAAGGGCCGCTACTGGACGATCCCCGAGCCGGTCGAGGTGCTGCCAAAGCCTGTGCAGCAGCCGCATCCGCCGGTGTTCCAGGCAACGGTCAGCCCCGAGAGTTTCGAGCAGGCTGCCCGCTCGGGCTTTAACCTGCAGATGGCGTCGCCCTTCACCTATCGCACCTATCGCGAGACCTGGCGCGACGAGCTTGCCCGCTCGCTCGCACGTCATGACGAGGTCTGCCGCGGGATGGGGCGCGATCCGAAGACGGTGCGCAAGATGATTCTACTCCCCTTCTTCGTCCATGAGGACCAGGCGAAGGCCCGCGCGATCTACAAGCCGCACGTCGAGTGGTTCTACGCGAAGGTGACGGCGAACCAGCTTTCCGGCGCGCCGAAGGCCGGCGTCGTCAAGGGCTACGAGCTCACGATGAGCGAGGGCAAGAAGACCCGCGAGATGGGCTACCTCGCCTTCGACAAGCTCATCGAGAACGGCGCGGCCGTAGTCGGCGATCCGAAGGAGTGTGTTGCCCAGCTCCGCGATCTCAAGTCGCGGCTCGGCATCACGGATTTCGCGCTCTGGTTCAACATCGGCGGCATCGACCCCGCTCACGTGACGCGTGCCATGCGGCTCTGCGCCGAGAAGGTGATGCCTGAGGTTTGAGGCGGGGCGCAACTCATCGCCGGAATGGGTCTCGCTCTGCGCCCCGCTCGTCTCTATGGTGGCTGCCGCCCCAAAGAGGGCTGAGCAACTCATGGGGGCGGAGCATGTCACACGGGGCACACGGACACGGGGAGGGCGGCAACAAGACGATTGCGATCTTCATCTCGATCCTGGCGCTTTGCCTCGCCATCGCGGAAACCATGGCGAAGAGCGCGCAGACGGATGCGCTCGGCTACAACATCAAGGCGGCCGACACCTGGGCGTTCTTCCAGGCAAAGACCATCCGACGCACGACGATCGAGGCCATGGCCGAGACCATGGAGATCGACGCCAAGCTCGCGCGCGATCCGGCGACGAAGCAGCTCCTCGACAAGCGCATCGGTGACTGGCGAAAGACCGCGGCGCGCTATCGCAGCGAGCCGGAGACGGGCGAGGGCAGCGTCGAGCTGATGGCGAAGGCGAAGGACGCCGAAAGGAAGCGCGATCTGGCACTCGCCAAGTATCACCACTACGAGGTGTCGTCGGCGGCCTTCCAGATCGCCATCGTGCTCGCCTCGGCGTTCGCGATCACGACGGCAATCTATCTCTTCTGGGTGGCGGCCGGCTTTTCGGGCGTTGGCGTGATCTTCTTCCTGATCGGGCTGCTGGTGCCGAAATCCGTTCACCTTTTCTGAGCGGGCAACGCGTCACAGCGCGTAGGCGAGGCGCATGCCCTGATCGATCGCGCGCATCGCATCGAGCTCGGCGGCAACGTCGGCACCGCCGATCACGTGCGGCGCAATACCGAGCACCACGAGCTCGTCCGCGAGGCTGCGCTGGCTCTCCTGGCCGGCGCAGACGACGATCGTGTCGGCTGGGATCACGCGCTCTGCGCCGCCGACGGTGACATGCAGGCCCTGATCGTCGATCCGCCTGTAGGCTGCACCCGTCACCTGCGCGACCTTTCGCTTGGCGAGCTGGAGGCGGAGGATCCAGCCCGTCGAGACGCCGAGACTGCGCCCCATGCGACCCGTCTTCCGCTGCAGCATGACGATCTCGCGCGGCGGCGTCTCCTCGGCGGGCGTTGCCAACCCGCCGCGCCCCGCGACGCTGCGATCGATGCCCCACTCGGTGGCGAAGCTTTCAGCCGACAGTGCCCCGCTCGCGTGCGGGGAGGAGAGCAGCTCGGCGACATCGAAGCCGATACCGCCAGCGCCGATGATGGCGACACGCCGGCCTGCGACGCGCTTCCCTGAGAGAATGTTGGCATAGGATGCGACCGAGGGGTGGTCGGCACCCGGGATATCCAGCCGGCGCGGCGTCACGCCCGTTGCGACGACGACTTCGTCGAAGCGTCCGGCCGAAAGTGCGCCGGCGGTCGGGCGCGCGCCGAGGCGCACCTCGACGCCGTGCTTCTCGATGAGGGTGCGCCAATAGCGGACAGTCTCGTCGAACTCCTGCTTGCCGGGAATCGTGCGGGCGAGATTGAGTTGCCCGCCAATGCGTGCCTCGGCCTCGTAGAGGGTGACGGCATGCCCGCGCTCCGCGGCCGTTGTGGCGAAGGCGAGCCCGGCGGGGCCTGCGCCGATCACGGCAACGCGCTTCCTGTTGGAGGGCGGCGGGGCGTCGAACTCGAGCTCGCGGGCGGCTCTAGGATTGACGAGGCAGGTCGCGACGCGCCCGGAGAAGATGTAGTCGAGGCAGGCCTGGTTGCAGGCGATGCAGACGTTGATCTCGTTTGCGCGGCCTTCGCGTGCCTTCAGGCCGAATTTCGGGTCGGCAAGCCAGGGGCGGGCCATGGAGACGAGGTCGCCGTCGCCGCGGGTGAGAATGCGCTCGGCCTCATCCGGTGTGTTGATGCGGTTCGATACGACGACGGGAATGGCCACCGCGTCCTTGATCCGCCGTGCGGCGAAGCCCCAGGCACTGCGCGGTACCTTCTGCGCGATGGTCGGAATGCGCGCCTCGTGCCAGCCGATGCCGGTGTTGATGATCGAGGCGCCGGCGCTGGCGACGAGCCGCGCCTGCGCAACGATCTCTTCGGACGTTAGACCGCCGTCGACGAGGTCGATGGCCGAGATGCGGAACATGACGATGAAATCTGCCCCGACCCGTTCGCGTACGCGGCGCATGACTGCGACCGGAAAGCGCAGCCGGTTGTCGAGGCTGCCGCCCCAGGCATCGACGCGGTCGTTGGTGCGCGGCGCCGTGAACTCGTTGATGAGGTAGCCTTCGCTCCCCATGAGCTCGACGCCGTCGTAGCCGGCCTCGCGGGCGAGGGCGGCGCAGGTGGCGAAATCCTCGATGGTGCGCAGGATGTCCGCCTCCGTCATGCGACGGGGCTTTCTCGGGTTTATGGGCGAGGCGACGTCGGAAGGTCCGACTGCGAGTTCGTGTGTCGCGTATCGGCCGGCATGCAGGATCTGGAGGGCGATCTTGCCGCCGGCAGCGTGCACGGCATCCGTGACGGGGCGGTGCTCGCCGAGCTGATGTGAGCTGGAAAGCACCGGACCGTTCGGCTCGATCAGGCCGTCGTCGTTCGGCGAGAAGCCGCCGGTGACGATGAGGCCGGCGCCGCCGCGGGCCCTCTCTGCATAGAAGCGGGCGATCCGATCGAGCGGACGGTCCAGGGTCTCAAGGCGGGTGTGCATCGAGCCCATGATCAGGCGATTGGCGAGAGATGTGTGGCCGAGGTCGAGGGGGCTCAGCAGTTTCAGCGGCAATGTCATGAGGTTCCCGGTGAGGTGGATCGGGCGTGTGGTCCGAATTGGGCGAGCTTGAACTGAGACCCTACCACGACGGTCCCGGTGAACCCACGTCAATGCTGAGACCGGTTGCCCAAAGCATTTCGCACGCACAGCGGCCGAGCGCACGTAGCGGCGAGTCGACGCTCGACTTGCCGGCGCGATGACGGAAGGGGTGTCAGTTTAGGCCTGACGCCGCACTGCTCCCCAACCCTGTCCGCTGGTTTCCAGGAAATCCGAGCACGCGCCAAAGTGACCAGACTGTCCGGCGTTACACTATGCGCTGGTGCCACGACCGGAAGTTCACGAGCATCGCGGCGCACACTCCGACCTGGCGGGACAACTTCGCCGATGCCATCCGCGACGACGCGGGTCGCGATCTTTGAGGCCTGCAGTGACGCCCAAGCGGGTAACGGCCCCGGACATTTCAGGCACGCAAGTGCGTGCTCGGATTTCCGGGGAACCAGGTCGGCGGTGAGGCGTTGGCCCCGAATCTTCCCTCGACGCCCGTCGATGCCCCGTGCCTATGCCCGAGCGTCGTCATGGCGCAACTATGCGTGGCGCCACCATTGCGGATTTTTGCAACTGGCGTCGTCTCGCGCGAGCACGCACGGTTACGCAGTCCCATGCGCAGGCGAACGCATGGTCGCGCGCATGCGACCTCGCGCAACCGCGCCCATGGCCCATGCCGACACGACTCAACGAGCGCCGGTCAGCGCGTCGGTTGCTCGTCAGAGCGAGTGTTTGAGGACAAAGAGGGCAATGCCGAGCACAGGCCCGATTGCCGTCGCCATGGCGGCGAGCACCATCGACTTGACTAACATGACTACCCCGCAACCCATCCCGCCGGATGGAACGCTACGCTCCGCACACACCAGCCGATCGCCCCCGATCGACCGCAACTAGCCACACCCTCAGTCTACACCGGTTCTGTGGCATGAACTGGCTCAGCATTTTTATCCACAGATTATTCTGGTTTCAAGCCACTTTGCAAAGGCCATTGGATTTCAAGACCTCTGCGCCACGAGCTGCTTCGGATTGGTTGCCTCGATCGCCCTTGCGGCCCTGATGCGCTTCATGATCTATCGACAAAATGCGCAGACTCGACTCCAGGAGGCGACGGTATGGCCAAGGCAGTTCGCGAAGGCAAGGCGGCTCTCGATCCCGTCACCGTCGAGGTGATCGGCAACGCGCTCGCCTCGATCGCGGAGGAGATGGGGGAGACGCTCGTGCGCGCCTCCTATTCGACCAACATCAAGGAGCGCCGCGACAGCTCGACCTGCCTCTTTGATGCGGCCGGCCGCACCCTCTGCCAGGCGATGCACATTCCAATGCACCTCGGCTCGCTGATCGGCATCGTCGAAGCGATCTACCGACGCGTGCCGATGGCCGAGATCGCCGAGGGCGACGTGTTCATCGGCAACGACGCCTATACGGGCGGCGGCACGCATCTCCCCGACCTCGTGCTCGCCGAGCCGATCTTCTTCGAGGGCCAACTCGTCGGCTGGGCGACCAACACGGCCCACCACGCCGACTTCGTCGACCGCGGCCATGCTCATATCTTCCAGGAAGGCATCCGCATTCCACCGGTGCGCCTCTATCGCCGAGGTGAACTCGTCACGGACGTGCAGGAGATGATTCTCCTCAACATGCAGGTGCCCGACGAGCGGCTGAACGACCTGCGCGCGCAGATGGCGGCGAACCGGCTCGGCGTGCAGCGCTTCCAGGCGCTCTGCCGGCGCTACGGCCGCGACACCCTCATGTCGGCGGCGGCGGCACTGCTCGACTATGCCGAGCGCCTCACCCGGGCAGGCATCCGCACAATTCCCTCGGGCACCTATCGCTTCGAGGACGTCTTCGACAGTGAGGAGGTGGACGGCAACCTGACCTTCAAGGTCGAGATCGTCGTGAAGGACGACGAGATCGCCTTGACGTTCGATGCGCCGCGGCAGGTGCGTGCCGGGTTCAACCTGGTCGAGACGGGCCTGCTGGCGACGGTCTACTACGCGCTGAAGACTGTGATCGGCCCGGACATCCCGCCGAACGCCGGGTTCTTCCGCCCGATCACGGTGACCGCGCCGAAGGGCTCGGTGCTGAACGCGGCGCCGCCGGCTGCGGTGAACTCGCGCCTCGATGCCGGCCAGCGCGTCGTCGATCTCATCCACGGTGCGCTCGCCACGGCTATCCCGGAGCGTGTCACGGCGGCTCACAACGGCGCTTGCGTCTATGCCGACTTCTCGGGCGTCGACCCTCGCAACGGCCGCTACTACGTTTACCTCGAGACGATCGGCGGCGGCTTCGGGGCCCGGGCAACGAAGGATGGCCTCGACGGCGTCCATGTGCACCTCACCAATACCTCGAACTTGCCCGTGGAAGCGCTCGAGACGGAGTATCCGCTGACCATCGAGCGCTACGAGCTCGTGCAGGACTCGGGTGGTCCGGGCCGCATGCGCGGCGGCATGGCACTCCGCCGCGTGGTCCGCGCCGAGCACGACGAATGCCGGACATACATTATCGGCGGGCGCGCGACCGTCGCGCCCTGGGGCCTCGATGGCGGGCATCGTGGAGGCACCGCGCACTTCAATTTCAATGCTCCGAGCGAGGCTCCGGATCGGGGCCGCGCATGCCTGGCCAAGGGCTCGAGCGTCGAGATTGTGACGCCCGGTGCCGGAGGCTACGGCGAACCGAGGCTGCGCGATCCCGCCATGCTCGAGCGCGACGTCGCCGACGGCAAAGTTTCGACCAGCGCCGCGAGATCGGCGTATGGCAGGGCCTGAGCTGGCATGTCATTCGAGACCCTGAAGCAGTGGCTGGTCGCGCTCGTGCGCGAGCATGACTGGCTCGCAGGCCCGGTCTGCTTCTTCCTCGGTTTCGGCGAGGGCATCCCGGTCTTGTCGTTGCTGCTGCCGTCGAGCGCGCTCTTTCTCGGCATCGGGGCGGTGCATGGCGCGGCCGGCGGCGTGTTCTGGACGACATGGCTCTGGGCTTCGATCGGCGCAATCCTCGGCGACTGCGTCACCTACGCGATAGGCCGCGTCTTCAAGGATCAGTCCGTCTCCATCTGGCCGTGCTCGAAGCGACCGGAGTGGCTCATCCAGAGCCGCGTGATGATCCGCGACTGGGGTGCGCTGAGCGTGCTCGGGGGCAAGTTCCTGGGGCTGCTCCGCCCGTTCATTCCGGTCGTGGCGGGCATGTTCGTCATGCCGCTCTGGAAGTTCGTGCCGGCGAGCATCGTATCCTCCTTTGTCTGGGCTGCCGCCTTCCTCGGTCCCGGATATGGTCTGGCTCGGCTCGCGTTATGAGCGTAGGTTGCGCCGCGGGCGGTGGCCGTTGGCCGGGAGTGATCCGATGACGATCCAGGAGAGCCGTCTCAGATTGCAGACGCTCATCAAGCTGCGCTGGTTCGGCGTCGCCGGGCAGGCGGCGACAGTGCTGCTCGTCTACTTCGGGCTCGGTTACTCGCTGCCCATCGCGCTCTGCTTCGTGCTGATCGCGCTCTCGGCCTGGGTCAACATCTACCTGCGCATCAAGTTCCCGATGCGGTTTCGGCTCGGTGCCTCGCTCGCCTCGGCGCTGCTTGCCTGCGATATCGTCGGGCTCGCGGCATTGCTCTATCTGACCGGCGGCGTGCAGAACCCGTTCGTCTTCATGCTGGTGGCGCCCGTCACCGTTTCGGCTGCGACATTGCCGCCGCGCAATACGATCGTTCTCGGCCTCCTGGCCGTCGTCATGGCCGCCCTGCTCGTCGAGTGGCACCTGCCGCTGCCCTGGGGGGCGGGCGAGGCGTTTGTCCTGCCGCGGGTCTACAAGGGCGGGATCTTCGCCTCCGTTGTCTCGGCCATGATCTTCCTCGGCATCTATGCTGCCCGCCTCACCAAGGAGGCGCGTCAGATGACTGCGGCGCTTGCGGCGACCGAGCATGTACTTGCCCGCGAGCAGCGTCTGCACGCGCTCGACGGACTTGCCGCCGCGGCCGCGCACGAGCTCGGGACACCGCTCTCGACGATCGTGCTCGTGACGAAGGAGCTCGAGCGTGAGACAGCCGGCCAGCCGGCGATCGAGGAGGATATCAAGCTATTGCGTGCCCAGGCTGATCGCTGCCGCGAGATTCTGCGCACGCTGACGCGCAAGCCGAACGAACAGGATCCCCACCACGCGAGTTTGCCGCTGACGCAACTCCTGCAGGAGGCGGCCGAGCCCTACCGCAAGGGTGTGAAGCGGATCACGATCGCAACGGCCGCCGCGGTTGATGGCCCGGGCGCGATGCGCGAGCCGATCGCCGAGCGCCGTCCCGGTCTCATCTACGGGCTCGGCAACATCATCGAGAATGCCGTGGACTTCGCGAGCGGCGAGGTGACCATCGACGCGCGTTGGAGCGACAGGAACGTCGAGGTCCGCATCGCTGACGATGGTCCGGGCTTCGCGCCCGGCGTGATCGAGGCGCTCGGCGAACCCTACGTCACGACCCGGCCGCAGGGCCAGCAGCAGAAGCAGGGCTCGGAGGCTGCCGGGCTCGGGCTCGGCTTCTTCATCGCCAAGTCGCTGCTCGAGCGCTCGGGCGCGCACCTCGCGTTCGCCAATCGCGCGGCACCGGCGACGGGCGCCGTTGTCCATGTCACCTGGCCGCGGATCGCCTTCGACATCAGCCAGTCGAAGGGTGCGGCACGACCAGCAGGTGAGATCATCGCGGCGACGGCCGCCGCGTGACAACCGACACCAGAAAGCGGGACATTTTATGCTGCCGCCGCTCTACGAGCTGACGCTCTTTCTCGCCTTGTCGCTGGCGGTGACGCTCTATGCGCTTATCGCGAGCGGTCATTTTCCGGCAGAAGGGCGGCGCGAGACGCTCGCGAGCCCGCTCGGCCTGGTGATCATTTGGGGCAGCATGGCCATTGCGGTCGCAGCGCTTGCTCTCGCACTGCTGCTTGCTTGGCGGCGCATGCCGCTCGCAATTGCCGTGATTGCGTTCTGCGCGATGGGGCTCGTCGCACCACTGGTCATGAAACCCATGCCGGACAGCTTCGTCGATGGACGTCGCGGGCTCCTCCTGACGGCCGGCGCAGCGGCCGCATTGGCTGCACTCGCCTGGGCACGAATTTAATCGAAGCCGCTACTTCAGTACCTCGTCCTCATAGACCCCCCAGAGCCGCTTCTGGTCGACGAAGCCGCGGATGTCGTTGATGGCGATCCGGCACCAGCGGCGGTCACAGCTGACGAGGCTCGCGATCACGCCGGCCTCGACGAGGGCGACGAGCGGCGAGGCGGCGCTCGGCTCGGAGCGGATCTCGATCTGCGGCGGCGCGACGCCGGGCTTCACCTCCCAGGGCGCGACCAGGGCCGTTCGCCGCGCAGAGACGAGCGAGCTGAGCACCCAGCCGGTGCCGGCCTCGCTGTCGCGGATCTGAAGCCAGCCCTCGTGCTCGCGCAGCACTTCGACCGGCAGCCCGGCGCGGCGGTAGACCCAGAGAACCTTCTGATCGAACGATGGACCCTGGCGG
>DAORNH010000001.1:3260-8054 GCA_035440865.1 Hyphomicrobiaceae bacterium | reverse complement strand
CCCGTGCACTCGAATCTACCCCCGAAACCGGCCGTTCTGTGTCGGAGGTCGGTTGACGCCTGCAATTTGCGGTCGAGCTGCGGTCATGAGTTCGCGCTGTGTCGCGACCATAGAAAATGCTATTGAGCGGCGCGCACATATCGCCGCCGCCTGCTTTCATTCGCGAGCACACCCTTTGGCCGTCGTCTACAACCGCAAGTCGTCACCGGTGCCCACTCCGGCTGCTGCCGCCCCCGTATTGCCGGCGATGGCGAAGCGTGCCGACTTCACGCCGTTGACGCCTGAACACGGCCTCTTCGAGCATGCGCCGAAGAGCCGCCCTCCCGCCGCGCCGTTCCTCCCCATGTCACGGGCCGAGATGGATACGCTCGGCTGGGACGCCTGCGACATCATCATCGTCACCGGTGACGCCTACATCGACCACCCGAGCTTCGGCATGGCGATCATCGGCCGCCTGCTCGAGGCGCACGGCTTCCGTGTCGGCATGATTGCTCAGCCCGATTGGCGGAGCCCTGCCGACTTCATGCGCCTCGGCCCCCCGCGCCTCTTCTTCGGGGTCACGGGCGGCAACATGGACAGTATGGTCAACCGCTACACCTCGGACCGGCGCATCCGCTCCAACGACGCCTATACGCCCGGTGGCGAGAGCGGCAAGCGGCCGGATCGCGCCGTCATCGTTTATGCACAGCGCTGTCGCGAGGCCTTCCGCGACGTCCCGGTGGTGATCGGCGGCATCGAGGCCTCGCTCCGCCGCATCGCCCATTTCGACTATTGGTCCGAGAAGGTGCGCCGCTCGGTTCTCGCCGATGCCAAGGCCGACCTCCTCATCTATGGCAACGCCGAGCGGGCGATCGTCGATGTGGCGCATCGCGCAGCAGCCGGCGTGGAGCTCTCGGCGATCGACGGCATCCGCGGCATCGCTGTCATGAAGAGCAGCCTGCCGGACGGGTTCACGGAGATCGCGGCAGACGATGTCGAAAGCGCTGATGAGGGCGCTGCGCGTGCGAACGGCCCCGCCGTCGTGCGGCTCCCGGCCTACGAGCAGGTGCAGGACGACAAGGACGCCTACGCGCGCGCCTCGCGCGTACTCCACCGCGAGAGCAACCCGGGGAATGCGCGCGGCCTAGTGCAGCGCCACGGTGACCGCGATCTGTGGATCACGCCGCCGCCGATCCCGCTCTCGACCGAGGAGATGGACGGCGTCTACGGCCTCCCATACGCGCGCGGGCCGCATCCCTCCTACGGTGACGCCAAGATCCCCGCTTGGGAGATGATCCGCTTCTCGGTGACGATCATGCGCGGCTGTTTCGGCGGCTGCACGTTCTGCTCCATCACGGAGCACGAGGGGCGCATCATCCAGAGCAGGTCGGAGGATTCGGTGCTGCGCGAGATCGAGGAGATTCGCGACAAGACCAAGGGCTTCACCGGCATCATCTCGGATATCGGCGGACCGACGGCGAACATGTATCGCATGGCCTGCAAGGACAAGCGGGTGGAAGCGCTCTGCCGGCGTCCCTCATGCGTCTATCCAGGCATCTGCCCAAACCTCGATACGAGCCACGATGCCCTGATCGGTCTCTATCGCAAGGCCCGTGAGCTCCCTGGCATCAAGAAGGTGATGGTCGCCTCGGGCGTACGCTACGACCTCGCCGTCGAGAGTCCGGAGTATGTGAACGAACTCGTCATGCATCACGTCGGCGGCTACCTGAAGATCGCGCCCGAGCATACCGAGGACGGGCCGCTCGCCAAGATGATGAAGCCCGGCATCGGCACTTACGACCGCTTCAAGGAGCTGTTCGATCGGGCCGCGAAGGATGCCGGCAAGGAATACTATCTGATCCCGTATTTCATCGCGGCGCACCCAGGCACGCGCGACGAGGACATGCTTTCGCTCGCGGTCTGGCTGAAGAAGAACGGCTTCCGCGCCGACCAGGTGCAGACGTTCCTGCCCTCGCCGATGGCGACTGCGACTGCGATGTATCACACCGGCCTCAATCCGTTGCGCGGCGTGCGCCGGGGCGGCTCCGAAAAGGTCGAGGCGGTGAAGGGCCTGAAGCAGCGCCGCCTCCATAAGGCGTTCCTGCGCTACCATGATCCCGAGAATTGGCCGCTCCTGCGCGAGGCCTTGAAGCGCATGGGCCGCGCCGATCTCATCGGGCCGGGGAAGCAGCATCTCATTCCGGCCGGACAGCCGGCGGGCTTCGTGCCGCGGAAGTCCGGCGAGCCCTCGCGCCAACGGCCTGGAGCAGCCCCCGTCGCCCGACGCGGCACCTTCTCGACGACCGGCGTATTCCCACCGATCCACGGTGCCCCGGACCGGACCAAGGCAAAGCCGCGGCGGCCAAAGCGATAGGAGGCGTTTCGATGCTGCGATGGCTGGCTGCCTTGATGATCGTGTCGCTTCCTGTCGGTGGAGCTGAAGCCGCCTGCCCGACCTGGACCACGTCGCCGAAGGGCTTCGTCCTGACGCGCATGGATGGTATGACGCTCGAGGTCACGGGGCGCGGCAACGATATCGTCTCGATGAGCGAGCGATACCCCGATCCCTCGCATCTCCCAATCGAGAAGTCCTATATCCGCGGGCTCCTGCCGAACACGTCAAAGTCGAAGGCGAAATTGGCCACGGTCAACTACGACCAGAGCCCGCTCGCGATCTTTCCGCTATTGCCCGGTGCGGCGCACGACCTTGGCTACAAGATCTCGTCGGACGGGCAGCCGAGCATCACGGCCCGCCTCGCCCTCAACATTGCGACGGAGCGATCGACAGTCGCGATTGGCCCGTGCAGCTATCCAACGATCGCCGTCACCAAGGCCGTCACCTTCAGCAACGGCCACGAGTACGTGAATCAGGAGTTCTGGTCTGAAGAGCTCGAGCTTGTCCTCCGCACGGTCGTCAACTCGCGACTTGCGGGGAAGGAGCCCGTGCGACTGACATTGGAGTTCACGGCGATTTCGGCACGGCCCTGATGGGGCGGTCGGACGAGAGGCGGGGGGCAAGAGATGCGGGTGCCACTGGCGATCCTTTTCTCAATCCTGGCGGCATCGGCGGCGACGGCGCAGTGCCCGACCAGGGAGAGCGCCGCCAAGGGCTTCATTCTGAAGCGCGATGACGGCGTCGTGACGGAGGTTGTCGGAGGACATGGTGGGATCGTCCAGTCCATTGAGAGGTTTGAGAAGCCCATGCGGCCTCAGATCGGCTACAGTCACTATCGCGGCTTGATCGCCCTCGTTTCGGAGTCGTCGTCGACCAGGAGGCAGGTTCTCTTCGACCAGGATTTGTCGGCAATCTTCCCGCTCAAGTCAGGTACGACGCACAACCTTTCGCATTCGATGGCGTCGAAAAGTCTTGTCAACGGGACGGACGAGCCAACGAAGACTGCGAAGATGCGGCTGACGATCGGCGATACCACGTCCGAGGTGGAGATCGGCGGCTGCCGCTACGTCACCATCCCGATCAACAAGTTCATCAGGTATTCCGATGGCATGACGCTGCGCCTGGAGGAGCAGTGGTCGGCGGATATCGAGTTTGTCCTCGCGAGACATATCGTGACGACGCTCGCGGGCAAGGAACCGACGATGTTCGCGCTGACATATGTCTCGATCAGCGTGCGTCCGTAGCATGTAGTGAAGTAATGCCGTTGCCATCGATTCCGCGCAAGAATTCGGCAATCGGCCCGCGGGCATCCGTCCGCCACCTGACCGGCCTGGCAATGCCGAGCAGGGTCTTGCGGTGTCCGGCACCGGGTACCACCAGCTTTGTCACGGGCCGTCCCGCCGCCTCGAGCGCCGCAGCAAGCTCGTGGGTGTTGTGCGGCTTCACGAGGTCGTCGGCCTCGCCGTGGACAAGGAGCGCGGGCGGGGCGTGAGGGCCCGCATGAAACACCGGTCGCGGCTCGTCCTTTGATGTGGCGTCCGCAAAGATATGAGCGGTCGTCGGCCACGTGGTCGGCTCGAACCAGTAGGGCCCCGAGAGGCCGATCAGGCCGTCGACCGGACGATTGGCGCCTGCTGCCCTGAGCCAGCGCGGATCGAGGGCAAGCATGGCGGCGAGGTGCGCGCCGGCGGAGTGGCCCATGAGGACGAGTGGGCGGCGCTCGATGCCGGGCACGTTGCGTGCGACCCAGGCGACGGCCGCCGCCGCGTCCTCCTGGAACACGGGCCAGCGCACCTTCGGATAGAGCCGGTAGTCGGGAATGACGCACGTCGCGCCGATCGACGCTATGGCCCCACCGACGAAGCCGTAGCCGGCGCGGCAGCCCGAGGTCCATCCGCCGCCATAGAAGTAGACGACGACGGGCCCCGCGTCGGGCGCGCGTCGCGGCCGCCAGATGTCGAGGAGGTGGCGCGCATCGGGCCCGTAGGTGATGCCCTGCTCGACCCGCGCGCCACCATCCCCGACGACGAGCCCGAACAGCGAGAAGAGCGAGGGATGCGTCGTGAAGGCCGCGAGCGGGAGCATCGGCTCAGTACGAGAGATGCTGGCCGGCGTCGAGGGCGATCATCTGACCTGTCATCGAGGGCTGCGAGAGGATGAAGGCGACGGCAGCCGCGACCTCGTCCGGTGAGGTCGGGCGGGCGAGGAGCGTGCTCTTCCACTCGGCGCTGAATTCGGCCTCGCTCTGGTGGATCGATTTCAGGACCGGCCCCGGCCCGATGCCGTTGACGCGGATGCGCGGCGCCATCGCCTGCGCCAGCATGCGCGTTACCGCATAGAGCGCGGACTTCGTGACGCCGTAGGAGAAGAACTCGGGTGACGGCCGCCACACGCGCTGGTCGATGATGTTGACGATCGCG
>DAORNH010000001.1:466-3250 GCA_035440865.1 Hyphomicrobiaceae bacterium | reverse complement strand
ATGCTGACCGGCCGGCAGGTGGCGCTGGAAGGCCTGGGCCAGCAGCACGGGTGCCGTGAGGTTCACAGCGAGGAGCGCGTCCCATAGCCGGGCATCGAGGCTCTCGATGCGGTCGTCCTCGAACATCGAGGCGTTGTTGACGAGGCATGTCGGGGCGCCTATCGCCGCAACGCAGCGCGGGAGGAGGTCGCGCACCTCGTCGGCCGAGGCGAGGTCGGCCTTCAAGGCGATGCTGCGCCCGCCGCATTTGCTGACCTCGGCTGCGACAGCCTCAGCGGCCTCGCGCGAGCCGTTGAAGTGGACGGCGACCGACCAGCCGAGGCGGCCGAGGTGGAGTGCGATTGCCCGGCCGATCCGATGCGCAGCGCCGGTTACGAGTGCGATTCCGGGGGAATCCGGCTGTGCTGCAGTCGACATCGCTTACCTCGCCCGGATCAGGCGGCCTGCCCCTTGGCCGCGTCGAGACTACGCGCGAGGGCGGCTGCCCGATCACTGCTGCTCGCCGGCGCGCCCTTGCGCTGCGATACCATCTTTGCCGCGATCAAGATCGCGTTGCGACTGGCGCCCAAGTCCGCGATGCCCTTGCCGGCGATGTCGTAGGCGGTGCCGTGCGCGGGCGTGCAGACCGGGAAGGCATAGCCGCCGATCAGCGTGATGCCGCTTTCGAAGCCCATGAGCTTCATCGCGATCTGGCCCTGGTCGTGATACATCGTCTGCACGGCGTCGAAGTCGCCGCGCTTGGCCCTGAGGAACACGGTATCCGATGGGAACGGGCCCTCGCAGGCGATGCCTTTCGCCTTTGCTTCGACAACTGCCGGCGCGATGACGTCGATCTCTTCGCGGCCGAAGTTGCCTTCGTCTCCCGCGTGCGGGTTGAGCCCGGCAACCGCGATGCGTGGCCGCGCGACACCTGCTTCCTTCATGCAGCGATCGGTGAGGACGAGCCCGTTTACCACCGCCTCCCGGGTGATGTACTTGGCGACGTCCTTGAGCGGTACGTGGCTCGTCACGCGAGCGTTCCAGAGCGCACCCAGGATGTTGAACTCGCGGCCGTGGCCCTTGGTGCCGGTCACCTCGCTGATGACGGCGATCTCGTCCTCGTAGCTGCCCGCCGCGAGCTTCATGGCGTGCTTGTTGAATGGCGTAAACGTCACGGCGTCGACGACGCCGTCCCGACCGAGCGCCAGTGCCGTGCGGAAATTGCGGAGCGCGAAGGCGCCACCCTCCTTCGAAGAGGCGCCGCGTGCAATCCGCGTGGGATCCAGGTGTGCCAGATCGACGAATGTGTGCCCTCCGCCGACAGCCTTTCTCGGGATCCAGGGCTCAGTGCGGGCCTTGACGCCGGCAACGCTTTCGCCGGCCGCAAGCACGCGCCGGTCGCCAATGACGACGAGGTCGGCCGCAGCCGCCACGGCCTCGTCGGCGAGGAGTTTCGCCGTGAGCTCGGGGCTGATCCCGGCGGGATCGCCCATGGCGAGGGCGAGTAAGGGGCGGGAAGCGGCCATCGTTGGAGCTCCGGTCTGAGCGTATCGTCCAATTGAGCGTCCCACAGAGCACTCGTGCGCGCAACGGCGGCGTGTCCGAGCGACATGTGCGAGCGGCGGGCTGCTTGCGGAGTCTCCTTGCGAAGTGTCGCCTCACCCTCTACGGTCCCGGCCGCTCGTAACCGACAGGAGGAGGGCCCGTCATGGGCTTTTTCGCAGACAGCCTCAATCGCATCCAGCCGTCGGCGACCATCGCCATCTCCACCAAGGCGCGCGAGCTCAAAGCCAAGGGCCGGGACATCATCACGCTCTCGCAGGGCGAGCCGGATTTCGAAACGCCGCAGAACATCAAGGACGCGGCCGTCAAGGCGATCGCTTCCGGCAAGACGCGCTACACGGACGTCGACGGCATCCCGGAACTGAAGGACGCCATCGTCGCCAAGTTCAAGCGCGAGAACAACCTCACCTATACGCGGAGCCAGATTACGGTTGGCACCGGCGGCAAGCAGGTGCTCTACAACGCGTTGATGTGCACCATCAATCCGGGCGACGAGGTGGTGATACCGGCGCCGTGCTGGGTCTCCTATGCCGACATCGTCATGCTCGGCGACGGCAAGCCAGTGTTCGCCATGACGCGCCTCGAGGACGGCTACAAGCTGAAGCCCGACACGCTCGAGAAGGCGATCACGCCGAAGACCAAGTGGTTCCTGTTCAACGCGCCCTCGAACCCGTCGGGCGCCGCCTACTCGCGCGCTGAGCTCAAGGCGCTGACCGACGTGCTGCTGCGCCACCCGCACGTCTGGGTGCTCACCGACGACATGTACGAGCACCTGCTCTACGACGGGCTGAAGTTCGTCACGCCGGCCGAGGTCGAGCCCAAGCTCTACGAGCGCACGCTCACCATGAACGGCCTCTCCAAGGCCTACTGCATGACCGGCTGGCGGCTCGGCTATGCAGGCGGTCCCGAGCCGCTCATCAAGGCGATGTGCAAGCTGCAGTCGCAGTCGACGTCGAACCCCTCGTCGATCACGCAGTGGGCGGGCGTCGAGGCGCTCAACGGCCCGCAGGACTTCATTCCGCGCAACAACGCGATCTTCAAGGAGCGGCGCGATCTCGTCGTCTCGATGCTGAACCAGGCGAAGGGCCTCAAGTGTCCGAAGCCGGAGGGCGCGTTCTACGTCTATCCCTCGTGTGCTGGCACGATCGGCAAGACCTCGAAGAGCGGCAAGGTGATCAAGAACGACGAGGATTTCGTCACCGCGCTGCTCGAGGAAGAAGGCGTCGCGGCGGTGCACGGCGC
>DAORNH010000001.1:0-420 GCA_035440865.1 Hyphomicrobiaceae bacterium | reverse complement strand
GGTCTCGACCGACGAGCTCGAGGATGCCTGCAAGCGCATCCAGCGGTTCTGCGGGAACCTCCGATAGGTCGCACCGCGGCATGACGCGATGCGACTGGAATGGATTGCCAAGCCGGACGTTACAGCGATAACTGGCAGCAGCGTCGACTGTCTGGTCGGGGCTGCCGCCGAGCCCCTATCTGCAACTCGTCATCACGAATACCAATCCGCTTCTGCCGGGTGGCGCCAGTCGCCCGAAGTGTCCGCGAGGTCCCGTTCCATGAAACCGATGATCCTTGCAGCCGGCGTGACGTTGGCCATGCTTCTCGCCACACCGGTGCTGGCCTCGGTCGCGATCACCAACGAGGATGACAAGGATCACAAGATCACGGTGATCGAGGGGGACAAGAAGTCGGATCATGTCCTCAAGCCGCGCCAGGT